>NZ_CP109162.1:7707668-8030742 GCF_035920445.1 Nocardia sp. NBC_01730 | reverse complement strand
GCACCTCGGTGACGGTGTCCGGGGACACCTGAGCCTTCCGGGCGATGTCGCGCAGCGCGGTGTCCATATCGGCCCAGTGCAGCCGCACCACCGACGTCAGAATCAGCGCCCGCTGTGGGCCGGTCCTGGTATTGCCTTGGAGAGCATCGGTGACCTCGGCAACGCGCACCCCGGCGGCCTGCGCCACCGCATTGATTCCGACCCGCGCCAACGCATGCTCCGGCAAAGCGTGCGCGCTCGGGTTCGCCAACACCAGGCCGTAATCTTCCGCTACCGCTCGGATCCGCTGCAGCGCAGCACCCTCGGTCAACATCCCGAAGACCGCAGCCTGCACCGCCCGTACCGTGACCCCTGTTTCCGCCGCCACCGCCGTCCACAGCGGCAGCTGCGGCAACCGGTAGCCAACCCGCCGGGCAGCCTCCCGGATCCGCCGCACGGTCTCCGCGCCCACGGGCAGACCCGTGGTTGACATCCCGTTCTTGACGACACGCACCGAGGCAAAGCTGACCCCCACGAGCCACGCCACCGCATTTCGCGTTCCCGGCCCCGGCACCGGATAACCACGCGCCTGCGCTGCCCGCCGGATCGCTTCCCGCTCGACATCACTGATGTCCTCACCGGCCAGCATCGCGACGACAACCTCGACTGCCACCCCGGCGTCGCGCGCAACCGTAACCGCCTTGGCCTTGGGAGGCAGTTTCAGTTGTGGGACTTCATCCTGTTCCGGCTGCGGTTCGACAGTGCTCTCGACCGCACCGTCACCGACTTCTGAAACCCCGTCGAGCGCACTCGACATCCGAGTGCTGGGCGAACTCACCTCCGGTGCGGGCGAAGACACCATCCGGCGGATGGTGTCGAGCACCTTCGCTCCAGTGGGCAAGCTCATCGACATCCGACCATCGAGTAGCTGCTGCACGATTGCCTGCGACAGCCCGGTTTCCGCGGCGATCGCCGCGGGGCGCTCCAATACCGCTCGCAGCTCTTCGGGCATTCCCTGCCAACCCAATTGCACGGCCGCGGACAGGCACCTCCACTGTTCGAGCCGGTTTCTGCCCAGCTGTTCATCGCCGAACGCCGCCGCAACCTGCTCTGTTACAGCCACCCCGGCACCGACCCGAACATGCTCGTCCGTCACCTCGAGCTCGGTTTCGCCTACGACCGGCAGCACCAGCCCGTGTCGCCGCATGGCGACCGACATCTCCCGCCGCAACCTCGCCGGGATGGAATGGCCTTCGAGAGCAGCCACCACATGGCGGACCGATGCTGTGGTCTCGCCGGCGATCGCCACCCACAACGGCAGTTGCGGCAACGGGAAACCGAGTAGACGCGCCGCCGTATAAGAGCGCAGCTGACGCTCGTGGAGCCTGGCTTTTTTGCCGTGCTTCAGATCGCTGACTTCCGGGCTATCCACACCGGCCAACCAGACAACCGCCTCGGCAGTACCCGACTTCGGCACCTTGTATCCGAGCTCGACCGCCGCCTGCGCAATCGCAAGCCGATCCGTAGGAGCCACCTTCCTCCCCATGAGCAGCCGGTACACCGCCGACCACGACACCCCGGCTCCCACAGCAACCTTGGCGGCCTTCGAATCCGACTGCTGTGAAAGGACTCTGATGTCGGCGAGTTGCTGGGCGGGCGAAATCACCCAGTCGGTGCCCGGCAGCGGAGGCGGAGGGCCGACCTCGGCGACGATCGCCCGCAACCGCGTCGCAGTGTGAGCGGGGCCTTCTGTCGGCTCCACCGCCGCGGCGGGCACCGACGGCGCGGTGGCACCGGCATTGTCTGCACGCCCCCGTACCTGAACCCGGGTGACGATCCGCACGATCGCGTCGAACACCTCGCGGCCAGGCCCCGACAACGGCGACAGCTCACCCGCCAACACCTCGTCCACTACTGCCTTGGGAATCACCGCGGACACGGAGATCGCGTTCGAGGTGATGCCCAGCTCGCGCAGCCGCGCGGGCAGCTCGCCCCGCAGCTGCAACTCGGCCGCGAGCACCAGCCATTCCACCTGATGCACCGGCGCCCCGCGATGTGCCAGCACCCGACGCACCGTCACAACATCCACACCGGCCGCCAGAGCCACATCCGCGTCGGTGGCACTCGACTGCGCCCTGGTTTCCGCTGTTTCCGGAAGGGTGAGGCCGTGTGCCCGCGCGGCGTCATGCACCAGTCGGCGAATGTCCGCCGGCACCGGATACCCGCCGACCAGCGCCGCGACAGTGCTCACCGGGAACTCGGCACCGTCCGCGGCCCTGTTCCACAACGGCAGTTGCGGCAGCACAACCCCGATGTCGGCGGCCATGGAGTGCACTCGCGGCGCGTGATCCGACGACAACAACAACTCGAGCACAAACGGCGGCATGGTCCGCCACAGTGTTTCGAAATCGGTCGATCCCGATCGGCGGACCCATTCCAGTGCAGTTGCCACCACTCGGATCGGGTCGCTCGGCCATGGCGACGCCGCGGGCGCATTCGGCTGCGTCGGCACCGTGAGCACTCGCAGGTGCAACCGCGCAGCCTGACTGACCTGCTGTCGCAGTCCTTCGGTGATGTCACCGGACAACACCAACCGCAGTCGATCGCGGTTGGTGTTGTCGGCCAGGAAGTCCACGACATCCCGCACCAAGGTCTCGGCCGGCCCGGACCGCAGCACCGAGAGCGAACCCGGCCCACGTTCGGCCGCCTTGGTCATGACATGCACCAGATCCGGGTCCGCGGGCCCGAACCCGGCTTCGTTGCGGTGCACCGAATCCGCGGCAGTCGCGGAGGCGACACGGAAGTCCACCGCTTCGGTGGCCTTGCCGTCGCCGACCACCAGCATCATGGAACCGGGTTGCCCGGGCAGGGCGAATCGCAGCAACCGCACCGACGGATGTCCGGGCAGCATCGAGGCCCAGCGTTCGGCCACCGTCAACCGGTCCTCCCAGGCGTCCAATTCCGCCAAGGCGGCCAGGTTCTCCGGCGTGGCCGGGAGCTCGTACAACCGCTCCCGTTCCAACTCCAACTGAGCCCGATGGACCTGGTCGACCACCATCGAGGACCGAAGAAACGGCTGCCGGGGTGGCCGTTCTTCGAACACCTGGGTAGCCACAATCTCCGCTGGCAGCACCAGACCAAGCCGATCCGCCGCCTCGACAACCGCTCGATGCATTGCCTCCGGCACGGGCAACCCACCGAGCACGCGCCACAGCACAAACAATGCGACTCCGGCTTCCGTGGACAACTCCTTCCATCGGAATTCCGGGGTATACCCGTGGATCGGAACCACTTCACCGTCACGGAACTCGTATTCGAGTTCCGTCATGGCAGCCGTTACCCTGTCTCGGAAAGTCGCAGGGACGGGTTCCCCCTGCGCCATGCGCAGCACCACATGGGAGCGCACTCCGGCAACTTTCGCGACGTTGCGTGCGGTGACCGTCTGGGGAACTCGCTGTTGCCTGGCGACTTCGTCAGGAAGGACATATCCGATCCGGCGCGCGGCTTTCACAACTTGTTCGTGGAAACGCGGAATGACCGCCTTGTTGTTCAGGACGAGAATGACCGTCGGCATCGGCAACCCGGCCGCCGTGGCCAGATCCTGCACAGTGGATGGCCGATCGGAATCGACGACTGTCGTATGCCGGGTGTCATCACCGTCCACCACTGCACCGACGGCCCAGCTCTCGGCTCCGTTCGGCTCGGTCGCGGTTGTTTCCTGCCGAGCCTCGCCGAGTATCTCGGCAAGTCGTACCTGGGCAACGCCCTTCAATCTGTGCGTCGTCCTCCGGGTCAGCATCAATGCCCGACTGACGTCGCGTACAGATTTGTCTTTCAAAATCGTCTGGTAGAAGATAGCGCGCTGCTGCGGAGAGAGTTTCTCGGCAGCCAAGGCTAATTTCGCAAGATCACCGGTGAATAACTGTCTCAGCGACGGAGCCAATGCCTCGGTAATTCTGGCGCTCAGGCTGTCGTACTCGGCACCTGCACCGGGTAGCCCGTCCACCCATCCGGCGATATCGACAACCGGTGGCTCGGGAATCGGGAGCAACGCGATCATCAGCTGATCTGTGATGACCGGTTCCCATCGTATAAAGGATCGCAGGTCCGCAACTCCCATGACCTTCAACGCCGCCTCCCGGGAAAGGCCGCGCAGGAAGTGCAAGTTGAAATATTCCTTGTCGCGCCCGGTCACCTCTGTCGCAGCTTGTTGCAACCGGACCAGATCGCCACCGAGCTCCTGCACTACTTCATCCGGGAATCTTTCGCTCACAAGATGATTCAGCAGAAGATGCTGCGCGGTTCCTGGCTCGGGCAAGTCATTCAGCGAAATCGGGTACGCGGTGATCACCGCGGAAGCCAAAGCGCGGGCAGCAGCGATGTTTCCTCTCGTCCCGTCCGACAATCCCAAGCCGATGTGCTGCCGCAGCCACTCCCGGTGCGGCCGGGTCACCACGTTGTTCAGCACGTGGCCGATGACCACCACCGGTGCAGACGCCAACGCCTGGATACCCATGGATGCCGCGGCGAACGAATCCGGGTCTTCGCTGTCGATGTCGGGTCGCACCTGCTGCACCGCGAAGTCGCGTACCCGTTCGGCGATCCGGCGATCGATTGCGCGGCGAGTGAAACCCAACAACCAATCGCGGACGTTCTTGTTGTTTTGCAGCCGCCAGCGATGTTGGTCCGCAGTGGCGATCGCGTCGTCAATGGCTTCCCGAACCAGATCTATAGCGCGTGGATCAGCGACCATCGCCATGGCATCCGGGAAAATCAGCCGGGCGAAGAATTGTTTAGCCGCAGCATCTCCCGATTTCGCTCGCGCCAAGTGCATCGCCAGCACGCGCCGGGTCGGGTTTGCCCAGGGCTCCCGGCGGAAGCCCTGGTCCACCGCCGCGGTCGGGTCGATCGGGACTGTCGGGCGCGGCGTCTGCACTGCCGGATCCGGCGGCGTGCTGGTCGGGGGTTGCAGGTCCTCCGGCCGGACGCCGAGGCGTACCTTCTCGAGTCCTTTGGGTACGAACCGCGGCTTCTCGCCGGGGGCCAACGGGTGCTCGGCCGCACCGTCCTCGTTGACGATGATCGCGAACACTTGGTCTATCACCGTGCGGCGCAGCGCCCAGGTGTCGAACGGGATTTCCTGACCGTCCTCTACGACCACGACGGACCCGTTCGCAGCCCGTTTCACGAGGACCGCATGCCCGAAACCGCTGATTTCGGTCAGCCCCTGGAAGGTCACCGCCATGAGCACAGCCCCACCGTGCTCAGCGACATGATCGTGGACCGCCCGCGTCGTCAGCTCTTCCTCGTGCCAGCCCGCGCGCATCTTCGTCGCGCCGTCGGCCGGGTCCATCCCGGCGAGCCCGGCATCGAAGCCAGCCAGTTCGGCGGGCGGTTCGACGCCCACCGCGGTCCAGACTCCCACCCCCGAATCGACGAAACAGTTCTTCGACGCCGCGCCCTCGAGGTGGACGACCATCTCGGCGTCCCGCCTCCCGAACCGGCCGCGTCGCGTGAACGGGGCGACGGCGGGATCCTCCTGCACGAGCCTGGCGAGGAGGACCAGCGCGGCGTCCACTTCACCGTCGAGACGGTGTGTTTCGCCGACCAAGCGCTGTTCCTCGGCGAGGGTGTCGGCCAGCTCGTCCGGCAGCGACTGCCCCTCGGTGTGCTCGGACAGTTCCCGTAATCGTGACCGCACCGTCTCCAGCCGGACCCCTGCCATCCGACGCCGCTCGACGAGCGCATCAAGCGCGCGGGTGCGCCCTGTGATCAGCGCGAACAGCCGAGTCAAGTACTCGCGTTCGCGGACGGTCGCAGCCATGTCCTCGAGTAGCCGGTAGCTCTGGCTGCGTTCGAGCCGTCGTCCGAGCACGCCGGGGCGCCGTCGCTGCATTCGGGCACGCAGCTCGGCTATCTGGTCGAGCACATCCAAGCCCGTTCCCAGCCGCTCGGCGTCCCGAGGGCGTCCCTCGAGGTAGTCCTCTCGACGGCTGACGAAGCGGGCCTCCTCCGACTGATACATCGAATGTATCTGCTCGAGAGTGGACTGTAAGTATTCGATCAGTTCCTTTCGAGAATCGAGCCGATGGTATTCCCGCCCCTCGGCGATCACCCGGTCGAGTTCACGCACCCGTGACCACACGTCGAGTGCGGCCTGATTGCGCTGCTTCCGCAGCTCGGCGCCCACAGCGTCCATCCGCTCCGGCGTCAACGCCACCGGGGCTTTCCCTGACAGCGTGGCCAATGTCTCCGCGGTCTCGGCGCGCCTGCGTTGCAGCCCTGCCAACCTGCGGTAGCTCATCCGTGTCGGATCAATCGCGGACGGGTCGGAGTCAGCGGCCGCCGTGTCGGCGAGATCGGGATAATCGTTCTCTCGCAACACATGCCGCACGAAATGACTGGTGACCTCGACGAAATCGATGTGCTCGTCAGCGGCCCACCAGAACTCGTCACCGCGCCGGGCTTCGTTGCCGATTATCACGTCACCGGGCATCAGCAGCACGTCAACCACCCGGTGATCGGTTCCACCGTATCGCGCCATGAGCGTGTCCAGGCTGTTGCGCCCGGTGATATCGAGCAGGTCGCCATCCGGGGTTCGCACGGCACTGTGCAAAGACCCGTATTCCCCGTCGGAGCGTTGCCCATCGATGGTCACAATGTCCCAGCCGGTCACATTGTGCAACGCGGCAGCGAACCAGTGGCAATAGCCATACGCGAACAGCGATTCGACTTGACTGTCGACATTGTTCTGGGAAACGGAATACGCTATGGGCCCGCCGAACTTAGGGTGATGCACCCCGACCGCGGTCTCTTCGTCGAAATCAAGCGTCAACGGAGCACGGCGCCAGTGTTCTTCGGTCCTGGCCTGCCGACTCAGAAACTCGTGCAGCCGACGCAGCTCGTTTTCGAATCGCTCCGGCGACGGCGGACCCGACACCGAGGTATCACGGCCGACATCAGCACTGAGGTCGGTACTCCCGTCCCCGACTTCGGCGAGCGACGCGGCAGAATCCGCCGGGTCCGGCGGTGTGGCACCGACCGCGAACTCCGCCCGCCGCCCGGTCTCCTCGACGGCCCCGTCCACCTGCACCGCATTGCCCTGGCTGTCCAGGAACAGACCCCACACCGGGCCGTCCGATACATCTCGCGGCACAGCGAAATTCGCCTGCAACTGACCCTCGCCCGGATCACGGCGCTCGATCCGCACCGAACCGTCCGACATCACCCGACGCACCAACCAATAGGCGTGGCCCAGGTCGTTGTTCCCACCCCGACCCGACGCAGTCGGGTCGAAAATCAACACACCGATACCGTCGCCACTACCGGGATTCCGACTGTGGAGCTGCTCACCCAAAGCATTCAGTCGAGCCACAGCTTCGGCAACGCCACCGGTCAGTTCCTGTTCTCGACCACCGATCCGGTTGACGATGTCCCGGACCACCATCCCGGCCAAACCGACATTGCCCGGGATATCCAGGTCCAGTTCCAATTCCGCGGCGACATCCCGCAACAACAACGGACCACACTGATTCACCGCCAACCTTGGCGGCCCACCGGGCCTGCGGTAGTCCGCGAGATCCACACCCGGAATCAGATTCAGGGTGCGTGTGGTCAGGTTCCGCGCTGCGCTCACCAACCGGTCGGTGACACCGCCGCGCAACTCGGCATGCCACTGCGCCCAGTTCGCCAACGTCTCCGCAGGCGAAGACCCGTCCCGGGTCACCGACGTCCAGTGCACGATCCGAGCGGGATCGGTCAGCGGCAGCGACGGATCCAACGCACCGGACACCGCCGCCTCGGCGTAGGAATCCGCCGGGTAGAGCCCGTAGTTGTCACCGACATAGTGGGTGGAAAATCCGGGCAGACGCAACTGCCACCGACCGAAACTGGACCCCAGTACCTTGCGCTCTCGGTAATGCTGGAAAGCACCCTCGAGCTTGTCCGCCACCATGTCGGCGAAGCGAACGCCGGCGTCGTCATCGGCGACGACGCCATCGAAGAGCGCACGACTGTCGGCGTGGTAGTAATGCTCTTGCGACGAATCGGATCGATCCGCGATGCGGTCGTCGAAATCGACGAGCATGCCATCGATGAACGCGCTGCTGACGGCGTGGTAGTACAGATCTTCCGGCGAATCGGATTCGTCGTTGAAGGCGCCTCGCAGCTTGCGCGCCTTGGCCGCCGCCTCCGGATCGACGACCAATTTCCGGTTGAATTCGATGACCCCGTATCGGGTTTCCTGGTAGCCGCGCAGGCCGAACCGGCGGTGCTTGGCGATCGGAGTCCGCGTCGCCCCGAACTTGTCCATGACCCTTGGCATGTCGGTGATCACCACCACCCGCAGCGTGCCCCGGCCGCCGTATTCGGCTGTCCGGTCCCCGATCGCACGCACCATAGATTCCACCGCTGCCACCGGGACCTCAGGATCCTCCCAGCCCTCGAGACGAACGTGGTGTTCCCGGTAGAGCCGCTGGACCAGCTCCGCCTTCGCCTCGTATGCCTCGGTCCGCGCGGCAGTTTCGGGTCCGCTAAGGACTGTCGTTTCCAGCCCGGTCGCACTCGGCCCACCGAAGTCGCCCCACGCCTCACCCCACTGTTCGAAGGTGACATCGGTTGCCGCCTGCGCCCATTCCGACAGCGGCATCCGACTTTCCCGGTGCAGCTGGTCGAATCCCTGGAATTCCGCGAACGCCAGGTCCATCAGGTTGTTGTAGAAGTGGACGGCGGAACCGGCATCCAACGGCGGACTGGACGAATCGGCGTCGGACTCGGCGCCCCGCGACGGACGGTACCTGGTGGACTCGGCATCCAGTGGCGGCCGGTAGATGTCGGCGTCGACCGAGACATGCAGTGACTGCGCACCATTCTCGTCCGCGGATATCCGCAGCGTCAGCACCGCCGAGAGCCGACGCATGATCAACTCCACGTCGCGCGACCGGCTCACCACCGCCGCCACTGCCGCGACGTATCTTTCCAGGTAGACCAGCACGTCGCGCCCGGCGTTGCGCACCAGATCCAGTGCGGGCGCGGCTTGTCGGGCGTCCCAACCCAGCTCGTGCAGCCGCTCGTCCAGTTCCTGCGTGAACAGCTCCAGCAGGTTCATCCCGCCCGGCAGGACACGCACGGTCAGGCTCGGCTCCGCCGGCGCCGGGTTCACCGGCAGCGTGTGGATCGATTCGACGATTGAGGCCAGCAGTGCGACGGCATCGACAACGCGCGCACCCTCATCCGTGTCGACACCGTTCCGTCCGTCCAACACCAGCTCGACCATGTCCGCGTCCACCACGGCCACTTCACCGATCGCCGCGGCCCGCTGTCGCACTGTGGCCAACCCTTCGGGCAGGTCGAAGTAGTTCAGAGCCAGCGCAGCGGCCAGCACGAGACGATGCGACGGGTCCTGCACCGGACCGCGCCGGGACAACACCTCTCGCACCGTCTCGGCCGAAACCCCGGCCGCCGCAGCCACTTCCCGAGTCGTCGCGCCCGAACGGGGTGCCTGCACCGCATTCGGTTCCACCACCGTCTCCTGCGGCAACAGCAGTCCGCGCCGCTGCGCCGCCTGCTGCACCTGCTGCGCGATGTCCGCGGTGACCGGAATGCCTTTCAGCACGCACAGCACCGTCTGCACCGGCACATCGGCATCCACCGCCACCGCCCGCCACATCGGCAACTGCGGCAGGTCGTAGTCCACATCCGCGGCCGCCTCGCGCAACAGCGCCTCGGCCTCGGCGTCGACCTCGCCACCGGCCAGCCACCGCGCGATCACCGCACGTGCCACCCCAGCCGCTTCCGCCCGCTCCTCGAGCTGCCGGCCCAACTCGGTGGTCCACTCGACAGCCAGCTCCGGGTTGCCGACGGTTTCGGAGAAGTCCCGCTCCGGGGAGCCGTCAGTAGTCCCGTCCGCGTCGTCCCCGAGGGGCTGGATTGGCGGCTGGTCCGCTGTGTGACTCAGCATCCCCACCACGGCAGCTGCCGAGACCGCATCGGCGGCCGCGGATTCCGGTTGCGACGCCTGCTGCCGGTCGTCGACTTCATCGGACAGCAGCGTGTGTAAGTACGCCAACGCGTGCGGGATCACCGGATCCGCAGTAGTCGACGTCCCGCTGCCGTTGTCCGCTTGCATCACCGCGATGGCATCCTTGCCGAGTGCCTTCAGGATGCCCTCGCGCAGGTCAGGTTCCAACCCGGAATCAGCCAACGCCGACATTTGCTCTGCGACTTTGCGAACTTCGCGACGTGCGAACCCCGACAGCGCCCGCTCCGGTTGGCCCGTTTCGCTGTAGATGTAGGCACTGATGATCGGTTTCAGGTTCCCGCGCGGCATCGGCGGGTAATCGTGCAGCTCGATACCGCCGTTGTTGACCACCAGCAATAGGCCTGCAAAGGACACCACCACGAAGGTGTGGCCGCCCACGCCCCCGTCGTATTGTTCGGTCACCTCAGCGAAACCACCGTCTGGGATGGCCTGTCGCAATTCCTCGTAGTCGGTGAACGCTTGCGATTGCGCCCCGAGCGCCGCAATCGTCAAAGCCTCGTAGGTACCCCGGAGTTCGGTGGAATGGTCCATCAACTCGATATCCGGGTTGCCGGTGAGCAGCGACATCACCGTCACCGAGGTCGGGGCGCAGAAATTGCGGGAGATCGTCTCGGGATCCACCGGGTTCGCCACCCGCGCACGCGCGGCCAGCTCCGCATCCAGCTCGTCGACGAGCCCTTCGACCTCCTGATTCACTTGGTCCAGGGCGGTTCTCAGTTTTCCGGCGCTACCACCGGACGATTCCACGGCACTGACCCTGGACTGCAGGACGAACTGCGCCAACACCGCCACCCACCGTCGGCGTTCCAGCGCCAGCAACTGCTCGAGTTCCTGGGAGATCTGCTGGTGGACCGCCAAGGCTTCGTCCAGCTGCACGGCGAGCTCGGCCGTCTCCTTCGGTCCGGCCCGCAGCACAGCCAGGCGAGCCTCGACAATCTTCCCGTACTCCGGATGTTGCCTCATCTCCAGGCCCAGTCCGCTCGGGTCGGTCTTCAGCAGACTCGCCAACTCACGGATCCGTCGCCATTCCCGACCGCGTTCGACATGCGTGGCGAACACCTGCTGCACCTGGCTTCTGCGCCGAGCGGACAAGGTGATCTCGGTTTGCGGCGGGGTGTGCCATTGTGTCCCGACCGGGTGCAGCCGGATTCCGCCGGGGCGGAACACGACCCCGAAAGTCGCGGCTTGCGAATCCTCGGTCAGGCTGAACTCTTCGTAGACACCGTGCGCCCGGGCGTCTTTCACAATCACGTCATTGTGATTGACGAGCGTGTACTCGTCGACGGACGCACCGTACTCACGCACCGTGATCGACGCACCCGACCCGAGTCGCAGCAACATGGCGGCCATGTCCCGACGGCCACCCAACCGGACCACTCGGCCCCGGGTGCGGGCTTGCAATCGGGCATCCTTCGTCTGCCCCGATGCAGTTTCCGCGGCCGAGACGACAGCATCCGGGCCGTACTGGTCGGTAATCGTCCGTACCGCGACAGCGACGTCACCGACCTCGTGCTCGGTCGACATAGACACCACGGGGGCGGCAAGCTCGGCAAGGCCTTCCGTCAGCTTCGCCCCGAACCGGCGAATCTTCTCGTCCGCCTCGCGCAGCTTCTCCAAAGCGCGTTCCAAGGACACCAGCTCGGTGACTTTCTCCTGCCGCCTACCGGCGTCCCACTGCTGGGTGCTCTCGGCGATCTGGTGCGCCAGGGTCTGATCGTCATCGATGGGGATACCGACACTCGACATCATGTTCCGGATCAGGCACGCCCAGTCGGTGCGCTCCAGCAACGCCGTGCTGAGCTCGGCGCTCACCCCGTCCAACCAGATGCGCGCTTGCTGCAGCTCGTGGAACCGGTGCACCGCTGCCACATCCGCGTCGCCGGTAGCGGGATCACCGACCTGGACGACATGCTCTTCGACCGAGTCGGTTTCGTCGAGCTTCAGCCGACGCACCGCTTCCCGGTATCGCTGCGCCGCATCGTGCGACTGGATGTCGGCATCCCGCTGCCGCAGCGACGCATTCTGTAGACACCGCAGTGTCTCGTCCGTGATCCGCTCGTGCCCCCCGTCTGCGGGCCATTCCACCGGTTCCGGTGCCGTGTCGGCGGTGGTCGCGACACCGGCGAGCCAGACACGCAACCGATCCGGAATTCCCCGCAGCAACTGACGGATCCGGCCCCGTCCCGGCTCAGTCGCGTAGCCGACCGTGCCGGACACCTCGTCCGAGATCACCGAGGCATCAGGATGCTCACCTGTCGCACTGGGCTCTCTTCCCAGAGTCACCGGCGCTGCGGGCCTTTCCGCAGTCAGATACCCCGACAGCGGCTGCAGACCGGGATCCGGAAGCTCGAAGCCGAGGTCCCGGGCAATACCGTCCAGCAATGCCGCGGTTTCCGGGTCGATTTCCCCGCCGCCGAGGAACGCTCGGACCTCGGCCGCAGCGACACCGAACAATCGGGCGCGCCACTCGAACTGCTGTCGCGGTTCTGCTGCCGAATCCCGGTCCGCGGTGCCCGGGAGCTGTGATTCTTCGCGCAGTGCGGCGATTTCCGACGCCAGCCGAGCCCAGCGTGCCTGATCCGCCAGCTCATCCGACAGCTGCTCACCGAGCAGCTGCTCGGCCGAGGTCTGCAAGATCAGCTGCCGGGTCTGCTCGTCCAGCCCGTCCCACGCCTGCCGCAACACCTGCGCCCGCGGCACCGCATCGGTGACCTCGGTGTCCAACCGCCGCTGCAACTCCTGCCAGGCGGCCACACCCTCGGCGCGGTCGGCGGCGGTGAGGTTCGAAGTGATCGCGGGCACCGTCGGAGCATCGCCGGGCCGACCGCGGGAGTGCGCAACCCGGAAGTCTTCGGTGCGCAGCACCACTGTCTCGCCCGGTTCCACCACGTCCTGCGGGTCCACCGTGTCGCCGGTGTTGTCCAGGAACACCGCTGTGACCGGTCGCCCTGGCGTCTCGGGTCCCGGAACGAAGTTCTCCTGGAATACACCCATGCCGGGGTCGCGGAACTCGATCCGTGGTCCATCCGAACCGACTCGCCGGACCAGCCACACAGTATGGCCCAGACTGCCGTGCTCGCCGGAACCCTCGAGCGCCGGAATGAACACCGCAACCGCGATTCCGTCCCCGCTGCCGGGATCCTGCGCGTCGCGCTCGGCCCCCAGAGCCTCCAAACGCTCTGCGGCTTCGGCGATTCCACCGTCCAGCACCATCGACTGCTGCCCACCCAGCGCAGTCTCCAGGTCGCTGACCAGCGTGCCTGCCAGTTCCCCTGACTCGGGTAGCGGCCCGTACGGCCGCTGGTATTCGGCGGAGATATCCGCCAACAGCATCGGACCGCACAGGTCGAGGCGGTGCAGCCAGGACCGGTCGGGTGTGGCCGTCGAATCGCTCGGCGCAGTCCATTCCGTGAACGCGGAGTGCGGCAGGCCCGCGTAACGCCCACGTTGATACCAGAATTTGTGCTCGCGCAGCGTTGTCTGCACCCGGCGTGCAATGTCGGGATCTTCTTCGACCCCGTTGAGCACTCGCCGGAATGCGCTCTCGGGAACTTTCTTCGGGACTCTCTCCGGGTCTTCGGTCGCATCGATCAACCGGAAATGAGAAGACGGTTGTGGGGTGAAGGAACCGGAGACGAGTTGATCCGCACCGAAGTGTGGCGGCACGAACCGATGCGCCACGAACTCCGGATCGATCGCGTTCATCAACTCGCTCGGCAGTGGATATCCCAGCCACAACGCCGACACCAATGCCCGCTGCGCGGGCTCTGTCGAAGTCGGACCGTTTCCGGACAGCAGCTTGCGTATCGCTGCCTTGGAGACACCGGACAACGCAGCGACGTCGTCCAGCGCCGGCGGCTTGTCCACCTCCCAGTCCCCGAAATCCAGGAATCGTTCGGCCAACTCGATGAGCCGGAGATTCTCCGGACTCTCGGGTTGGGCGTCGATCCTGGTCAACTCGCCCTCGACCCGGGTCCGGTCGACCAGGTTTACTCCCAATCCGAGCATCTGAGACAGCTGCAGTCGCAGCGCGCGCACTTCTTCGACCCGGACTTCCCGTTCGATGAACTCGCCACGAACGAAGTGGCCGCCCTCGAAGTGTCCGGGGATGAATCGGCGTGCCGCCAACCGCAGGTCGATATCGCCCTGCAACGCTTCCGGGACCGGCATACCCGACCACCACATCGCGACAAGCACCTGCTGCCTCGTCTGTCCGGAGACCGGTCCGTCCTCGAACAGCACCCGGTGCACTGTCGCCCGGTTGACTCCTGCCACGTCGCCTACCTCGTCCAGCGTGGCCGTGCGGGTCAGCTCCCGTTCATCCAACTGCAGGAACCACTCGGTGAGCTGCACCAGCCGGGCCAACTCGGTCGGCTGCCCCGCTCGCTCGACCAGCTGCCGCAGCTGGGCCAACGGCTCACCCGGTCGGGGTACCTGGCTCGGGCGGCGTGCTTGGGAGACCGCGAGCAGCCGGGCCAGGTCCCTGTTCAGTTCGGGATCGACACCGCTTTCACCCGCCACCGCTTGGCGGCCCATCCACATCCCGAGCTGCGAGATCCGCCCGGACCGGGCCACTCGTCGCCATTCGACGTCACTCGAATTCCGCAGCTGTGTCTCGACCGCGGCAGCCGCCCAGCGCACTGCACCTTGATTCAGCTGTTCGGGTTCGATACCGAGCAGATCGGCGAGCTCGATGAGCAACGACCGCAGCTGCTCGAAAGGCAGCGATCCTTCCGGGATCGGATGTTGTGTCGAGTCCGACCAGGACTGTGGTTGCGAAAGATCGGAATCCTGCTCCGCAGTTCGCGACGCCAATGCGGCGTACAGCAATTCCGGCACTTCTCTCTGCAATTTCCGGATGGCGTCTCGCGGCATCGCCGCGGCAGCCCGGAACTCCGACTCGGGAAGTCCACCCAATCCCTGCAGGTACACCAGCTCCGCCAGCCGACGATGCCGCTCGGTCGGCAGTGCCGCGATCGCATCCAGCAGCGCGGTGAGATCGCCGTCCAGCACGTTTCGCAACGACACCGGGAGCCGGTCTTCGACCGCCGCTACCAATTCCGCATACTCCGACACGTCCAGTGCGGAAAGATCGTCTACTCCCGGCCGGAACACAGGGCCACGAGTCAGCCAGGCCTCCAGCACTTCCGGGATGAAACCGCGAAGCTTTCTGATCGTATTGAATTCGGCACCGAGCATGCGCGCCAGTTCCGGAGCCGGAAGTTTTTGTTCGTGGAAGTATTCGAGCTCGGCGAACGTTCTGCGCTGTTGGGTGCTCAGCAATTCGACGGCGTTGATGAACGCGTGCAGATCGCCGGCTATCGCCTCGCGCAGCGATTCCGACACGTTCCCCTCGACCACGGCAAGCATATTCACGTATGCGGGTGAGCCGGCGGGTGGAACCTCGTCCACCCCCAACCGGAACCCCTCACCTCGCGTCAGCAGCACAGCCAACGCTGCGGGCACAGCCTGACGCAAACCATGAACCGCACGGATCTCGATACCCATGAGTCCGGCCAGCTCGGCATCGGGCAACACGTTCCCGCCGTGGAAGTACTCGTACTCGGCGAAAATTCTGCGCTCTTCGGTTCCCAGCGATTCGACGGCATCGATCAACGCGTTCAGGTCACCGGCCATCGCATCCCGAACGGACAGCGGCAACCGCTCTTCCACGACCGTCACCAGATCCGCATACTCCGGCGAATCCGCCACCGGAACCTCATCCACCCCCAACCGGAACACCGGGCCACGCGAGAGCCACGCCGTCAATGCCTGTGGAACGTATCTGCGCAGGGCACTGACCGTGTTCATTTCGAGGCCCATGAGCCGGGCCAGCTCCGCACTACCCAGCTCGTGTCCACCCTGGAAGTACTCCATGGCCGCGAAGAGGCGCCGCTGCTCGGTGCTCAGCGATTCGATGGCCGCGAGGAACGCGTTCAGATCACCAGCCATCGCATCCCGCACCGACTCCGGCACATCCTCCTGCACCGCAGCCACCAGATCCGCATACTCCGGCGAACCCACCACCGGAACCTCATCCACCCCCAACCGGAACACCGAACCCCGCGTCAACAACGCATACAACGCCGCAGGCACGCTCTGGCGCATGGTTCTGACGGTCGAAATTTCGACCCCCATGAGCCGGGCCATCTCCGGGGTCGGCAGGGCCCGTCCGCCGTGGAAGTATTCGAGCTCGGCGAAGCTCCTGCGCAGCGGTGTCCCGAGCGAGTCGATCGCGGCGATGAACGCGTTCAGATCACCAGCCATCGCATCCCGCACCGACTCCGGCACATCCTCCTGCACCGCAGCCATCAAATGCGCATACTCCGGCGAACCCACCACCGGAACCTCATCCACCCCCAACCGGAACACCGAACCCCGCGTCAACAACGCATACAACGCCGCAGGCACGCTCTGGCGAAGCCGACCGACCGACTTCCCCTCCGAGCCGATGAACCGAGCCAATTCCGGGGCGTCCAAAGCGTGCCCACCGCGGAGGTATTCCCACTCGGCGAACAACTTCCGCTCATCCGTGCCGAGCGATTCGATGGCAGCGACAAACGCATTCAGGTCGCCGGCCATTGCATCCCGCAACGACTTCGGCAATACCCGTTGAACCGACTTCACCAGCGTCGCATACTCCGGCGACCCCACCGCCGGAATCTCATCCTCCCCCAGTCGCAACAGCGAATTCCGTGTCGACAACGATGCCAGACTCCGCGGAACCACATCACTCAGAGAACTGGCCGAATTGTATTCGATACCCAGCGCACGGGCCTTGTCCGCGAGTGGCGAAACCCGACCACCGTGCAGATACTCGAACTCGGCGAATTTTCTTCGCAGTTCAGTACCCAGCGAATCGATAGCCGCGACCAATGCATTCAGATCACCGGCAATCGCGTGACGCACAAATTTCGGCAGCCGGCGTTCGACCGCCGCGAGCAACTCCGCATATTCCGGTGTACCGACCTGGGGCATCGTGTCCACCCCCAGTCGCAGCATGGGGGTTCCGCGTTCGTACTCCGACTCCGGCAGGGCCAAGTCCGCGGTAACGTTGCGGAGCAGCCGGTCCACGATTCGGTTCTCGTAGTTCGCGACTTCTTCTTCCGACAAATCGGAAAGCAGCTCGTTCTCCGCTACTTCGGCACGTCCCTTTCCGAGCCAGAACCGGTCCGACAGCCATTCCTGATGCGCAGTGGTCATCGAGTCGAACTGCCGCTGCAACACGGCACTGCCCGCCTGTTCCAGGACCTGGTAGGCGGGGTTCGACTCCGGGATCCCACGCTCGTGCAAAGCGGCCAGCATTCCGGTGCGGACGCGCTCGAACTTGACACGCTCTGCTATGCGGCGGGCCTCATCACGCAACCACTGCCTGACATCCATCCCCTCCGGGACCGGCCACCGCTCTTGTTCGGCGTGCTCGAACAGCTCGACGTTGATCTGCTGCACCAATGGAACCAGCCGGCGATCCGGTCGCGCGCCCGCCAATTCGCGGAAGATGATTGCCCCGAATCGGTCCCGCAACCTGGCGAACGCCGCTGGGTCACCGTCTCCGGCCGCCGCCAAGTCAGCTTCTACCGCAGGCGGATTCGACTGCCGCCCGATATTGACGCGCTGCCCTTCACCCGGCGGGTTCGCGGTGGCTTCGCGGTACTCGACGACCGCGGTGCCGTCGGCACGGCGGAAGGCGGCGTAAGTGCGCAGGACGCCTTCCATCTCCTGTCCGCGGACGGCCTCACGGATCTCGATGGTGTTCGGGCGGTGCCGGGTATGGCGTTGGGCCTGCTGTGGCTTGCGATCGCGGACTTTCACCTTGCCGTCGGTGTCGACGAACCGGATGTGGGTGTGCGCGCCGACAGCGTCCGGCTTGTTCCGGTCGAAGTGAGCGTGTTCGTCGACCACGAAGGCCCACGCGCCGATGCCCATCGCGCGTAGTTCGTCGTCGATCTTGTCGTGCGCGGTCGATTCGTCGTCGGTGGCGAATTCTGTTTCCGACCAACCGAGTTGAACCAATTCCGCGTATTCCTGCGGGGTGCGACCGGAGGTGCCGACCTCCTTCGGCACGGGCAGGCCCAGGTCCGGCCACTGCTCGTGTTGAGCGTAGGCGGTGTCGGTGGTGCAGTTGGCGTCCTCGCCTTCGAGCAGCTGGTCCAGCAGCACCAGGGACTCGGTGTCCGGCAGCTGATACCCGAGTGTGCCGTCGCCGACGATCTCCGGCATGGTCGGTCCCCAGGCGACGACCACGTCGTCCGGGAGCACGCCTGCCCGGTTCCAGGCAGTGCCGTGGATGCGGGCCCCGGTCGAGTTCGCGTTCACCTCGACGGTGGCCATAGGCAGGCCCAGCGCACCCGTCCGGTACGTACGCTGCACCGCCAGCAGGTCTTCCAGGTCGGTGAGCAGTTCGACGGCCGCCACCGCTACCGGGTCGATTGCCGACGACAGCCCGGTTGCCGGATCTAGATCCTCCGATGCGAAGTAGGCAATCGATGCCCCGGTCCCGCTCGGATCGAAATCTGATGCGGCGCGGTCGATGCCCTGGTCCAGGTATCGGTTCCACGTCCAACCCGCGATGGTGGTCTGGATCCGGCTCGCCTTGTCCACGTCGTTGAACGCGATGATCAACCGCCCCGGCCGACCGTTGTCCGTCGACCCCACCGCCAGCAGGTGCACCGGGGGGTGGCCGGGCACGGTGGTGGCTTTCGCTTCGGCGCGCTGCAACGCGTAGTACCACTTGTGCAGCTGCGTCAGTTCGGTCTGCTCGTCGATGCCGAGGTAGCCGCCGTACCACTGCTGCTGCTGCAGCTCGTCGATGCGCTGGGTCAGCAGCATTCGGTTGGCGCGGTCGCGCCACCGTGCCGGCGCACCGGGCTGCTGGCCGAGCTGGTCCGGCACACCTTCGGTGAGCAGCCAGCGCTGCTCGCTGCTGAGCGTGCGCCATGTGGCGGCGAAGGATTCCGCGTCGATATCCGTCGCATTACCGAACAGATCCCGCCACAACGTTTCTGCTCGTTCCCTGACCGCATCCAGGTTTGCGGGCAGCAGCGCCAGCACCTGTCGGAGGGGCTCCTGGTCACCGAAGACGAACACACCGGAGCGGATATCCGGCAGCCGCACCCCATCCGACTCTTCGCGCCCATCCGCGAGGCGCTGTTCCAGCCGGCCTGCGACCGTCGAGTCGGGGGTGAACTGCAGCCGGTGTAACTCCACCTGGTTGTCTGCCAGTGCCGGGACCAGAAGTTCCCGGTCGGCGTCTTCCCGGGTCACTACCCGGATCCGCAGATCGGGGCGGGCCATGGCCAGACCTGTAAGGTCGTGGGCCAACTGCTGCGGGTCGGCGCCCTGCCACAACAGGTTCGTCTGCTGTCCGTACATCAAACCTTCGTCGACGAGGTGGCGGTACACCTCGTGCAGTCCGGTCCGCAGCGCTTCCGGGGTCGGTTCGGTCGCGGTGACGAACACCGTGATCTCTTCGGCGTTTTCCACGCGGCCGATCGCCACGAACGAGCGAGCCTGCGGTCCCTGCTGCACCGGCAGCGCCAACGGCGTCTCCGGCGAAGAGGAGTCCCATCGCTCCCCCATGCGGCGGCGGGCGCGCTCCAATTCGGCGGTGAAAGCCCGCAGGCGAGCGGCTTCCACCGGATCGGTCTCCGGGTTGCGCAGCCGTGCCGCCACTGCGTGCATCACCGCGAGGGCCCGCTCCGGTCCGGCCAGTCCTTTCAGGTTCGCCACGAAATCGGGCATCGCGACACAGAGCAGCCCCCGGTCGCGCACCGCATAGCGCTGCCACAACTGGAGCGCGGTGACCGGGTCCAGATCCGGTGCGAACCCACCGCGCACTGCCTCTGCCCGTTGTTGCCATTGCGGAATCAACGGTGCGAACTGGTTCGGGGCGAACACCTCCGGCATGGTGTCTTGCCGGTTGGGCACCTCGAACGTGTCCACCACGGCATCCCCGAGCCACTCGGCCACGAACTCGACCACTGCGAAACCGTCGCCGCTGCCAGCGAGTTCGATCTGCGGCAGGGTGCCGCTACTCGAACGGGTGACACGCAGGTCGTTCAGCTCCTGCACCAGCACATCCGCGTCGGCTGCGTCGAGGTCGAGCTGGTGCGGCGCCCGGCCGCGCGGGGACTGATCCGGATCGCTGCGCAGCATGACGAGCACCGCGACCGTGCCGTTGCGGATGTCGGCACCGATCAGGTCGATGATCTTGTCCGGCTGCTCCAGCAACAGTGCCAGGTCGGTTGCGGTTTCGGCGACATACCCGAGCACGGTGTCCGCCTCGGCCCCATTTCCGAACTCGAACACCATCCGACCCCGGTCGCCCGCCCGGTCTTCCCGGTCGAATCTGAGCAATCGAACCAGCCCGACACCTTGGTCACCGGTCCGCAAGCCGATCTGATTCCAGACCCGTTCCACCGCTTGCAGTTCGGCTTTCCGTGGTGAATCCATTTCTGCAGCAAAACTATTCAGCTCACGGGCCAGCGCGGTGAGGTTGTCCTGGTGTTGGCGGTCGGCGATTCTGCGCCGCAGCTCGGCCCGCATCGCGGCCAGTTCGCCGGGTTGCCCGGGAGCGCTGTCGGTATCGGTGAACTCCCGGGCCATCAGTGCTTGGAAGGCCGCGTCCGTTGCAGCGCGCTCGGATTCCGCCGTGTTCGGCTCCCACACGAACTCGGCACCGGACTCGCTCAGCACTGCCGTGTTCAATGCCCGTTGCACGAACCCGTCCGTGCCGGGGGGGGTGACGATGCGGATCCTGGTGCCGGGTTCCCGCATCCGGTTCAGGTCGGCGGCCAGCTGCCCCGCCCCCACTCCCTGCCAGACCGCGAACGCCTGCCCGCCGACCCCACCGTCGGCGAGCCGGGTTTCGAACTCGGCGAATGCCTTGTCCACACCGGTGCGCAGCAAGCCAGGGGTCGGTTCGCCCGCGGTGACGTAGACAGTGATCTCGGCCCGGTGTCCCGCGTCTCCGAACAGCACCAGTGACCGGTCGGTGAAGGAGTCGTCTCCGGTCGGCACCGCCAGCGCGCGGACCACCATCGGCATGTCGAGCGGATCCGCGTCCCAGACCGCTTCGATCTGTCGCGCCAGCCGGGACATTTCCGCGACGAAGGCCCGCACCCGCGGCAGATCCGCCTGTGGATCCTGCAGCAGAGCGGCCAACCAGAGGCCGATAGCGTCGGCGCGGCCAGCTTCACTGATGCTGTCCAGCTCGGCGAGCAGGTCGCCGGCATGCTGCACCAACAGCTCTTGCTCGGCATACGACAGCCGCTGCCAGATCCCGGCGATGTCGATCGCGGTGAGATCCCGCGCTGCGAACAGCGCGCGCAGCCGGGCCAGCTGGTCGTGTTGTCCTTCCTCCAGCGGAACATGTTCCGGCACTGTGAAGAACGGCTGAGCGTAGCGATCCTCGGGTTCTTCCTGCACGGCAGCGATCCGGTTGCCCAGCACGGCGCGGACGGCGCGGACAACCTCGACCCCGTCGCCGATGCCGACCAGCTCCATCCTGGCCGCCGGATGAGCCTCCTGAATCCCGGTGAGTTCCTTGATCAAAGCGTTGGCATCACCGGCCACCAGATCGACGGTGTGATCGGCCTGCGGGTACGCGGCGCTGTCTGGGGCGTTCCGGTGGACGACGAGGACCGATACCGTACCGTCCCCGGTGAGGGATTCGAAGCCGGCGAACTCGGCGGCAGTACGCAGCACGGCATCGATCTGCTCCGGTCGGTGCACGGTGTCGACCACGTAACCGATCACCCGGTCCGCCACGGCCGGGTCCACACCGATCTGGAAGATCACTCGTCCCTGGGCATCCTGGCCTCGGTGGATGCGGAGGAACTCGCTGGAATTGTCGAAGTCCACCAACCGGGCCGGAGCGACACCGGCATGCTCAGCTGCCCTGGTCAGGCTGCGGGTGGCGGCAGCGACGTCTTCCAGCTCGGATTCCCTGGCCGGGTTCGGGGGGTTATCCAGCAGAATTTCCAGATCCGCCCGGTTCTGAGCGTCTCGCCCGGCGTAGTGCTGGTCGTCACGGGGCATGTTCCCCAGGAAGCCCTCCGGTGCTGCACCGTCGGCCACGAGGCGTTCGTTTTTCACGAACGGAATCGCCGCGTTCCCCTCGGCGTCGACGACGATGCCGCGGATCCGTAGGATGCGCAGCTGCCGCTTGTCCCGCAGCCATTGCCGCACTTCCTGGTCGCCGCGGTGGGTGTGCTTTACGCCGTCGACATATTCGTGCAGGATCAGCAGGCCGTCTTCGTTTTCCACCTCGATCATGTGCTCGCCTGCGCGGCTGTTGTGGTGCCAGCGCAGCGCGGCCGCGATCGCGCCGCCGTGTCGTTTCACCTGCCGGACAATGGCTTCCAGGGATGCGGACAGCTCCTGCCAGTCGGCATCGGCGACGTCGGCGACGTCGGACTGCAGCGCCCCGGCCAGCCCCGGTGCCATGGTGAGCCTCGGCCATCCCTGCGGCAGCTTGCCGCGCCGCTGCCGGAACGCCACCAGGTCGTTGACCACCTCCGCACACTGGTTGTGCACCTCGCCCGCAAGTCCGGGGGTCTGGCTTGCGGCCCGACTGTCCCCGCCGGTGGCCGCCGTTTCCGGCACAGTGGTCGCCGGCACCGCTTCGAACCGGACGGTGACGTCGTCCAGCACCGCCTGCACCCGCACGTCGTCGCCGTCGCGGGCGTGGGTGCCCAGTGCCTGTGCCTGAGCGAGCAGCCACCGGTAGCGGCTGTCGATCTGGGCGAAGTTCTCGACCGCCGCGGTCCGCCGGTACTGGGCCAGGTAGCGCTCCGCTGTCCGGCGCAGGCTGTCGGTCGGCGGAAGTAGTTCGACCCGTGCCATGATCGCGGCAACGGTCATCTCGGCGGAGGCCATCTCGGCGGAGGTCATCTCGGCGGAGGTCATCTCGGCGGAGGTTCCCCGGAACCGGGCGGTGAACTCGCCGGCCAACTCCCGGAACAGCCTGCCGCGTTCGGTGCGCGCCCAGCGCAGCGCACGCGGCTGGGCGAGCTGATCGGGTTCGCCGAATTCGGCGAGATCACGCTGCGCGTTGTGCAGTTCGCGCAGGGTCCGGTCCAGCGCGTCGGTCAGCGTGGTGACCGCGGGCAGGTTCGCCTGACGTTGCAGGAAGGCGATTTCCGCGTCCATGACTGCCAACTGCGGCAGCAGCTGCACCAATTCGGTGATCCGGGCCAGGACCCGCTCGGCATTCGGTCGCCCGACCACGTCTGCCGCAATAATCGACAGGAGATACGAGATCCGTTGCGGGTCGGCGTCGTCCAGGTGCAGCGGCAGGTCCAGCCGGTAGCGCAGCGGAAGAGCCCGCACCCGGCTCGGGTTCTCCCGGGAGACTCGCTGCGCCAGGTCTTCGACCGCTTCCAGCAAGGCCGCTGCCCGAGCCTGGCGACGGGTATAGACCGACACCAGTTCCCGGGCCGCGACCGGCTGCGACCGGTTCCAGTGGTCCGGTCCACGCTCGCCGGCCAGGTGCCGTTCCAGCCCGAGGATCCGGGCGTTCACCTCCGCCAGCCGAGTCGCCCGCTCGAACAGGCCGAGCAGGGTGGCCTGGTCCACTGCGCCGCCCGCCTGGTCCGACAACCGCTGCAGCGTCACCAGCAACCGGTCGAACGCCAAGTCTGCCGGGTCGAGCTCGCCCAGCGCTTCGTCGATCCTCAGTTCGACGGCCAGTGCCGCGACAGCAGTGCGCAGTTCCGCGCGGCTGCGGTGCAATTCGGCGAGCATGTGCCGGATCTCCCGGTCCGGGTTCGCGAACCAGGACTGGTCGTTGCGGACGGTCATCGAGTCGATCTCGGCGCCGACCCCGGTATCCGGGTCCAGGTCAAGGCTTATGTCGGAGTGGAGAACCGAATCACCGACGTGATTTTCCGGCCGCCGACCATACGGGTCCTGAGCCCGGCGCACCGCGTTGTAGGCCACCAGCCTGCGCGTCAGCACTATGCCGTCCGACTGGGCCCGCTGCGCCACCGGCACCAGACTGCCAACGACCCCGCGGGCGACGACCACGATGGCGGTCTCGCCGTCGTCGACCTCGGCGAAGACATCGTCCAGGTCCATCGCCACGGCCAGATCCCGGTCTTCGACGACCATCCAGTGCACCCGCCGTGCGTGGTCCAGGTCGCCGATCGCCACGGTCAACTCTTGGACTTCCCCGTCGACGCGGTGGTCCAGCCGCTGCACCGGCAGGCCGCGGGCACCCGCCTGCAGCACCAACCGGTGGATGTTCCCGTGCGCGGCGGCCTGGTCGTCGGCCACATCGGTGCGCCTGGAAAGGCTCTGCTCGACCAGGACCAGCTGGCCTGCGATGTCGCTGACCGAGGTGGGCAGCCCGGGAGCCTCGGCCAGGACGTGCGGGTAGTGCTCGAACAGCAGGTCGTGGATATACGGCGGCAGGCTGCGCCAGATCGCGTCGTTGGTCACCGCCCACGCCCGCACCGCATCGAGGTCCGCGTCGGCAGGCAGCAGCATCTGCCCGATCCCGCGCAACCCGGTCCACTCCACGGCGGTGAGGATCGCGCCCATCGGATCGTTGCGCAGGTTCGCCTGTGGGAGCGTCGCTTTGGCACCGGGGTCGACGCTGGCGACGCGCACCGAGGAGGACAGCAGGGTGTTGCCGGTCGCGTCGAACATCTGCTTCGCACTGCGGGCGAGCGTCTCGGTCCGCTGGTCGCGGTCGCGGCCGACGAGTTCCACGACCCGCGGCAGCGGTGCGGCCTGCGCCGAACGGGTGGTGATCAGCCCGGAAACCTGGGCGACCAGGGTGGAGGCATCCGCCGGGTAGCTCAACACCACCGCACGCGACCGCGCCGGTGCGGCGGACATCGCGTTCATGGTGCGCACCAGGTCCGGGTCCGCGACCGGCGCACCGTCGTGCGCCACCGCGGTCTCCGCGCGCACCGGGCCGGTGGCGACCTGCACGGAGATTTCGTCGGCGGTGCGCACATCCCCGACCACCAGCATCGGACTGCCCGCCTGCCCCGGCCCAGGGAAGGTCGGCAAACGCACCGGGGGGTGTCCGGGGAGCTGCGCGGCCCAGCGCTCGGCGACGGCCAGCCGGTTCGCCCACAGGTCCAGTTCCGCCAGTCGCGCGGCGTTCCCCGCGGTCGGCTCGGCGGTGCGCAATCGGGTGCGTTCCTGCGTCAACCGCATCCGGTTGACCTGGTCAGCCAAGGCGTCCGGCAGATCCTGGACGGACAGATCACCGGCCAGGGTATGCAGGATCCAACCCCGATCGGACGCGAAATCGTCGGCGTTCCAGAGCTCCTCGATCAACTCCAGCCGTCGCACCCGCTGCAGCCGGGGCCGGTCCAGCGGCTCGGCCACGTCGAACTGGCGGCCATCGATCTCGGCGGCGAGGGTGTTGTTCACTCTGCGCAGCAGATCCGACCAAGCGCTTCTGGCCACATAGGTGTGCTCGACGGTGTAGGCGGGGTCGATGCGCGGCAGCGCCGGGCGCGGCTGGACATAGCCGGGGATCGGCAGGCTGCGGCGGCGCGCGCCGACGCGGACATTCTTGAAGTCCAATCCCGCGATCGCCCGCGACTTGCCGCCCGGGCCGAGCGGGCGGGTCGGGATGCCGTCGTGCAACACCATCCCGGCCATGCTGTCGATGTCGGCAGCGTTGGCCTCCATCCACTCGGCGAAGTCGACGCCCTCGTCCACGGCGACATCCGGATCGATCTCGGCATCCGCGGGCGGGTCGATCACCACGACTCGATTGCCGACCCGTTTCACACAGATGGCGTGCGCGCCGACCTCGTCGGATCTGGTCAGCCCGCGCAGGCCGACCACGGCGACCACCGTATTCCCGGCCATAGCCAGCTCGTATATCGAGCTGAACGTCAAACCGTTCGGTTCCCAATCGGATCCGACGACTTCCGGGGCTTCGTGCCCGTCGACACCGTTCGTGCTCGCAGCCGTGGTCCTGGCCTTGTCCGGGGGCCGCTCGCCGGTCCCGGCGTAGGCGACGGCAGTGGCCTGCTGCAGGCAGACCTTCGGCTGCTCACCACTCAGATGCGCTCGCAGTCCGGTGTCCGGCATCTGACCGGCTGTGATGTCGGCGGGCCGGTTTTCTCGCAGCCGCAGGGCAAGCTGATCGCCGAAGTCCGCGGTCAGCGCCCGATCGATGCGGGCAAGTTGGGCGGTTGCGGTGTCGGCCGCGACCGAAGCGTCGAGCACCTGCTTCCAGCTGCTGAAAGCCGCTGTCCGGTCGAAGAATTCCGGGTTTCCGAACAGTTGCGGCCCGGCCAGCTCCAATACCTGATCCGGGGTCAGGTCCGCGGCCGACAATCCGGCCTCGGCGAAGACCTCCTCGCCGAGCAGCGTCGCCACCGCGTCCCTGGCCTGCTCGTACGCCGTACGGGCTTTGGCGGTGCGACCGGCTTCCACGGCAACCCAGGAATCTTCCGTCACTGCCAGGGATCTGATGATGGCGCGGGTGGCGGTGTCGTGGTCGCGCTGCACCCGCGCCCGCTCGCCCGCGATGGTGTCGAACCGGGCGGCCAGCTCCTGCAGGGTGGCCAGGCGCCGGGTCAGCTGCTCGAGCCGGTGCGCGAGTTCCGCTGCCGCGGCGGCGTCGCCGTCGATCGCGCGCTGCAACTCCAACAGGCGCACCACTTCCCGGCGCGCCTGCGTCTGGCTCAGCGCGGCCTCCAAGCCGCCGAGGCTGGTGAGCCGGGCGGACAGGTCGGCGAGCTCGCGCAGGATGTCGATGCGCTCGTCCAGCTCCTGCAGCCGACGGGCGGCATCGACCCGGGCGGGCAGATCGCCGTGCCGCCGCAGCCGCCCGGCCACGCGCACAACCTGTTCCTTGGTCAGCTGCTCGGCCGGAATCCCCAGCATCCGTGCCAGCTCCCGAGCCGCTTCGGGACGCCGGCGGACCGCGGAATTCAGGTCCTCGGCGATCTGCTTCCCAGCAGTGTAGTACCGGCCGTTCAGCTGTCGGCTCGCCCGCAACTCGGTGTAGCGCCCCGCATCCGACACTGCCAGCTCGGTCAGCCCGGTACCGGCCCGGACCGTCGGCTCGATGCTCTCCTCGCTGCGCACACCCAGCTCGGCCACGGTCCGCAGCACCTGCTCCAGGTGCTCGTCGAAGCCGTCGTAGTTTTCCTGCAGACTGCTGTGCACCCGAGTGGCGGCCGCTTCGTCGTCTTCGAGCCGCAGCAGCATCTCGTCGTTGTTGATCTTCGCGGCCCAGTTGCGCAGAAGCTCCAGTTCCCGCTGCAGACGCCCGAAGTCTTCGTCGGACACCAGGTCGTGGTAGACCCGCTCCTGCACCTGGTAAACAGCCCGCTGCAGCCACTCCAGTTGCGCCGAACGCCCGGTTTTGTCCGCCTGGCCGGCCAGCGCCTCGGCCGAGAAGAAATCGTCGAGGGTCGCGCGGGTGTCCACCAACCCGGCGCGGCGCAGCGTGTCCACATCGATGCCGAGCCAGGGCTCGACCACCGGCGGCTTCACCTCGACAGGCGCCGTCTGCTGCTGCCCGGCAGCCAGATACCGCGCCAGCCGCCGCAGTCCCGACGCGCGAACGACTTCCGGTGCCGATTCCGCTGACGCCATATCGCCGGAATCCGGTCGGCCCGGCTGCGCGTCGGCCGACCGCACCGTGTCGACGCCATTGCCGAGCAGCTGGTCCGCGGCAGCGTCCCAGACCTCGCGACCGTCGCCGTCGGCGACAACCTCCACGGTGACCGCGCCCGCGCGCACCGCATCGTCGGCACTGGTCCGGCGCACCAGAGCGGCGGCGGCCGCGGCGGTGTCGGGCGCGGCGTCGCCGTAGCGCAGCGTCACCTGCGTCGCGGTCGGGCGCTCGGGCCCGTGTTCGGCGCGCGCGAACTCGGCGGCTTCCCGCGCCGCCGCAGGCAGCTCGTCGGCACCGTCCAGCTGCCCGGGAAGCAGTCGGATCTCGTGCTGCGCGAACAGCTGTCGGTCCCCGACCTGCAAGACCACCTCACCAGGGGTGGTGCTGTCTTTCTCCGGGAACGACAGCAGGAAGACCGGCAGCCCTGCGGGGGCTGCCGCATCGCGAGCCGCTTCCCAAGCCGACCGGATCGCGAACAGCTCCTGGTAGCGCGCCAGCTCGTCGTCGTTCAGCGCAGGCACCCGCAGCGCAAGCCCGTCGTATTCCCGGTCCAGCCGGTCCTGGTTGTGCCGGTCCAGCCAGGCACTCGGCACGGTGTCCAGCGCGGCGAAGATCCGCGGGTACTCGTCCTGGAACGCCGCGCGCTCGGCATCGGTCATCCGCTGCCAGAACGTAGTGGCCAGCAGGGCTTTCTCCCGCACATCGGCAGGCGGGGCCGCAGGGGAAACGACCAGCTGTCCCACATCCAGCAGCCCGGCCTTTTCCAGCCCGGCAGCCACCAGCCTGCGCCGCTCGGCCGACTTCGCGGGATCCGGTGGCGGGGCGCCGGACACCGCCATCGCGGGCATGTCGCGCACCGGCTCGCCCGGCGAATCGCCCGGCTCCAGCCGGTGCTCGGGGCTCGGGGGCGGCCCTGGCTCAAAGACGATGCCGTGGAACTGCCCGGACGGTGTGCTCCACTGGGTGAACGGCACGTCGACGATCTCGTGGCCTTTGCGTTCGTGCACCCACACCGTGCCGTCAGGTCTGCGGTACAGCACGAACGCATGCGCGCCGAGATCTCCGTAGGTGACCGTGCCGAACACGATCTCGCCGTTGGCCGCGCGCTGGCGCATCTCCGCGAGATCGTGGAAGCCGCCCTCGTGCCACTTCGCCTTCAGCCGCCGCGCGATGTCGGTGGGCATCATGCCGCCGGCCTGGATCGCGCTGTCGAACAGCGACGGCAGGTCGATGTCCTGCACCCCGAGGACGGTCGAGAGGAACCACATCGAATCGGCGGCACAGATTTTCGGCACCCCGCCGTGCAGATTCACCGCCTGCCCGTCGCCCAGCGGTCCGACCCACCCCAGTTCCCCGCTGAAGAGCTCCTCGACGTCGGTCGGAATCGGCGGCCGCTGCGGCGGCGCCGCATCCTTGATCCCGTCGGTGTGAGTGGCCGCCGGTTCGACCCTGGTACCCGGGTTCGTGTCGAGCGGTAACGCGGTGATCCGGGCCAGTTCCCGGTCGATCCCGTCGAGTTCGGCTGCCGGGTCGACATCGTCGCGCTGCCCGACCACCTCGTCCAGCCGCCGAGCCTGCTCGACCACCGTCCGGAACTGCTGTTGCAGCCGGTGGTGCTCCTCGACGATCCCGATCATCTGGCGCAACTGGCGCTGTCGCCATTCCTGGCCGTGCTCGGTGGGCGGGTTCGCGGCCAGCCGCTGGTGCAGCCGGTCAGGGATATCCGGGCCCCAGCTCAGGTATTCCGCATCGCCGGATGAGTACTTGACGAACTCGGCCCGCTCGGTGGAGAACTGCTGTTTGAGCTGCACCAGCCGACGCTGCCCGTCCCGCAACTTCTCGGACAGCTTCCTCAGGTTGCTCGTCCGGTCGAGCACGCCGCGGTGTCGCGTGACCTGCGCGAGGAAGCTGTCCAGCCAGCGCAGCTCGGCAACCGCGTCCAGGTCGGCTGTGCCGTGCCCACGCTGTCGCAGCAGCACGGTCAGGTCGGCGTCGGGTTCGGTCGCCGCGACCCGGCTCGGGGTCAGCTCCGCGGGGTCCATGCCGAGCCAGCCGGCGATCTGCGCACCGAGGTCCGCGCGATGATCCCGCCAGGGAACCACATCCTCCGGGGTTTTCAGCTGGTACGGGTGCACCGTCGGTCGCGTTGGACGTTCCTGCTGCATCATCTGCAGCGGCCCGACCAACGAGTCGGACTGCACGAGCAGCGCGCGCAGATTCGGCCCCATCTGACCTGGAGCGGGTGGCCGTTGTTCCGCCAGGCGGGCCAGGTCGGCCAGCCGGTTGTCGAACAGACTGTGCAACAGGTTCGTGTGGACTTCCCGCTTGGCGAGGTCCAACACTTGCTGCAGTTTCGCGGCTTTCCGCTGCGCCTCCTGGTCGCCTTCGACGAGGTACTTCAGCTCGGCTTCGCGCTGCTGCCCGGCCAGCTCGGCCATGCCCCGACGACTGTGTCGCACCGAATCCGGGGGAAGCCCGAGTTCTTCCAGCAGCGCGGCTTCCTCGCGGGGCCGACCCTCCATGCCCATTTCCGCGGTCAACAGCCGCAGTGCCAGTTCGCCCAGTTCCGTAGCGTCCGAGGCGAGCCGGTCGCGGTCGTCTCCGGTGTCCTCGTCCCGGGCCGCGCGCAGCTGTGCCGCACGCAACCCCTCGTCCACCGTGATCAGTGCCTCGACCCGCTCGTCATAGCGGACGTACTCCGTGAGCTGCGCCTGCAGCTGGTGGTAGCGGAGGAATTCGATGTAGGCGTCGCGTTTCTCCGAATCCGCGTGCCAGGAGAGGTCGTCGTACAGGTCTTCCAGTTCCTGCCCGGCCGACAACCGGTCGGTCAGCACCTGGGACAGCCGCTGTGTTTCCGCCGACATCTCCTGCGCGGCGATCTCCCCCTCGGCAAGCAGGTCGGCGGCCATCAGCCGGGCGACCTCGGTGCGCGCGTCGCTCAGGCGCTGTCGGAGTTCGTCGCGCGCGGTCCACACACGCTGTCCGGATTCGTCGCGCTCCGGGCCCGGGTGCAGCAGCTTCTGCCAATCCAACCCGGCCTGTTCGGCGGGCACCCGCATCCCGGTCGCGACGGCAACGCGCCGGCGTTCCGCGCGCACCGCCGCATTCATCAGTTCCTCGTCGAGGAGATTCCGATCCGCGCCGGTGCGGACCATGCCACTGCCCACCCTGAGGGCGGCGAAGGGATCGGACGTGCCCGACTGCACGGCCCGCACAGCCTGGGCTTCGAACACCGGGGTGACCGCATCGATCACCTGCCGCAGACTCGTTGCGCGGCACATCAACCCGGCCAGCCGCTGCCCCGATCGCAACGAATCGGACGCCGCTTGCAGATAGGACGCCTGGTAGTGCTCCGCGCTGAGTTGCAGCGCCCGGTCCAACGATATGTCGCTGTCGCCGTATCCGACACCGCTGTTCAGGATGACGTAGATTTCCAGTTCGGTGGCTTCGTCGAGATCGCCGAAGGCAGCGACCTCGCCGTCCCGGTGCAATACCGCCACCGCGGGCGAACCCGGCAACCGGTCGACGGTGCGATAGAACCGCCGCCACGCCCACTCGATGTCGGCCCGCTCCCGGGCCCGGAAGGTGGTCTCCGGCTGCGCGAAGCCGTTCTGCGCATACTGTTCCAGCGCCTGCTCGATGACGTGCTGCTCGGCGAGATACTCCGGCAGGGTGGCCAGATGCCGCGCCCGCAGCGGGGCACCGGGCAGCTTCGCAACCAGGTCCGGATAGGACCGGGCCACCTCCACCAGGTCCCGCGGGCTGCTCCCGGTCTCCTCCAGCACCGAGATGACCTGCCAGACAGTGGGTTCTGCCGGCAAGTCGCGCAACGCCAAGACCAGCCGGTCCACCACGGCCTGCTGCGCGCGGTTGAGCGCGGGCTGCTCGGGTTGCACCGTCGGGCCCCACTGCGGCGACGCATCGACTTCGTAGTGGTGCACCGCGTCCATCCCCGGCAGCTGAGCCGCGCCTGCCGCCACGGCGGCACCGCCACGGCGCCCGACCAACACCGTCTTGGCCCGCGGCCTGCCCGTGCGGACTTCGAACACCCCGTTCGCCAACGCGGCCTGCCGTGCCTGGGTCTGCGCGTCGTAGCCCTCCCTGGCGTCCAGCATCGCCGCCCATTCCCCGGCTGGTTCGTCGACCGCGGCGAGGTCGCAGTCGACGGTCAGGACCATCGCCATCGTGCCGGTCTCGCCCTGCTGCCGCCGCTGTTGCTGGTTCAGCAGCACCGCAGCCGCATCCTGCGCGGTGTTCCCGATCCCATCGGGGTCGGACACCGTGCCTGCGTGGAAGTGGATCAGGGGGTCGGCGTCGGACACGTCGCCGATCGCGATCCGGATCTGATAACGGCCACCTGCCGGTAGCTCGTTCCCGTCGCCGTCGCGATCCGCCAGCAGCTCACCCGACAGCACCCGCACCGGCCCGGCGATCCCCACCGTCGCCTGCTCGGTGAGTTCCAGCAGAAGCCCCACCGCCTCTTCGGCCCGTTGCAGTTTCGCCAACTCTCGCCGCTGCCGCGGACTCCGCTGCGCGACAGGCACCAGCTGGATCCGATTCAGCTGCACCGTCAGTGCGGACCCGACCCGCTCGTGCAACGTGCTGTCCGGCACCACCCCGATCATCCCGGACAGCTGCGGGTACTGGTCCAACAGCTGCGTCGTCAGCCCCGCCCGTTCCGCGGAGCGCCACAGGCCCATCACGGTGCGGCCGAGATCGGCGGCGGTGTCGGCATCCATCGGCTGCCGGTTCACCCACGGCTCGAGCAGCCCATCCAGCGACTGCTCCTCGACTGTGTCCAGCGTCGCGCGCACCAGCGGGACGAGTTCCGGTGCCGGTGTGGTCAATTGGACCCAGACGGTGCGGCCATCGGCGGTGCGCGTCACCCCGGAGCGGTACCACTGCGAGCCGACCTTCTCGCGCTCCGGCGTGGGCAACAGCCCGGTGCCTTTGTCGGACACCGCGATCCGCACCCCGTCGGCGGTCACCTGCAACTCGACGTCGATCTGCCCGCCGTGCGTCCGGCGCAGCGCGGCGACTGCCTTGTCGAACGAAGTCAGAGCCTGGTCGGAGTAATCTATCGGCCAACCGCGCATCTGCTCGATCAGCCACCCCCACACCTCGGCACCGACCTGGATATGCTCGACGTCGGTGCCCCGCATGGTGAAGCGGGCCACCTGGCCATCCGATCCGTCGAACCGTGCCTGCGACCCGTCGCTGCGATCGAGGTCTTGGGTCGGGGCGGCAGCATGCTCGTCGGCCCAGGCCGCGTCGGATTGCGCCAGCCAGGCAGTGATCCGCTCGTGCACTCGCCGCAGCACCGGTTCGAACCGTTGCTGCTGTCCGTCCAGCTCGGCCTGGTGGTAGTGGGCAACGACCCGACGGCCGTCCGGACCGGTTGCCAGCTCCACCGCGACCTGGACCTGCGCGCCGCCGAACTCGATACCCAGTCCGATCGCCACCCCGGCGCGGGTGGTCTGCACATCGGTGACCCCGACCCGGAATTCCTCGCCATCCACCGTGCCGATGCCTGGGAAGACTTCGTCGGCGTTCACCCCGCGCTGCGCCAGCATCTGCTGCGGCGGCGAGGATTCGGTGGAGACACCGTCGTCGAGCCACATCGACCCCACCATCCCGGGCAGCACGACCCGGGGGCGGCGCGGCTGGGCCTGCGGCTGCTCGACATCGATGCGGGCGTGCTCCCGGTCTATTCCCGGGATCCGGGCGGCGAAGGTGACCGCGGCGCTGCCGGTGCCGCGCCCGACCAACACCACGTCCGGCGGTGCCGCGTCCAGCCGGGTGGTGCGGCCCGCGGTCGCCGTGACGACCTGCGCTGCCAGGTTGTCGGCGTCGATCCGGGCACGGACCTGCTGCCGCGCGATCCGGTCGCCCTTCGCGGTGCCGTCGGCAGGCGCGAAGTCGTAGTCGACCAGCAGCACCATCGCGACGCTGCCCGGCGGCTTGCCCTGCTGTTGCTCGCGCAGATACCGCACCGCGTCCCGGGTGGAGTTCGAGACGCCGTCGGAATCGGACACCGTGCCGGGCTGGTACCAGATCACCGTGTCCGCTTTGTCGATGTCGCCGACCGTCATGCGCAGCTGGAAACGCCCGCCGTGCCACCTGCGGCTCTGCGCCGAACCGGGATCCGGCACATGCGTTCCGGACACCACATGCACCGGCATGTCATGCACCATCTGCCGGACCGACAGCTCCGCGGCATCGACGATCCTCGTCTCGACGAAGTCCAACCGGTCCCGCACCCGCTGGTTCTCCGGGCTGTAGACCCGCTCCCGCTCCGAGGACTCTTTCCGCAGCTGCTGTTTCACCTGCCCGGCGACTTCTGTCGGCGGCAGGGCACCGATCATCCCGCCCAGTTCCGGATGCAGCCGCAGCAGATCCTGCTTCACCTCGGGAGCGTCGACCGCGTCGACCGCCTGCCACAGCGCGACGGCCACTCTGGCGCGGCTGCGCGTCACCTTGACCGTCTGTGCCTGGTCACGGCTGGACTGCGACAGCTGCGCCACGCTCTCCATCCCGGCCGCGCCCAACACGCTGCGCGCCACCGGCACCAGCGCCCGCGAGCCGGGCGTGAACTCGAGCCGGACTTCCCGGCCACCGGTGTCCAGATCGCGATACGCCCCGCCGCGGAAGTGTTTCGCCGCCTCGCGTGCCGGGTCGAGGGCGGGCGCGTAGCCGCGCTCGGGGTTGCTGTCGGTCAGTGATATCCGCAGCCTGCCGTTGTCGATCCGCAGCGCGACACCGATGTCCCGGCCGGCGTTGTCGAACGCCATGCCGCGCATCGCGCCCGCGAGCTCGGCCATGACATCGTCGACGTGCCACACCGACCAGCCCAGCATCTCCTGCCGCAACCAGCGGTGGATATCGCTGAGGAAGCGTTCGTCGACATCCCCGGTGGCCGGGACGGCGAATTGCCTGCGCAGTTCCCGTGGCGACTCGAATTCCGGCGCGGCGTCGGAATCCGCGCGCGGCCGCATCGGCGCCTCCGCGCTGTCCGGATGCCAGCTGCTCTGCGGGCCTGCCAGCCAGCCGGTGAGCTTCTCGTGGAGTACCTCGAACGCCGTGACCGCACGCCCGGCTGCGGTGCCCGGGTCTACCATGCGGTAGCGGACGAGGGTGTGCCCAATGGTGTGACGCAGCTCCAGCACAACCAGCGCCTCGGCACCGTCGCCGAGATCCAGGCGCAATGCGAACGTCAGCGTGTTCGGTGCCGTCTCCACCCCGTCGACGCGCACCCGCACCCGCCGCGTCCCGTCCACCAGCACATCACCGTTGAAGACGGCCTCGGCCTCGGCCCCCCGGCCCGCCGCCACCGTGCCCGGCGTCAGCCAGGCGAAATCGCCGTCGTCCCGCCAGATCGCACCCTGCCCGTCGTCCGGCAGCCGACCGGCGATGCGAACATCCAGGTAGTCGAGCCCAGCTACTGCCAACGACTCGGCGTCGCTGGTCACCGGGTGTCCGGCCTGCCCAGGGCGGCCGTTCACACCCGGTTTCAGCCACATGCCCTCCACCCGAGCAATTCCCTTGGGCGCCCGGGTTTTCAGCCATTCGTCGAAGTCGATGTCTTCGCCGTATTCGTGGACCACCACCCGGTCCCCGACCAGCTTCACGCCGATCGCGTGCCCGCCGACCTGGTCGGGTTTGGTGATCCCTTCGAAAAACAGCACCGCGATCACCGCGCCACCGTTGTCCTTCACGAACTTGCGCAGCTTCTTCAGGTTGCCGAACCCGGGTATGTGCCAGCCCGCCTTGACCCGTCCCTGTATCTCTCGGCCGCGAACACCGTTGGCGGGGGCCTCGTGATCCTGCCCGGTTTCCGGGTCCCGCAAGGTTTCCGGTATTGGGCCACCCACATGCGCCCAGGCGTCGCGAGCGGTGTCCGGCACGCATTGGCCGGGTCGATAGAGGCCATGCAGATGCATGTCCATCTCCAGCCCCGGGCTCTGCACCAGCTTCGGCGGAGCATCCAAGTCGTGCACCGCCGCGACCAACCCGTCGTAGAGCTCCCGGTCGATACGCACCAATTGCCGTTCGCGCCTGGGCCATTCACTCTGCGGCAGATCCAGTCCAGCAAGCCGCACACGTTCGCCGACCAGTTGTTCGAGCCGGGCAGCGGCGCGTTCGATACGGTCGATGCGCAACTGGTAGCCGCGCGCGTCTGCGACTGCCTTCCCCAGGTCTTCCAGCGCTGCCCGGTACGGGTTCAGCGACTTGGTTTGCCCCTCGCCGCGATACAACTGCTGCAGTTGCGCCTGCAGGTCGGCCAGACCGGTAGCGAACTGCAGTTCACCTTCCGGATAGAGCGTGCGCACCGATTCCTGATGGGCGGAAATCGAGCGCATCGCGGCGTCCGATTGACCTCGCGCCAACAGGTACTGCGCCCGCAACGTCTCGACGGCGCCTGCCAGCGTCTCGGTGTCCAGGTAGAGCTTGACATCCTCGATCGCCGAGGCAAGCTCCGGACCGCCCACCCTCTGGTGCAACCGCTCCAGTCGTCTCAGCTCACCGGGCCCCAGCGTCGCCGGAACGATGCCGAACGCCGGGTCACTGAGCCCGAGTCGGATTCCCGCCCTCTCATGGTGGGCACGTGTCGCTATGCCGAAGCTCCGCAGATACTCGACCGTCGGCCACCGACCATCGGCCGGTCGTCGGATGTTGGCGCCTTCCGCGTCGAACTCGACGACGGCTTTGACCACCGCCGCGCGTGCCTCGGGGTTGTCCTGCGGCCGGGCTTCGGCCTCGTTGACTTTCCCGGCCTGCCGGTCCAGCTCTTCCAGATCCGACCGGATCCGACGATAGTTCTCGACCGACGCCGGATTGCGCAACTGCAGCGCATACGCCCGGTAGAGCATCTCCTGGTGGTAGTCGATGTGCTCGACCCGCCGCTGCCACCGGTCGGCTTCCGCGGCCATGGTCAAGGTGGTGAACACCGATTCGAACTCGTCGAGATCGGCCTGGAACGCCGTGCCCGCGGCCCGGATATCGGCCAACTTCGCCCGAGCCATCCGAGCATCGGCGAGGTCGGTCAGCAACACCTCGGGCATGCCGATCTTCCCGGCCGCCGCACGCAGCCGACCGTCCCACTCCAGCCGGACCGGCGAGCCCTCGTCCATCAGCTGCGTCGGTACCGGTCCCTGCGGCAGCCGCACCTGCAGCGCATTGACCAGTTCGAAGCGGTGCAGCTCCATAGTGCGGCGCAGCTGGACCAGGTTGTCCCCCAACACCGGCACCTGCCCCTCGGCCGGGCCGTTGAGCAACCGCCATGTCTTGAACGGCAGCCGGTCGAACACCTTGTGCAACCACTCCCGCACCGGCGGGCCCCGGCCGAACGGCAGCCTGCCCAGCGCCACCTGCGGGATGTCCTCGTCGTAGGCGATCCGGTGGTCGCCTTCCACCAGCGGGATCACGATGTGCCCGTCGACATCCGCGAGGATGCCGTGCACCTGCAGGATATCGTCGCGCTCTGGTCCTTCCCGCTCCTGGATCCAGGCCTCGATCTCATGGTCTTCGAAAATCCGCGGCTCGCCGTCGACTTCCTCGCGCACCACCACCCGGTAGTGCCCATCGGCGTCGACTTCTCCGGTGTCCTCGATCTCGAACACGTGCCCGCCGATCGGGCCCGCGTGCTTGAACACCATCGCACCCGCGGCCGCACCACCGTGCAGGCGGATCTGCTTCACCAGGTCCGCCAGCGACCGGAATTTCTGCCAGTCACCTTGTACCGCACGGGCAACCTGGATTTCGGCGAAGCCGTCGAGACCGGGCTCGACATTGTCCAACCCCGGTGGGCGCTGCGCCAGTGCCCCGCGGGCGACCTGGAAGTCCAGTAGCGCACCGGCGCCGAACCGCGCGCACAACGGCGGATTCTCCTGGTGCGGAACGACATTACGCGGCGGCACCGCGGTCGGCTCGACCGGGGCGAAGCGCGCGGCGACTTCGGCCAGGATCGCTTCTATCCGGTCGTCGAACTCGCGGTGGACTGCGCCCGGGGCGACCTCGTGGCCGGCCAGGACCAGGGCGTCGCGATGCTGCTCGAACGCCTGCTCGAGCCGGCGGACTCGATCCAGCAACCACTGGTAGTCGCTGTTCTCCCGGTGATAGCCCTCGATGTAGAAGACCCGCGCCCAAGTTTCCAGGTACCCCAGGTATCGGTCGGCCAGCTCACGTAGCCGCGGAGACAATTCGGACAGTGCCTCGCGCATGGTGTCCGGATCCACCGAGGTCGTGGACACTCCGAGTTCGCGGGCCAGCTCACGCAGCCGCGGAGACAGCTCCGACAACGCCTCGCGCACCCGGTCGGGATCCAGCTCGGCGGGAAACTCCCCGAGTTCGCGGGCCAGCTCCCGATGCAGCCGGGCACGCTCGAGCCGGTGTGCCTGCAGCTTCAGCGGGTCGAAGGCCGAGGCGGCCGACGTCCGCTCCACGACCCGCCGTTCGGCTTCGGCCCGCATATAGTCCGCCGACAGGAACTTGTCGCTGAGCATCGTGAGCGCGGTCACCGGGGTGTCGCGCCGGAAGTAGCCGGCCTCGGCCTCCTGCGCGGACCATTCCGGGACCGACTCCAGCAACACCAACAGTTCGGACAGAACATCGTCGTCCACCCGCATCGCCAGGGCCGCGAACAGATCCGGCAACTCTCCCGGGGCCAGATTCTCCGGCAGCGGCAAGCCGACCTCGACGTTCAGCTCACGGATCCGGTCGTACAGCCGGCGCACCGAGGCCAAGTTCGCCGACACCGCTGCGATATGCGCTCGCTTCGCCTCCGGTGCGGGCAGCTCCCAGTGGTCCGGGTCCGACCTGGCGGCCAGGTATCGCTCGTGGTGGCGCACTTTCGCCTCCGCGGACAGCCAGTCGAACGCCTGCCCCAACAGCAGCCGCCTGCTGTCCTCGTCGACGCTGTCCGCCGTCTGCGACAGCTGCCGGATGGTGGTCAGCAGCGCCACCGGCGTCAGCTGCTCCAGGTCGATCACCACCGGTTCCCCGTCGAGCCGGCGCAGAGTGCCTGCCATCTCGACCAGCTGTGCCCCGAACAGACCACGGGAACGCCGCGCCCGGGCCAACTCCAGCTCGATCGCCGAGTTCGGGGTGCGGTACCAAGCGGTCACTTCGATACCCGTTGTCACCGAATCGATTTCGTTGCCCAGTTGGGCCCGCGCGTGCTCGACGGTGTCCGGAGCCATCTGACTGTGCGAGTGAGCGGCGGGGCGGCGACCGTACGGGTCGCGCTGCCGCGCGGCGGCGTTCTCCGCGGCCGCGGTGCGGGCGAGGTCATCACCGTCGGCGACCGCCGACCCGGCATCGTGTCCGATGATCGAGGTCGGGATCTCTTCGGTGTGCACAATCAGCGCGGTCTCGACGAAGTCCACGATCACCGCGGTGTCCGGCTGCCCATCGTGCATCCAGTCCACGTTCAGGTGCACCGGGTTCGCGCCGTACACCTCCTCAGGGGACAGTGGCTGCGGGTGGTTGAACACCATCCGGTGCACCCGGGCCGCGGTGTCCGGGTTGCCGAAGGCGACGGTCAGCCGCAGCCGACCGTCGGCGGTGTAGCCGTGCGAGAGCCGGTACACCGGCCCATACCCACGGTCCCGGCTGAACTCCGCCAATTCCACCAGGGCGGAGCGCATCCGCGCGAAGCCCTCTACCCGGTCACTGAGCTCACCGTGGTTCGCGCCGGCCAGCATCCGGGCATTGGCCTCATCGATGGCCTCGTCGAGCTGCCTGCCCAGCACCCGCCGCCCGGCCTCATCTCGCACCCCGGACGGCAGTCCCGAGCCTTCGGCCAGGATGTGCAGGAAGCGCTCGGACAGCAGGTCCCGCACGAACTGCGGCCACTGTCGCCAGGCCGCCTCATTGCGCTCGCCCCGTTCGCGCGCCACGGTGAGGTCGTCGTCCGGGGACAACAGCATGTCTCGCAACACGGTCTCGAGGTCGCGACCGGCCATGTCGAACCCGGCCCACTGCAACGCGGTGCGAATGAGGTGTTCGTCGTCACCGGCCAGCGGTGGCTTCTGCACGAAGTTCGCCTGATACGGGTCGGCCTCCTGGATATCGACGTGATATTCGGACAGCAACCCGCCGGCATCCGCGACCGCCGCGATCGCCCGGCCCCGGACACCGTCGACGACCAGGTGCAGTTGCGCGGCCTGCCCGGGAGCCCGGCTGCCCACGGCATCGCCGATGTCGGCTGCCAACAGCTCACTCATGTCGTCGGCCGACTCGAGATCGCGATCGACCGCGGGTGCGTACCACAGCATCGCGGCCTTCGACTGGATCATCTCGTTCAGCACCCGCCGCAGACCGGAATCCGCACCGTCGGTGTGCTCCGCCGCGCTCGGCTCTGCTGCGGCACCGACGTGCACTGCCACCGACTCCGCTTCCGGCAGTTCACCGAACCCGAGCACCGTCCGCCCCGGCGCCTCGGGCACCCCGACCGCGAGCAGGTACACCGACGGGTGCCCGGGCAGCTGGGATGCCACCCGTTCCGCGACGGTCAACCGGTCCACCCAGGTATCCAGCTCCGCCAGCCGCGCCACGTTCTCGGGAGTGGGCTCCTGCCGCAGCAACTCCTGCCGCGCGTGTTCCAGGCGGGCCCGGTTCACCTTGTCCAGCAGCGAATGCGACAGCGTCCGCTCGCCCGCGAGATGCGCGCGGTACATCTCGTCGGCCGCAGTCTGCACGATCGACTGCCAGCGTTCCTTGGCCGTCGGCTGCCGCCCGGCGAGCATGTCCTCCGCGATCGGACCGGCCTGGCTCAGGAATTCCCGCCACTCACCCGTGTCTTCGATCCCCGCCCCCGGCGGCCTGGTCAGCCATTCCGGCAGCACCGGTCGCGGCTCGACATACTGCGGCGGTTCGGCCATCGTGGTGCCGACGCGGAAGTCCCCGGTGGTACGGCGTAACGGCGGGAGGGTTTCGTCCGCTCGGCGCGCCGGACTCGACCGGCCCGTGTTGTCCAGGAACAGCCCCAGCACCGGGCGGCCCCCATCGCCACGAGACACCGTGAAATCACGGTCCACCACGCCGATTCCGACATCGCGGCGCTCGATGCGGACCGTCTTGTCCGGGTCGACGATGCGCACCAGCCAGTAGGCATGGCCGAGGCCGTTGTCGCCGGGAACGAACACCAGCACCCCGACGCCGTTGCCACCGCCGGGGCGGATCCGCTCCTGCCGCGCGGCGAACGCGTGCAGCGTCTGTTCCGCGTCGGCGACACCCGACAACTGCTGCGCGGGCCACCCGCCCAGCGCCCACTCGACCTGGCTGACCAGCGTCCCGTTCCCGTCGACATCGCCGAGCCGCTCCAGTAGGAGGTCGAGGTCGAGGTTGTAGAAGTCCGCGAGGTCGGTCAGCACTTCCACCGCGCACCGGTTGAGGTCGTGCGCCGACAACCATCCCAGCGGCGTGAGCTGTTCCGCGGTGCCGGGATGCTGATAGTCCGCCAGTGCAGGCCCGGCCCCGGCGGCCACATCGGCGAACACCTCGTCCACAGCCTGTCCGGCCAGGTAGCGGTCCACCTGGCCCTCGAGATCGTCCAGATGCCTGCCGAGGCGGCGGACCTTTTCGGCGCGCGGCAGCAGGCTGTTCAGCTCGTGAGCCTGGGACATGGCCGCATCCCTGGCCTTGTGCTGCCCCTGGGTCCACCACTCGACGACGTCGGCGATCACCTCGTCGCGATGGCGGCGCACCTGTTCCGGCCACCGCGGTCTATCACCGAGCTGGCTGGGTGACATCCCGTTGCGATCGGCCGCCGCGACCACCTCGTCGTAGCCACGCAGATGTTCGACCAGAAGCGCATTCCTATGTACGACTGCGTCATCGAGGTGCCGCAGTCGCGCTTCCAACCGCGCCGACTGCACCTGCCAGTAGCGGTAGGTCTCCGCGGCCGAGCGCAACCGGTCCAGCAGCCGCAGCGCCTGCGCCAGCTCGGGTGAATCCGTCGGCTCCGGAGCCGGAATGCGCTCCAGCCGGGCGCGCAGCATGACGGCGTCCTGTTTCAGCTGCCGCATCCGCTTCGATTCCCGCAGCATCGTGTACTGCTCGTCGGCGGCCTGCTGCTGCGCATGCGCCTGTCGGCGCGCGGCAATCAAGGCATCCAGCCCCCATCCCCACTTCGCCATCCGCCGGGCCTCGGCGGTGTCGGCGATCAGCTGCTCGAGCAGGTAGTGGATCCGCGCCGGGCCGGTCGCCGGACCGATGTCCGTGCGCCCGAGTACCGCCAGTACCAGCTCCGGAGTCGCATCGGACAGCAGGATTCCCTCGGCGTCGGCCAGCTCCTGCCGCACGACGCCCAGTGCCGCGGTCAATTCGGACATCGACACGGTGTCCGGGTCGAACTCCAGCCGCCCCCGGGTCACCTCGGCGAGCTTGCGCGCCTTCTCCCGCGCCATCTCGGCGAACCGGTCCCGGTCGGTCTCGGTCTTGGCGGCGAACTGAAGCACGTTCTCCGCCACGGTGATTCCCGGATGAGTGCGTGGGATCCTGGCCAACTCCACCGCGGCGTCGAACGCTTCGGCGGCTTCGCGCATCCCGGAGATGCGCTGCTCGGTTTCGGCGATCGTGTCACGCAGCGCACGCAGCTCGGCGACCGCGTAGACCATCTCCAGGGTCTCCACCGACCGGACGTTGCCCACGATTCGCTCGAGTTCGTCGTCGTCGGGCACCGCCTTGCGGCGCAGCCGCTTGCGCAACTTTTCCTCGGCCTCGGCCAGCCGCTGGTCCAGGTTCAGCTCGGCTCGCTTGTCCGCGCCGAGCACCGACCTCAGTTCGTCGACGCTGACGTGGTATTCGTCCAGGTCGAACGGCCGCCCGAGTGTGGTGGGCGCGGGCACCGGTTGCTGTGCCTCCTGCAGTCCCGCCAGCAGCTGTCCGGCCAGGTCGTCCAGGCGCACCGAATCGGCGACCGCCGTGGCGTATTCCTCGGCGGAGATCTCACCGTGGTCGCGCCGCGCGTGGGCCGCGTGCAGCCCGTCGTCCACCTCGTCGATCCGACGCTCCCACGACGCCATCCGCCGTATCTCGCTGATGCGGGAGACCGCCCAGTGCAGGCCTTGGAATGACTCTTCCGCCTCGGCCACGGCCGGGGGCTTGTCGGCCCACTCCGCCAGGTTGGCGAGTACCTGCTGCACCGACAGTTCGTCGTTCAGGTTGTCCGGCAACAGCAGTGCCGCACGGCGGTCGTGATCGGCCACCGAGGCAGTGATGCGCTCGTTCAGCCGTGCCCGCGCCTGAGCACGTTCGGATATCCAGTTGCCGTACTCGGGCGACCGTTCCGTCAGCAGGCCGGCGACAGCATCCGGGGCAGGAGACGACCCCGACTGTTCATCCGGGTCACCGAACAACAGCGACAACGACACTTGCAGCTCCCGGCGCCGGACACCGGCGTACTGCCGCAGCCGCACCAGTGCGGGTCCCAGTTCCGGAGCCGGATCCACCACCCCGCCAGAGTCTCCGGGCGGCCGGAAGATTGGTTCCTGTTCGCGGTCGGACCGCGCACCCAGGTTGCGGACCGGGTGGTCCTTGCCCGGGTGGTCCGGCGGCTGCTCGCCCGGGGCCAGCGGGTTCAGCGGCTTCCTGTGCTCGTCGAAAAAGATGCCGTACAGCGGGCCCTCGGGTTTGTCCCACTCGTCGAACGGCACGTCGCGCACTTCGTTGCCGACCAGCTCGTGTACCCGTACGTGCCCATCGGTACCTCGGTACACCACGAACATGTGCGCGTTGCCGTCGTCGAGATCGACCGCGCCGAACACCACTCCGCCGCGTTCGGCGACGACGTACATCTCGTCGTACGAGCCGACTCCGCCCGGCTGCCATTTCGCGTGCGCGGCCAGTGCCGCCGCTTTCGGGGTGAATCCTTGTAGTTGCAGCACCCGGTCCTGCATCGACGGCGTGTCCACCGGCAACCCGAGGGCCTTGGCGCCGAACCAGAACGCTTCGGCAGCACACAATTTCGGCATGCCGGGCGACAAGTGCAGCAACGAGGGATCGGTCGGCCGCTGCGGCGGTGTCGAACCGTCGCTCTCGCCGGCAGGCAGCCGCCCGGCGGGCAAGCGAGGGGGTCGGGAGCCCATCCCGTCGATCGGGGTGGTCGCGGGGCTGCCGTCCAGGATCTCCGCCTCCCGGTGCCGGCCGAGATCGATCGTGACGGCCAGCCCCATGGACAGTTCCCGGTCGAGAACCGAAAGCTCGGCACTGCGGGCAGCATCGGCGAGCATCTGCGTGGCATCGCCGACCGGTTCCCGCATGCGCTCATCGAGTTCGGCCTGTTCCGCACGAGAGCGTCGCAGCCGGCCCGCCACCTCGTCGAGCTGTTGTATCCGCTGTTGCAGCGCACCGACATCGCTGCCCCGGTCCCGGCGGGTCTGCGCGGCCGCGAGCAGTTCGGCCACCTCGGGCAGGATCCAGGCGTGGTCGGGGTTGGCTTGCTGCGACCCGAGCTGCTTCCGGTACTCGGCAAGTTCGGTGAGCCAGGCGTCACTGCCCCGATCCGACAATCCGAGCAACTCGACCAATCGGTGCGGAACCCGCGCCTGCCATCCGTCGTGTTGCGTCGCGCGCCACACGGCAAGCTGCAGGTCACGCATCTTGTTGTTGAATCGTGTTTTCGAACTGGCACTTTCGGTCTGTGCCCTGCGAAGGTCCCCCGACAGCATGGTGAGCTGATCGATCCGCTCGGTGGCGGCCAGGAACTCGTCGCGCTCCCGGATCGCTTCATCGTGGCGGCGTAGCTGTTCCACGAGCTGCAACTGCCGACTGTCGGCACCAGCGTCCCGCAATTCCCGCATCGTTTCCCGGAATCGGCTCTGCAGGTCGGCGGTACTGGGCATGCCGAGGCCCAAACTCTGCAACAGCGCCTCGACCGGTGCGAGCAGGGCCGGACGCCCGGCAACCAGGTCGTCCCGTTCGGCGCGCACCGCGGCGGGATCCGGGGCCGTCGCCTGGTTCGAGCCGCTATACCGGTATCGCATGTGGTCGGCGACGGCGGCACGCCGGGCCCGGACCAGTTCGGCGGGCAGCTCACCGCGCCGTGCCGGGGGACGCAGCGCCGGGTCACGAACCGCCTCTGCCAGCCCACTGTCGAGCAGGCTGTCGAGTAACCGGGCGGTCACAGCCTGCTCCTCGAATTCCCGGGACCACTCTTCCAAGTGCCGCAGATCCCGGAAAAGCGCTGCCAACCGTGCCCGTTCGCGGGTGAGCTCGTCGGCGTCGTCGGGTACTCGGGCCAGCTCGTCCAGCTGCGTGAACGACAGATCCCGCGGCTTGGTGCCGTCGTCGAGCAGATTGCCCAGCAGTATCTCGACCGTTTCCAGCTCGGTCCGCTGTTGCGAATTCGGCCGGATCGGCCACGACCCACGACTGTTCGACCTGCGCAGGTCCCCCGCGAGATCGTCGAGCCGCTCGGCGCGAGCCACCAGATCGTGGAACCGGTCGGGGTCGTCACTGTGCCGGGCGTTGAACAACAGCCGCCGCAGCTCGGTGATATCCCGGGCACGCTGTTCGGCGCGGTCGATCTGGTGTAGCAATCGGGTGGTTTCGTGCCGCCACCGGAATTGCTGTTCGGCGTCGCGCAGGGCCTCGGATTTACTGATCAGTGCGCGCAGGTTCGCGAGTTGCTGGTCGACGAGCGCGTCGTCTTCCAACACTGCGATCGGTATGCCGGCCAGCACCGCGAGCCGGTTGCGTGCCTCGGCGAGTGTGTCGTACCACTGCGCGCGTTCGCCCGAACTCGACTCCAGCAACTGCGGCAGCAGTTCCCGGACCCGCTGCCGGCCGGTGGCTCCCAGCTGACGGTCGTATTCGTGCCGCAGCTGGGCCTCGACCGCGCTGCGCCAACTTCGCGTCCAAGTGCCGGATTTTTCCACCAGCCGTGACAGTTCCGGCCCGATCCGACCAGCGGTGAGCAGCCCGGTGTCCATTCGCGCGCCCATATTCGACGCCGCGTAGGCCTTGCCTGCCTCGCCGCGGGTGTTGCCGTGCTCATCGAGCTGGTGCGCCGGGGTCCCGTCGGCGTTGAGGACGATGCCGTGCCAGCCGACCACCCCGGACAGCCCCCGGCGCCACACCTCGAAGTCCACCGGCGGCCGGTCGCCGTCGACGACCATGACATGGCCGTTCTCCCGGTAGAGCTCGACCGCGTGCGAGCCGACCACGCCCGCGTACTGGAAGCCGTCGAACGCCACCGAGCCGATCATCACCCCGCCCTCGGGCACCGCGTCGCGCATTGCGTCGAAACCGTTGTACCCGGCTGGATCCCAGCTCGCTCCGACCAGCCAGGCACCGAACTCACCGGCGATCCCGGCTTCCTGTACCCCGTACCATTCGATCAGCTGCAGCCGTTCCCGCAGATGGACGATGACCGGGTCGTTGTCCGGGTCGGTGATACCGAGGTGGCGGATCCGGTTCGCGATCGCCCGCTCCAAAGCCTTCCGAGCCGCTTGCGTGTAACAGTTGTTGACGGTGCCGTCCACCTGGCGCGAGAGCCGCCACCGCTGCGGGTACGCCGCGATCCCCTGCTCCGGCGCCGTGGCCACGACCCGGCCTTCGTCTCGGTGGTTGGCCAGGTCTTCGTGATCGAGTGCCGCGGCTACCAGGTCCACGCCCGGCTCGGGCCGGCGGGCGGTGTCGGTTGTATCGAGGTCGTGGTGACCGACCAGACGCACCAGCGGTAGCGGCTGGTCGGCCGAGACCCGGTCTTTCAGGAAACGGGCTACTTCCTGGGCGAGGGCCGGTGCGTCCGGGCCGGCCCACACGACCGCTGCGGTCGGCACTCCGTTCGCGGTGCCGGTCGCGACATCGTCGACTGCGGCGGCGGTCGCACGCATCGTGGTGGCGGCGTTGCCGCGCACGGCGTGGAAACTGACTTCCTGCGCATTGTCCAGGTCGCCGATCACCATCAGCGAACCGCCCAGCCCGAGCAAGGTCACCGCCGGATGCCCGGGTACCTGCGCCGCCCAGTTCTCGGCAGCGGTGACCATGTCGGTCCGGAAGTTCCACACGCCTTGCTGTTGTTGCAGCTGCTGTCGCTGCTGCGGGTCGAGGTGGGCGGCCGACTGCTGCGTCGATCGGCTGCGCATGCGCAGCATCAGCAGACGCGTCGCCTCGTCGCGCACCGAGCGCGGAAGGCCCTCGGTGCCAGCGAGTACCTCGGGCATTGTCTGGATCAGCGCCCGCCGGGTCCGCTCGTCGGTCCACTCCCAGCCGAACGCGTAATCCTGCGGCGACCTCGCCCAGTTCTGGATCGTCCGCCACCGCCGCTGTGCCCGCTCCTGTTCTTCGAGGGTGGGCTCGGGGTCGATAGCCGGCAGCGTCCGACGTGGCTGGGCGTGCACCGCGTCTATGCCGCCACGATGATTTTCGATGCGCTCTTCCAGCGCCAGCACCTGATTGTGTGCCCGGTGATAGCGTTCGGTGAGGTCCTGTACCCATTCGATCCGGCGTACCAGTTCTTGCGAGGCGGCTAGCTCGGTGGTGACCTGTTGTAGCTGCTGCGGGTCGGCAGCTACCTCGAGGGCCAACTGTCGTAGCACGTCCTGCTCGGTGCTGGCCTCGGCTGCCAACTCGCGTAGGGCTTCCAGCGCGGTGTGGTGGTCGGCACCGGTCAGATCGGTGATCGTGACCGGTAGCGAGCCGAGTATCCCGCTCAACCGCTGCCGGGCGTTGTCGTGTTCGGCGACCAGTATCCGGTAGCCGCGGCGCAGCCCGGGCGGGATCTCCAAGCTCCCGTCGCGGGAGCTGGTGTCCGATAGCCGGCTTCGGTGGCGGGTCAGATCGGCGGCGGCCTCGCGGTAGCGGCCGACCGCGAGTGCCACTGCCGGGCCGGCCGGCAACCGACCCAGACCGGCAGGATGGTCGAGGTCGAGGTGGTCGAGGTCGAGGTCGGGGTGGTTGGGGTCGAGGTTGTTGAGGTTGGGGTCGGGGTTGTTGGGGTCGGGGTTGTTGGGGTCGGGGTTGTTGAGGAGTTGTGGTAGTTGTAGCAGCAGTTGTGTGTGTTCACCGCGTTGTTGTAGGAGTGACTCGTCGACCGCGGCCAGTATCGCGGTGTGTAGCTCGCGGCGGGATACCGCCCAATTCGACAACGCGATCAGGTAGTCGGTGTCCTCGTCGGAGAATTCGGGTGTCGGGTGGGTGTCCGGGCGGGTCAGCCACCGTTGTAGTTGACGTTGTCGGGTGTCGATGTCGTGGAAATGATTCGCCGCCAGTTCCAGACGCAGCCGCACCCCCCGGACCAGGCCCGCCTCGGTCAGCTCCGCGATGACCGCGGCCGATCCCTGCGGGGTCACCACCGTTTCCGGGTCCACCCCCACCTCGGTGGCCAATCGCCACAACTCGTCGTGGGCGTGACTGTATTCCTGCGACAACACCCGGTAGGAGCGACGCAACCAGACCGGGATCCGCGTGGCAGGCGGGGGCAGTTGCCGCGGAGTCGACTCGACAGTAGTCGCTGACACCAGCGCCACGGTGACATTGCCCGGCGCACCATTGAGCAGTGCCCGGTTCACCAGTCGGGTGCCCATATCCCGCAGGTCGCGGTTGGCCCCCTCATCCAGCACGAGATCCATCTCGTCGGGGTCGGGGTTGTTTACCCACAACCCGCGGGTGGCCAGCACCACCACATCGGTGCCCGCCAGCTCACCGGTGTGTACATAGTCCCCGTGCAGCGGATCGTCACGCTCGCGTGGACCCCCGTCACGGCCGAGCGCGTTCGGGTCCTCGTCGGTCACCGTCTCGGACTCGCCACGGGCCCGCAATATGTGGACCCGGGTATCACCGACACTGCCCGCGGCATACCGGGACGGTTTCCCGTCCCGACCCGGTGTCACGATCACCGCCGCGATCGTGGTCTCGGGCGGATGCGGGTCCTGCGCGTAGTCACTGTCGGTCAAGGCCACCACCGCGGCCTGCGCGGCGTCGATGGCATCACGCACCGCCTGGCCGGCCTGCTCCGCGGTGAACTCGCCCTGCTCCTCAACAGCGAAACCCGCCAGCCGTTGCCGGGCTACCCGCGCGGCCACCCGAGCAGCCCGACGCGCATCGGTAGTGGCGTCTTCACCGTGACACACCACCGAAATCCGGATCGGCCCGACCGGGGTATGCACAACCTCGCAGTCCATCCAGTCCTGGTTATCGGGCCGGGCCGCGTTCGCACCCTGATCACTGACCCCGAAAACCTCACCCAGATCGATATCGAAATGCGCGACCGCAGCATTTATGTCCTCGGCGATGGTGGCGTCATCAGCGAACTCGACTCGGCCCCAACCACCGTCCACCTGCGCGATCGGGCGTAACACCGGATCAGCGGCCAGCCGCGCGGCAGCGGCGTGCACCGCCCCGGTGGCCTCCTGATGCGACCGCCTCGTGGCCTCGTCTACCGGATCAGCGGCCCGGAACGCGGTATCGACCAGGTTCCACCGCGCCACCACCACACCGAAGTCCCGCAACCGCTGCTGCCGCGACAGCGAAAGCCCCACACCCACACCCACACCGGCGTCGGCGTCGGCGTCGGCGTCGGCGTCGGCGTGGGCGTCGAGTGTGTCGAACAGTGCATCGATCCGGGTCTGCAACTGTGCCAGCCTGCGGGCCGCGTGCCGGGTCAGGGTGCGTGCCTGCCGTTCCCGCCGGCCGGGCCCATCCCCCGGCCGGTGTCCGGCTTCCCGATCCAGCCGCCGCGCCGCACGCAGCGCCTCGGCTGCCTCGTTCAAATCTTGGCGGGCCAGGTGATACCCGGCCAGATCAGCCACCCCCGCCGCCAGCACCGCATCAGCCATCCGCCCCGACCCCGGTCCTGGCCGCGGTGTGGTGGGTGGCTGTGGTGTGGTGGGTGGTCGCGGTGTGGTGGGTGGTTGTGGTGTGGTGGGTGGTTGTGGTTCGGTCGGAGCGCATGACACCGCGACACCGGCCAGAGCCCGGTCTTGCGGGGAGTTGTCGGCCAGCGCGGTCATCGCCGTGCTCAGATCATCCGGATGCCTAGCGAACTCCCCGGCCAGCGACGCCACCGAACGCGAGGTCCCCCCCAACCCGGCGGTATGCAGCAACAACACCTGGGAGTCGGTGACCACACCACTGCTGATGTAGCGGCCCGGATCGGTCGGCGGTCCACCCGCAGTCACAACACCAGCACCAGCACCGGTGTCGGTGTTGTTGAGGTCCGGCACACTGAAGCCGAGGGTGTGACCGACCCCGGAAACATCGGTGTCGGTGTCGGTGTCGGTGTCGGTGTCGGTGTCGGTGTCGGTGGTGATGGTGTGGGAGTTGTCCGGGTTGTTCGGGTCGAGTACTTGGACCCGGTCACCGCCGACCGAGCCCGCGGTGAACTGTCCCGGCTGGCCATCGATCCCGGTATCCAACACGACCACCGCGATACTGGCCTGTGGTGGCCGAACACCCTCGAGTAGTTCGGTGTCGATCTGGCGGCGCACCCGCGCACGGATCTGCGCTTGGGCGGGTTCACTCAACGGGTCAGCGTCTTCGGGCAGTTGTGCTTGCGCCGCGGTCAGCGCCTCACTGATCCGGCGGGTGTGATCTCGGCGGGTCAAACGCACGACCGCGGCCTGCGCGGCATCGATCGCGGCACGCACCATCTCGGCCCGATCGGATTCGGTGACCGGTGTCGCGGGGTCATGCTCCTGCAACGAGGTCCGCAGACTGTCCCGCGCCGCCGCGGCCGCGACCGGCGCCGCCCGATACCCCTCCACACTGTCGGGCACCCCCGCCGAAGTGACCGCCAACCGGAACGGGCGACCAGCCACCATGACGACCTCACCGACCATCACACCCCGATCGGCGTCACGCTGCTGGTTCGTGTCGGTGACCCCGGCCACCGAACCCAGATCCAGCTGCTCACGCTCCAGCTTCTGCCACGAATCCCCCAACGCATCAGAACAATCGAAAACCCGACGGATCAGCTTGCCCATCTCCGCCTCCGACACCCGCCCACCCCACGCCCGCAGCCCACCATCACGGTCGGTATCAGGGCCGGCAGCCGTATCAGGGCCGGAATCGGGGTCGGTGGCCGTATCGGGGCCGGTGGCCGTATCAGGGCCGGAATCGGGGTCGGTGGCCGGGGTCGGGGGTGGTTGGACGGGTAGTTGTGCTTGGAGCTGGCCGATCCGGTGTCCGAGTTCGTTGATCTGTTGCTGGGTTTCTGATTCTTCCAGTGCACGCAGTTGCGTGGTCAGCCGCTGTCTGGAGCGGGCAAGGCTATCCCGCTGCCGTTGCAGCATCCGCTGGCGTTCACCCAGCTGCTGCTGCTGGCGGGCCAACTGCCCCTCTCGCCGGGCCAGCTCTTGCGGCGACAACGCCGGCCCGTCGCGCCACCGGGGCCCCCCTGCCGCGAGGTCACGTTCGGCCTGTAACCGGCGATGCTGGGTAGCCGACACGGTCCGGTCGGAATCCAGCGCGGCCAGGTCGGATTCCCGCTGCGTGATCTGCGCGGCGGCCTGAGCGATCGCGGTTCCCAACCTTTCCTGTTCGGTCTGCAGCCGCGCGCGTGCCTGCTCCCGCAGCTCACCCAACCGCGCGATCTCCGCACGAAGCTCCTGCGGGGTGCGGGCCTGCCCCCGCGCATCAGGCAGCCCGTCGGGACCGGTCGCATCCGGGGCCGCGTCCGGGGCCGCGTCCGGGGTGGGTTGGGGTCTGCCGTAGGTCGTGGCCTCGTGCATGGCCTGTACTGCCGCAGCCCATGCCAGTGCCTGCGTCGCGTAGGTGGTGGTATCGGTCAGCCATTGCGGGGAATGCCGGGTGCGGTCGTTGATCCGCGACAGCAGCCCGGTGCATTGGTCGGCGATAGCGGAAAGCTCGTGGTAGTAGTGCGCGTTCGCCGACACCACCCGCCACTGCGAGGAATCCGGTGACCGGGCCAGCGTGGTCTCGAATTCCGGGGACAGCAACCCCGCGTGGGTGTCCTCGTCCACACCCAACCCTGCTGCCGCGGTATTCAATTGCCTACGGGCGGTATCCAACTGCTGGTTCAACCGCGCCAGCACAAAACCCACCTGCCGGCTCACCTGACTCTGCAATCCAGCCCCAGCCCCAGCCCCGGCCCCGGCCCCGGCCTGCCCGGCCCCGGCCTGCCTGGTGGGGGTCGGGTTCGCGAACCTGGCCAGCAACTCCTGGGCGGTCTGCAGGTTCTCGGCCATCACCGGGGCGCGGCGCACCACCGCCGCCAACCTACCCAACCGCTCACCGGGCCTGGTCTCGTCGGGCCTGGTCTCGTCGGGCCTGGTCTCGTCGGGCCTGGTCTCGTTCAGCCAGGCCAGTTCTGCTTCGAAGTCTCCGGCCAGCAACCGGTGTAGTTGGGCTTGTGGCACGCCCGCGGCCAAGGTCCGGATATCCTCGAGCGCTCCGACCCAGTCGGTGACCGCGCCCAGCAGCCCCACCACCCGCTGCTGGTGGCGGGACTGCTGGGCGGGGGTCGCTGTCGGGTCCGGTGGCTGCCCCAACGCTTCCTGTAACGAGTCCATGGTCTGCTCGACCTTGTGCAGGTGAGCGACGCTGTCACGCAACCGGTCCCGTGCCTCGAGCAGACGCACCTGCTCCGCGACGGTCATTGTCTCGGTGAGCGCGGGCGCGGGGAGCCGGGCCAGCGCATCGGTGTAGCGGTCGGGGTCGCGTAACGCATCCAGCACGTCCGGGTCGCTGACTCCCGCCGCCCGCGCGAGGTCATCGAATTGCGTACGGGTATCGCGATGCTCGGCGCGTAACCGGTCCAACGCGTAATCCAGTTGCCGTTTCAACCGGTCTTGTTCATCCGCGTCGAGGAACCGCCGCACCCGGTCACGCTCGTCTTCGTCGTCGGCGCCGTTGACGACATTCACGGTGTAAGGGGTCAGCTTCGAGCCGTCGAACCGGATCGCGGTCACCCAGATCTTGTCGGTGACCTCCGGGATCGCCTCCGGAGTGAAAACCTTCTTCAACCCGGTCTCCGGGTCGTAGATCATCACCACACCATGCTCAACAGATAAATGGACCACATGCCCACCGACGGTGTTGTCCCCGGAGGTATCGAAAGCCAGCACCGTCACCAAGGTGGCGCCCTCACCCAGAACCATCGTCTGGTGTTCGAGCTGATCGAACCGCGACATCCGCCGCCACCGCTCACCAGTGACCTGCCCGGTATCCCGAGACAGTTTCAGCAGCCGGTCTCTTTCCGTACCGGCCTTGGTTTCCAGCTCTTGTTCACGCTCCCGGGTCCGCTGCCCCTCGACCCGCTCACGGCTCTGGGCACGGTCCTGCAGTTGCTGGATACGCTGTGTCAACACCTGCTCGGTGGTTCGACCGGTACGCGCGGACACCCGATCCAACTGCTGCTGCAAACCCGCAGCGATCGGCTGCCCGTCCCGCACCCGCGCCAACGCGGTCTCCAACCGCCCCTGCACACGCCCGACCCGCCTCGTGCGTTTCTTCTGACGCGTACGCTGCTGCCCTTTGACCCGCTCGGCTTCCTCCCGCAACCGGTTACGCTCAGCCGCAGCCTCGCTATACAACCGTTTCGACTCCAACGACGCACTCGGCGCCAACCCACTCCCCGACCGGACCAACTCCGCACCGATCTGCCTCTGATACACATCCGAACCCACACCAGCAGGATCCGACGACCCCACCGGCCGAATACCCGCAGTCGGATACTGCGCAGCCAACACATTCGTCGACCGAGCAGCACACTGCCCCGTCAAATCGACACTGCCCACCTCCGGACCCGGACCAACCCCATCACCCCGACCACCCGAACCCGAATCACCATCCGAACCAGCCCGAGACCCACCATCAGACTCCGGCCCGACCTCACCATCAGACTCCGGCCCGACCTCACCATCGGACTGTGCGTCATCCGGAGTGCGCGAATCCGAATCCGAATCACCATCCGGATCAATCGAAGACTCACCATCAGCCCGAGCGCCGCCATCAGTGTCCGAACCAGCCCGAGACTCACCCTCGGACTCCGGACCGACCTCACCATCCGGCTGCGCGTCATCCGGAGTGCGCGAATCCGAATCCGAATCACCATCCGGATCAATCGAAGACTCACCATCAGCCCGAGCGCCGCCATCAGTGTCCGAACCAGCCCGAGACTCACCCTCGGACTCCGGCCCGACCTCACCATCGGACTCCGGCTTGACCTCACCGTCGGACCGCGTGTCATCCGGAGTGCGCGAATCCGAATCACCACCCCTGGCCGGGTCATCGGAAGTCGCGCCATCAGCCCGAGTGCCGCCATCAGTGTCCGAACCAGCCCGAGGCTCACCGTGGGATTCCGGTCCGGTCTCGCCGTTGTACTGGGTGGTTGTGGCGGGGTCGGGCGAGTGGGTTGGGGCCTGTTGGTCATCTGCCAGCCCCCCGCCGGTCTCGCTCGTGTCCGGTTGCGCGGTCGAGGAATCGGCCGCCGATTCGGGGATAGTGGCCGATTCGGGGGTGGCGGCCGATTCGGGGGTGGCGGTTGATTCGGCCTGGGTGCCAGCTGTGTCGCTGGTGGTGTCGCTGGTGGTGTCGCTGGTGGCGTGGCTGGGCGCGCTGGCCGCTTGTATTTCTGCGACGATTCCGGTGGTGTCGCGAATGATGTTGCGGAAAGCGGCCGCTGCGTCGGATCCGGCGGCCCCGGCACCGGCAGCGCGTGGCGTTGTTCGTGGCTCGGTATCGGAGGTATCCGGTACCGCGCTCGACCGTGACCGGTCCGCGCTCGTACCGCGCCGACCCGACGCGGCAGACGACGAGCGCCCGGCACCGGCAGTACTCGATGCACTACCGCTACCGGCCTGGCTCGAGCCACCCGGCACTGCCGCCGAACTCCTGCCCGCACCCGACCCCGACGCCGGTCCACCAGCAGCAGGCCCACCAGCAACAGACCCACCAGCACCAGCGGCAGGGGCGCCGGTGGCAGGGGCGCCGGTGGCAGGGGTGTCGGTGGCAGGGGCAGGGGTGTCGGCGTGTGTGGTGGCTTGCCCGTCGACCGGGGTGGGGTCTGCGGCTGTGTTCCCGGTGGATCCGAGGCCTGCTGTGGGTTCGCTGTGCTGGGTTCCGGTGACCAGCGCCCCACCGTGCGGGTCGGTGCCTACCGCACCACCAGCCGGTCCGGCACCGGTCTCGGTAGTGGTGGTGGCTGCCGCGGCAGGCGGCGCGGTCGACGCCGAGGCTTGCGATGCTTGTGGGGATCCGTCCTCGGCGGTGTTCGATGCCGCCGCAGTATCGGACCCGTTCCCCTCGGCGTGGCCGGGCTCGGTGGTGGTGTTGCTGTGCCCTTGATTCGTGGTCGTGTTCGCTGTCGGCGAGGTATCGCCGGACGCCCGACCGTTCCCGACCCCGACCCCGGTGCCGGCCCCGGTGTTGGTGCCGGTGCCGGTGCCGGTGTTGGTGCCGGTGTTGGTGTTTATCGGGGGGGTTGTGGTGGTGGTTGTCGGGTTGCTGGTTGTGGTGCCGTCACCGATATCGGGTTGTCCGGCGATGAGGGTGAAGTCGCTGCGGCGCATCCGTTGGCCTTCACCGACCCGGGGTGCGCGGAACCCGCCGATCACTCCGGGGACCGCGCCACCGGCGACGCCACCGGACCACGCGTAGATATCGGTCTGCCAGTTGTTGTAGATCAGGCCGTTGGAGACCATCGCTCCGACCTGGCCGATGAGCCCCGCGCCACCACCGACGACGACACCGGTTCGTATCCGGTCCCAGCGGGCGCCGCTGTTCCAGTTGAATTTCTGGGTCAGCTTCTGCATACCGAGCCCACCGATACCGCCGATACCGCCGGCGATGGTGGAGATCACCGCGTTCTGTTTGATCGCTTCCCAGTCCAGTTTTTCTTGATAACCCTCACGGATCATCTCGGCCTCGACGAGAAGCTCCTGCCCGGTCCCCTGGTAGAACTCTTGGAACGCTTCCTTCCCCATGTGTTTGAAGATTTCTTTCGCCACGTCACTGGTGATCCACTGCACCAGCCGTGGGGTGTCCTCGATCGCGATCCTGGTGGCCATACGCGCCAGGATCTCCGCGGTTTCCTGTGTCACACGCGAGGCCAGCCAGCGGAAGAAGATCCGGGTCGAGGCGACCGCGTACGCCTGTTGCAACGGCGCACCCGGACCCCACAGACTACTGCTGGCGAACTCGGTGCCCATCCAGATCAGCCCGAAGATACCGTTCAGCTTCGCCGAGACGACCTGACCGCGGTAACTGTGAATCCCTTTGGCCAGCTCACCATAGCCACCCGCGACACTTTTGTTGTGCGAGATGATCCGCGCCAAATATTTGTCGATACCATCCGCGCCGTCACCCTCCGGATACGCCCGACGCGATTTGTTCCGCGCCATGGCCACCACCGGAATCACCGTGCCGTTGATGTTCTGCTGCAGATGCTCGAAACCCTGCTGCACCTGGCCGACGTCGTCTTCATCGATCGTCGGCAGCTTGACACCGACCAGATAACTGAGCCACGCCATCCCCGGAGGAGGAAACGGAATACCCATGTCAGATCACCCGGACCCGACGGAAATAAGATCGGACACACAGCCCGAAATACTCAGGGACGGACCGACCACACCACACACGCGCTACCGAAACCCCATCGAAATTCGATAGCACCGAATCAGCGGACATGGCAACCCATCTCAGGTCACCAGCTGGAATCGTAAACTCCAGAAGACCGATCCGACGGCCTTACCCGACCCGGTTCGTCGTCGGCTACCTCTTGACGTTCCACCGCGTTCGGTGGGGCCAGCGACACGACCGGCGCGGCGGGGATCTGTCCCTGCACGTCGGGGAACCCCTCGACCAGGTCCGAGAACTTGGGCATCGTCATCTTCTGCTCGGTCAACGGCGCGAGGAGTTCGTCGGTCCGGCGAGCGATCTCCGCGGCGGCCTGCTGCGCGGCCTGGGTCATCGCCGCGGCGATCTCGTCGTAATCCAAATCGTCGATATCCGAGGAGAACTTGGTCTCGATCACCACACCGTCGGCGTTGACCGTCACCGTGACCCGCCGATCCCGCACCGAAGCCGACGCGGTCAACCGGGCCCGCTGCTGCTGTAACCCCGAAATCAACTGCATCTGCTGGGTAAAGGAATCCATCGCTTCCGCGAAGGAAGCGTCGGCAAAATCATCCGCCATGCCTCAACCCTTCACCGTGACGTTCGGGACAGTGTTGGCGATGGTGTGACCGGACCCGATATCGACATTCTTCAACGAATCCGCCGCATCGACCTGCCCCTTGGACGCGGCACCGACCACCTCGGCGGCACTGTTGTTTCCGTCGTGCACCGCGGTGAACTGTGTCCGCAGGCCTTGCTGCCCGCCCTTGTCTCGGATGAAGTCCTCGCTGAAATCATCACCCGCGGCGACGGTCAGGAACTTGCCCCACAACGACGCCGCTGTCCTGCTGTGGTTGATCAACGCTTCCTGGGCCTCGGCGAGAGCACCGCCGGCTTCTTTCAAAGCTGTGGTGTCGACGTCGAGGCTTTCGTTCTGCGTCATGCGCAACCCTCATCTTTCCCGCGTAACCGAGCTGGACCTGGTCATACCTGCGCGCCTTGGCGTTGCTGGAAACGCTGCTCGAAACCCTTCACGAACGTGGTCGGAGCGATCGAGGACGACGAGTGCTCCAGCACTCCGTCATCAGCGATATAGAAGATGGCCCGGCCGATCGCGATCTCACCCCGAGGTACCGGCACATACACCATCCAGCCGCAACTGAACCGGTCACCGACCAGCTGATCGAGTGGGTAACCCGTCGTGTCCAAACCACGACCCTCGACATAGGAACGGACCCGGAAGATCGCTTCCTCTTCCGGCATCTGCTGTGGCAGCGACGCCACCACCCCCGCCAGCGTCAACTGATACATCGCGCCATCGATATCGAACCGGTCGTCCTCGGCGAACAGGTTCACCACCGTGTCCCGGGTCACCACACCCACCTCGGCGGCAGACACCAAAGCCGCCGCGGCGCTGCGGTGTTGCGCGCTCGGTGGCTGCGCGGCCAAACCCGCGACGATCCCGACCACCGTGTTCGCCGTCCACACCCCCGGCACCGCCGTAGCGCACTGCTCCGCCGACGGGGACTCACCCCGATACCAACGCCCACCCTCCCACCAATAAACAAACGACATCAACCCCGTCGCTGCCCGCGGGTTCAGCACCGGATTAGCCACCCACTCCGGTGCGCCCGCATAAAACCTCGGCATCGGCGCACCATCGTTATAGGTGGCATCCAGATTCGCCGACTCCCACACCCCACCCGACAACACCGCACGACCACCCGGCAGCGAATACAACGTGCACCCACCACGCCGCGAGCTTTCGAACCAGCCCATCGACGGCAACACCCGCGGACCCCAATCCGAACCCGCCGCGACGAAAGCCGCCGAAATACACGCCCACCGCGCCCACATCTCCGGGAAATCAGGAAACTCGTTCTCCGCCAACGACGGCCACACCTTGCCCGCCCGGTCGGCCCGAGCCCCTACCGCCGCGTCCTGCGGGGTACGCGCCTGCCGCCCACCATGCCCGATATACGCAGCCAGCCACACCGGCAACGTCTCACGCGGGAACACTTCCACATCCGCGCGATAAGACTCGGGCTCGAACAACTGCCCATCCGGGAACGGCTCATCACCGAAGTCGTAATCGACCTCGAACTCCCCCACCGCACTCAACCGGACCAGCAACCGCCACCACGGCTCCCCATCCAACTCCGCGACCAACCCCCGATGCTCCCGCACCCGCTCCAACACCACCGCAGGCGGCTCCGCGCGCATCGAACGCTCACCATCGGTATAAACCACCTCGGCATACCCATTGACCGTGGTCAACGCGAACACCGCATCCAACTGCCGCCACCCCTCCGGAGCAGCCCCAGCCAACGCATCCGCGATCTCCCGCGCCAACACCCGATCCCGGCCCTCAGCCGCCTCACCACCCCCCTCAGCCGCCTCACCACCCCCCTCAGAAACCACGACACCCTCAACTACATCCGGCGCATCCGCAGCATCCGGCGCATCCGCAGCATCCGGCGCATCCGGGGCATCCGGGGCATCCGCAGCATCCGGGGCATCCGGCGACAAACTGAAACCGACATCCGGCGCCTCGTTGTTCTCGTTGGCGTCGCCCGGGATTTCCCCGCCTGGGTTGTCCTTGTCCTGATCGCTCACTGTTCGCTTCCGCCGGTCATCCTCATCGGCCCCCATGGCCTTGCCTACAATCCCCCCATTCTTGCATGCCGCCTGAAACGCACGTCCCCAATCACAGGCTCCCACGAGCGGGAAGCCTCCCGGTGCGGCAGGATCGACATCGCCGCAAAGGCCGACCACCCCACCGCACCGTGCACCGACAGTGAAGGTGGGTGTGCCGCGCCAGTCGACCACGCGGCACGCCTGGCGCGACGTCCTGTTGCGCCCGCCATTTACTTCAGGCGACGTCGCGGTTCGAGCACGCTACTGGTCGGACAGCGGACACTCGGGCCGACGTCACCGTCGAAGGGAATGACTTTGTGTGTCAATGCACCTTTTGCGTCAATACATTCGGCAGAATCACTGCCCGCTGCCTTCGGTGAGCCACTCGGCATGGATTTGGAGATCGTCGGCAGCGCGCACCCGGTGGGGCCTTCTCGCTCGATCCGGTCGGCCGACCTGGGCACCGGTGACAGTGTCATCATCGAGAACCAGGAGAGGCCACCGACCATTCATATCTCGGGCGGCTGCTGACCTACGCGGCGCGCACGGACGCGGTCGATATCGTCTGGGTGGCGCGCGAGTTCCGAGGAGCACCGTGCCGCTCTGGATCGACTCGACATCCACACCCACGCCACGCAGATCGGCGGGCGTCGGGGGCGGCTGCCAGTTTCGGGATTGTTTTGGGTGTAACGGTTTTCGATCGCGCAGTGGTCATGACGCGCTTCCGTCAGAGCTGATCTCGTAGGCGTCCGGAGACCGTGTCGGCGCAGTCTGCTGATTCGAACCGCACCGCCCCCGCCTCAGGCAACGGCACTCCGACCTGATCACCGGCTGAAGCCGGATAGCCGAGCTCGAATCCGGTGACCACCTCCAGCGAGCCACCCTCGATCGAACTCAGCACCGTCATGGCCGACGACTCTGCGGCAACCAGCCGCCACTGTGGTCGGAATCGCCAACCAAGTCCGAACTTCGCCGACTACCGAGGATCTCCATCGGCGATCAGTCGCGCAGCACCCTCGCCAGCGAGGAGATCTCGCGCGGCGCGGCGGCCAGTGGCGAGCAGCAACAGCGCGGCGACGGGTCCTTCGATGGCGAGCCCGTCGCCAGCAGTCCATCCCACATCAGTTGCCACGAGCCGATACCCGGTCAACTTCTTGCGTGCATCGAACGGAATATTCATAGTCCAGACTCGTTCGAGAGCCGATCGTGCAGCGTTGATGGGCATTTCGCGGGCGATGCCGAGTGGAACCGCGATGTCTTGGCCGTGTACGAGCAAGTCCATCAGCCGATCGGCAGGGGTGGTGCCGACCACAGTCGAGCGAAGTCCGATACTGTCGCTCAGCTCCGTGAGCAGCTGCGCGGTCGTCGTGTTCTCGGCGTGGTGGATGGCGGTGTCTCGGATCGCTCGGTCCAGGTTGCCGCGGGCGCGAATCAGGTTGACCAGAATCCAGCCGACGCTGGGGCGTGCGGACAAAACGATATGCGCAACGACATCACGAACTCGCCAGCCCTCGCAGAGGGAGCCATGGTTCCAGCTGTCCTCGGACAACGTCTCCAGTAATTCGACCAGGCTTGCCCGCTCGGCGGCAACAGCCCGCCAAATCTCTTCGTTGGTCATCGTTGCGTCGTTCGCCATTCGCGTCGCTCCATCTCCCGTGGGTGTTCCACTACGGTAGGAACTCCACCAGGGTGGAGGTTCCAGCAATCGTGACGGACATCACACAAGACGGCAGCTTGGTCAGCATCGGCGAACTGTCGCGACTGACCGGTGTTCCGGTCCGCACCATCCGCTTCTATTGCGACGAAATGATTCTGGAGTCTCGACGCACCTCGGGCGGGCACCGGATGTTCGACCCGGCCACCGCCGTCGATCAGCTCCTACTGGTGCGCCGACTTCGTGCGCTCGGTCTGAGTCTGGCCCCGATCATGGACGTACTCGCCGGCACGATGTCACTTGCCGAGGCGGTCGCGGCAGAACGTAGGACGCTCGACACCGAACTGGCCGCGTTGACGTGGCGGCGGGCCTCGCTGCTCGCAGTCGAAGACGCGTCGCCCGCCGAGCGGGCCGCCCGCTTGGAATTGCTTGCCGCAGTCCAGGACCGACACAGCGCCCACGACTCGCTCGTGCGGTTCTGGCGACACATGCTCACCCCCATACCACTGGAAATGTTCGACGGGTTCATCGCGATGAACGTGCCGGACCTGCCGGACGATCCGGCACCCCACCAGGTAGTGGCCTACGCCGAACTCGCCACACTCATTACCGATCCCGCGCTTCGCGCCGTGATCTCACGCCAGCTCTGGCGATCCGACCAGGCCCGGATCCGCCACAGGCAGGCACTCCTCACCGGAGTCGCTCGAGCATATGAGTCCGCAAGCCACCTCCTCCTCGCCCATGAGCGGCCTCGGCCCGGCCCCGAGCTCGACCAATTCGTCGACGCCCACGCAGCTGCCCGAGGCGAACGCGACACGCCACAGTTCCGAAGGCAACTCCTGGTCGGCGCCGCCGACACCGACTACCGCATCCGCCGGTACTGGAGCCTCACCGGCGAGTTCACCGGCACCCCCACGGTCGGCGCTGCCGCCGACTGGCTGTACGAGGCGCTCAAACGATCCGCCACCCCGGCATCCGCGCTCACGTCATGACTACCGCACCGCCCTGCTCCATCCCACACCGTCGCGTTGTACCTGGCTGGTCATGTGACACGTTTACGTGCCCACACTCGAAACACCACGCCGCCGCGGCTGGCGCCGTCGAACACTCGATGGCGAACCCGGCGGCGGTGAGGTAGCCGACCGGCTCGCGTGTCAGATGATCGGCCGCGATCCGCACCACCAGCGGTTCGGCCCATCTCATCACGGCCGCAACCGCCCTGGCGCAGGCCGATGAATGCGACGAAGCCCCTGGCGATGCCCGATGCAGCCAGGGGGCTTCGTCGTGCCGAATCCGTTCAGCCCTTGACCAGTTCGGGAGTCGTGGTCTCGGGCTCCTCGGCTTCTTCCGGGATGGCGGCCCGGCTCGGCAACAGCACTGCCATGACGATCACGATCAGCGCCAAGGCCGCGGAGACGAAGAAGGCCACGCGCATGCCATCGAGGTGGGCGTTGAGGGGGTCGGTGCCATCGGCGACGAGCGTGGTGCTGCGGGCCGACATCACCGTCACCACCAGGGCGGTACCGAAAGCCGCGGCGACCTGCTGCAGGGTGCCGAGCATGGAGCTGCCGTGCGAATACAGATGCCGCGGAAGCGCGCCGAGGCCGAGAGTGAAGACCGGGGTGAAGGTCGCGGCCAGCGACACCATCAGCAGAATATGCAGGGCCAGCAGCTGCCAGTACGGCATGGTCGCCGAGATCTGGGTGAACCCGGCCAGCGACGCGGCGATCCCGATCGACCCCGGAATCACCAGCAAGCGTCCGCCGAACCGGTCGAACAAGCGCCCAATGGTCGGCCCGAGCAGACCCATCGCCAACCCACCCGGCATCACCAGCAAGCCGGTCTCCAATGGGCTCAGGCCACGCAGGTTCTGCAGGTACAACGGCAGCAGGATCATCGACCCGAGCATCGCCATGAACGCGACCGACATCAGAACCAGCGCCTTGGTGTAGGTACCGGACAGCAGGACCCGCAGATCCAGCAGCGGAATGCCGGTGCGCTGCAGCCGCAACTGACGTAATACGAACGCGATGATCAGCGCCGAGCCCGCGGCGACGATCAGCGCCGGGCTGGTGAGGTTGCCGCTCTCGAACCGGCTGAGCCCGAAGACCAGCCCACCGAACCCGAGGGCGGCCAGTGCCACGCTGGCTGCGTCGATCCCCCCGGCTTGCGGTTCACCGACGTTCTCCAGCCGACGCAGGCCCAGCCAGGTGATCACCCCCGCGATCGGCAGCACCAGCACGAAAAGCCAACGCCACGAACCGATCTGCAGCACTGCTCCGGAGATCACCGGACCCATCGCGGGTGCCACCGAAATGGCCAGCGTGACATTGCCCATCACCCTGCCGCGGTCATGCTCGGGCACCACCGTCATCAGCGTGGTCATCAGCAGCGGCATCATCACCGCGGTACCACCGGCCTGGATGATCCGTCCGAGAAGCAGCACCGCGAACGACGGCGCGAACGAAGACAGCGCGGTACCGGCCAGGAAGACCCCCATCGCCACGGCGTAAGCCTGCCTGGTCGACACGCGCTGCAGGAACCAGCCGGTAGTCGGGATGATCGCCGCCATCGTCAGCATGAACGCGGTGGACACCCATTGCGCCGCCCGCTCGGTGACCGCGAGGTCTGCCATCAGCCGCGGGATCGCGTTGATCATGATGGTCTCGTTCAGGATCACCACGAAAGTCGCGAGCACCAGCACCCGGATGACAGTTGGTGTCCGTCCTCCCGAGGCGGGAGCGGATGGTTCGGCGGACATCGAATACCTCCGGAGCATGGGTCGTTGGCAGGAATGTGGCCCGTTGCCGAGTCACCGGATCGTGTCCCGGCGCCACGCTGGTTGAGACGGAATCGGCTGCTCGAACTCATCGGACGCGGGTCAGTATTCCGGTCGGCACCGACACAAATCACTCGATTTTACGGCGATCCACCCAGCACCATACCCGGAAACGGCTGGTCAACAGCCTTTCCCACGAGCTGTCGATATCAGATCGTGAGCCTGGTCACCTACCTCCGAACGGCGTTGCCACCGCACACGACATCAGCTTTACGCCGGCAACCCGCGCCGGGGCATACCGACTCGACCCGACGAGCCGGCACAACGGACGAGTGGGATGCTGTTGCAGTCTGGGAGCAACACGTAGGCGGACCTCCGCCGGACCAGCTCGGCGCGGAGGACGAGAGGAACTTCGCCGTCAAGATCCGGTCGGAGGTCGTGGTCGACAGCCGAATTCACGCTCAATCGAGGGCCTTCCGTCCCGGCCACGGCCGCGCTCCCCCGCCCATCTCGGATGCGGGCCGCCCGGTGCTTGCGCCTGCTTCTCCACCGCCGACTTGTTCGATGCTGCCTGCACCGTCATCGTGGTCATACAGAACTCTCGGATATCGCGGAGCAGTTCGAATCCCTCCCAGGCCGTTGCGTCATGCCTGCAATCCGCGCGGAATTCGCGGTGCTGCTCCGCGGTGATCCACCCGAACGATCCCCACTTGATCGCCGTGTTCACCAGACCCCACTCCGGCGGCCCGATCGAGGTGCCAGATCGAGCAGCACCACGGCCGTTTACCGCGAGTGTTCGCCTGGCGGTGACGCACTTCTGTACCCCAACTCCGATGTGATCACCGATCACACGCTGACTGTGCTGGGTATGGCGCGCGTACTGCCCAGGATTTGTGCCAGCCGACCGGCCTGCTGCGTAGGCGCGGCTGACCGCCTTGGTACCCAAGTCCACCTACGGCTGACAGAGCACAAGATCGAAGCCCCGGCCAACTCGACGCCGCGCCCAGAAATCGCAATGACAGCGGTTGAAACCTCTCCGGCGGGCCAGCACCTGAAACCCTGTGGCGTCACCACGTCCGATCGGGCATCCTGCATATGCCAGGAAGGTGAGTGCGAATGCCCGAGTCAGACGAAGCCCTGGCCGAATTGCGCTGCCTCGCCATCAAACGCATCTGTGGTGACCAGGTCGGATCGGACCAGTTGATCGATGCCGGTCTCCGTGCTCTCCTGACCGGCGTGGACTCTCCGTCCCTTCGGTTGCTGGCAGGGTTGGGGCGGCGGGAGGAGCCGGAGGCGCCGGACCTCTTCATGCAGGTGCTTGACGAACTCGGACTCGATGTTCCCGACTTACCTGCCGATCATCATCAAGCACTGTGGGTGATGGCCCGGTGGTGGGCCGACCTGATTGTCGGCGGGAATCTCGACCCTTTAGACGGAGCCGACCTGATCTGGTGGCGTGTGGCCAGCGAGTTGGGCTACCCCGAACAGCTTCGAGCGATCGTTGAGGGCGCGATAGCCGGCGCCGACTGGGACGAGAACTGGACCGTCTCGCTGGAACAGATCAAGAGCGACATCGTCCGAGCTGCGCATGAGTTCCTGGCCGGTCCGGGATCAACCCAGTCCAACGATCGTTCGCAGAGCCCCACCTGATCAGCGCGGCTTCCTACATCACCAGCGAACGCGACCGACCTGCAAGATCCGCAGGGCCTGTCCGCCGCGGTGGCGGTCATTGGTTGTGCCGGTGAACTCCGACGTCGTTCATCGGTGATTGCCGCGCCGGCCGGCGGGGTCGAGAGCTACTGACGTCGCGGCTCTGGCAAGTCCCAGCGGCCGCGCGTGTCCCAGAAGAACAGTCATGCGTGCCTATGTTCGAGTGATCGGGATCGAGAGTCGCCGGCTTCGGGGTCCAGCGCTGGGCGGTCGGGCGCCAGTAGTTGGATCAGTGCTGTAATGCTCTGCTCACCCCGGCCCTCGGCTACCGCCCGGCGCAACAGGTCATGTATCGGAGCATGCCAGGACATATCGACACCGGACTCTCTGCCGAGCTGCTCGTCGTAGCCGATCGCAGCATGGAACAGTGCGATCGACGAGCCGAGTCGGGTGTAGTCCCGGTTGTCGATCTCGTCGGCAATGACTGGTAGAAGTGACTCGATCATTTGAAGCCATTTGATCGAGTACGGCACCATCGAGCGCGCCGCGACACCGCGGTCGGCCAGTACGGCCGCGCCTTCGAAGAACCCGAGCAGAGCGGGGAGAAGAGTGGCGCCGACGGCGGATTCGTAGAGCGCCGCCAGGTCCGGTTCGGTGCCTAGATGGACGAGCTCACCGCCAAGTACCCGCAGTGTTTCCGCGTGCTCGTCGAAGACCGCTTGCTCGCCACCGAAGTACAGCAATGTGTCCGGCTCTCCGACGGCCGAAGGCACATTCTTGATCGCGCCGCCGAGGAAACGTGCACCACGGCCGGTCGCCCAGCGCGCGAATTCCCGCGCGTCGGCAGGTGTTCCGCTGTTGAGAGTGACGAGGGTTCGCCCTTCCAGCTCGGTCTCAGCAGCTGTCAGACTGTCGCGGGTGGCTTGGAATGTGGTCAAGCATGTGATGATCAGCGGGCTGGCGACGATGGCATCGGCGACGGCCAGCTGCTGGTTCGCGCCTGCGGCCACGAGCGGGGCTGCCCGCTGCGCGCTGCGGTTCCACACGGTGGTCGGATGTCCCGCCGCAAGGAAGGCTTCTGCGAATGCGTAGCCCATCGAACCCGTCCCGAGCACGGTCACTGCGGTTTTCTGATCGATCATGCGACTCCCCTTCGCGGGCTATGCCGATGAGGCTCAATGCCTCGTTCACGAGGCCCAGTGTTGACGCCCTCAGCGATCAGCGACAAGTACGCACTTTCGAGGGCAGTTGCACACGTTCAGGTAAGCGACCAGTACACGGCGAACCGCACCGTAGGCGATATTGCCGGAGTCACACCGGTATTGGATGGGCATCGGCAACCAGGCGGGTCAGCGTGCACGCAAGCTCGAGCTGTGCGGTCATCGGCGTTGCCGGTCGTGGCGGCGCTGCGCGGCCACGACCTCGACCGTGTGTCGACGGATCCAGTCCAGGAACTGCTGCAACGACTCGGTGAGGCCCTGGCCGAGTGCGGTGAGTTCATAGCTGACCCGCGGCGGCGTGGTGGGCTCCACAGCACGCGCGATGAGCCCATCCCGCACGAGCGCACCGGCTTCCTGACGTGGCAGTCGTTTGGTTAGAGCGCCTCTGAGTGCAGCGGGACGGCGCGATGTCGGGCGATGTCGGCATCGGCTCGCGCAGCCCGACCGTGGCGCGGCTGGTGTTGCCTTCGGGTAGCGGCCGGTGACCGATCCAGGGCAGCAACGATGATCCACACGATCTGACCGCTGCCCTCGCCATCGCGGGTATCGCCGTGCAGGAAGGCGTCAACGCTGCCCGCCACCGGTGGCGGTCGACACCGCCACACCGACGGGAATCCCGCACCGGCAGGCAGTCCTCCAACAGCACCACTCGGTCAACACCAGCCGACGCTCACCGGACGCGGCATCGGCATCGGCATCGGCGAGCTCGAACTCGCCGGGCGGTGCGACCCGCCGCCGGGCACCACGCACAGGCTCGACACGGCCACGCAGTCTGCCCGCCAGAACCCCTCCCACGACCCCAGAACCCGGGAACCATGCCCGAACTCCGCAACCAGCCCCGAACACCAAAACCTATACCCGAACAGGACAACTTCTGTCCGTTCTGCGCGAACGTTGCGGACAGCGACCGACTGACTGAACAGAGGCAATGATGAAAACCGTCAGCGACTCACGTTCGTCGTTGAGGACCCGGGTGGGTGGATAACTTCGAGCAGATCCTGCAGAGCGGTCAGTGCAGAACCCCATCCCAAAGCCGATTGACATGCAACCATGGCTTCCGTGGACAGGCCCTTTCGTGAGATCCGTGGCGTATACGATGCCGATACGATTACGGTGTACCAGGCATACGGCCCGCAGATTGCCGTTCCCGCTGCGGCTTCTGGACGGTTCCCGAGCGCCTTCAAGCGAGAGCGCATGAGGTGCCCGGTTCCCTCCGGACAGTGACCCCTCGTAGGGTTGGTGAGGTGCCCGGTTCCCTCCGGACAGTGACCCCTCGTAGGGTTGGTTACTCGAAGTGAGAGGGAAACGGGTCGTGGGTCATCAGAGGAGAAAGTACTCGCCCGAATATAAGGACGAGGCAGTGAAGATGGTGCTGGAGAATCCGGGACGTCCGATCGCGTCGATCGCGCGGGATCTCGGAATTCATGAGGCGACGTTGGGCAATTGGGTGTCTCGGTATCGGGAAAGGAATCCGGGCGCGGAGGAACCGTTGACGGTTTCGGAGCGGGCTCGGTTGCGGGAGTTGGAGCGGGAGAATCGCGAGCTGCGCATGAAGGCTGAGTTTTTGGAAAAAGCGGCCGCCTTCTTCGCGAGCCGCCAGCAGTGAGATATACATTCATCGCAGAGATGGACGCGGAGAAGGCGTATCCGGTTGCCTTCATGTGCACGAATCTGAATGTGTCGAGATCGGGGTACTACGAATGGTGTTCCCGTCCGGTGTCGGAGACCGAGAAATGGCGTGAAGATCTGAAACTGATGATCCGGGCAATCTTCGACGACAGTCACGGCACCTACGGGTATCGGCGCATCCATGCGGTGCTGGTGGCCTCGGGCTACGCCGTGGACGACGATACCGTCCGCCGGCTGATGCGTGAGCTTGATCTGGTGCCCTGCCAGCCGAAACCGTGGCGGCCGGCGACCACCGAGGCCGACATCAACCACCGAATCCCCGACCTCGTACGCCGCGACTTCACCGCCGAAGCGCCGGGCGAGAAATTCGTCTCCGATGTCACCTATATTCGAACACAGGAAGGCTGGATCTATTTGGCGACCGTGATCGATTGTTACACGAAAATGGTGGCAGGCTGGTCCATGGCCGACCATTACCGAACCTCGCTGATCGAGGACGCGCTCGACATGGCAGCCACCCGAATCGATATCGCACCGAGTGCGATATTCCACAGCGACCGTGGTTCGAACTACACCAGCTACGATTTCGGCAAGAAGCTGAGGAGCATGGACATGCGTCAATCCGTCGGCCGCACTGGCGTGTGCTGGGATAACTGCATGGCCGAATCGTTCTTCGGTGCCCTGAAGAATGAGTGGCTACACCGCGTGACGTTCCTCACCCGCGGCCAGGCACGGCGCGCAGTTGTAGAATACATCGAGACATTCTACAATCGGAAACGAATCCACTCGGGGATCAACTACAAGACCCCGATACAGGTTCATGCCGATTATCTGAATCGGCAGGCAGCAGCATGAAATAGCCCTTCAGGGTACTGTCCGGAATCCGCCGGGCCCCTCAGCATGACCTGGGTCAAGCCATCATTTCTGTGGATGATGTACCGATCCGGCTGGGCCAGTAAGCCCGGGCAGGAACATGTACTGGCCGTCCGAATCTCTAGCCCGGGCTTCGAATGGGCACTTCGCCATTCGGCGTTCGCGCACTTCGACAGCGCTGTACATCAAGACCATGCTCAGTGGAAGACCAGCTTGGCTGCGCCAGTTCGGATTCAATGGGATCCCGAGCGTGACACCACATTTCGACCCTTACCTTTCCGATCGCTGCAGGTGGGGCTTTCCGGTGAAGCGGTGCATCGCTATTGCGACGAGTGGATCGTCGGGATCGAAGACGTAACCGGACTCGCTCATGAGATCGGACGTGAGGCAGCCGCCGGGAGACTCGTTCCCGATCGCCTGCCCGCGGAAAAGCCGTACCCAACCCCACCTGATCTGCGCGAGCTACTAGGAATGAATACCGGAGTATTCACACAATAGCCAGTGGCCGAGGTTCCTGTCGCCCTTCGGCGATGCCGGGATTTGTGGCCATTCGCGACGCGCGGTTCACCTATGATTGAACAGCCGGTATGCGGGCCGTTCCCTACGTTGCATTATGCGATTCCTGCCTGCGCTCGATCTGCGCTTCGGCTCCCTGCCGCACGATCTGACTATCCGAATCGCGCAGCCGAACTAAAGCGGCTTCAGCTTCCGGCCCAGGTGTGTCGCCAAGCGCCCAGATCGCTTTTGTTGCGAGGGCCCTGTTCTCGTCGTAGTCGAGATAATCCGGGATCCACGTTGTAGCTCGATACAGTGCGTCGACCGCAGCCGACGTCCGAAGCTGCCCCAGTCTCGACACCACGGCCTCATGCATGTAATGCCATTCTGCTGAACTCAATCGCACCAAGATATCGAGATAGTCCGTTGTGATCCCGAACTCCGAGCTCACAATCAGGGCGAGTTCGACACCGTCGGCGTCGCGATCTTCGGCCGCTTCTTTCAGCAGCGTCAATCCGAGTTCGCAACCATCGCTTGTTCCGAAGTGGCGGAGTACTTCGTCAGCCGAACCAACCCGCGTCTGACTGGACGGATTGTAAACCAGCCCGAGTATAACCTTCTCATCCTCTGGAGTCATCTAACTATCTCCCTCCACTTGGCTATCGCGTTGTTGAATATTTCCAATGCAGGACCTCGACCCAACCCGATATTTATGATTGCAGCCGTCGGGCAGCAGGCCGAGAGGGTCCGCCCATACTGTCGGGTTGTGGGGATAGGTACTGGGATTCGGCGCCGGCGATAGACCGAGCGGGTCTTCGGTAAGGAACCTGCCCGTAGCAGGGTCATATATGCGGCAAAGATTATAGTGGAGGCCAGTTTCGGGATCGTGTATCTGGCCGGGAAACCTTAGTGGCGTGGCTACCTGGCCGCGCCACACCATGCGGCCCCACAGATCGACAGTCGTGGTGCTCGCCGTTGCGGCGCTATCGGGATCGATGATTTCTGTGGGCGTACCGACAAGGTCGGTGACGATCGCGTAGAACTCGCGTTCGAAGGCGTCGTGGTCAGTGGCTTGGGTGACGAGTGTATGGGAATTCGGTTGGTATTGCCATCGGGTCGAGACCCCGTCGGCGCGCTGTTCGATGAGATGCGTACCGTCCCAGGTGTAGTCGGTGCGTTCGAGGACGGTCCCGTCGTTGGTGAGGTGTTGTTTGGTGGTTCGGCGACCGAGTGCGTCGTAGGTGTAGTGCCACCATTGGTGGTCTTGACCAGTCCCCGATAAGGCGACCACCCGGCATTGGAGTCCGGGTTGTTTCGTCCGGATTCAGTTGATGCTGCAGGCCACGGGGTGGTGGGTGTGGCTGCAGCGGGCAGCGTACTCGGCAGGGGTCAGATAGCCCAGCGCCGAATGCCGATGCCGTCGGTTGTGTTCGTCCTTGAAGTCGCCGATCACGACGCGGGCCTCGAGCAGGCTCGTCCAGTGGTTGCGGTTGAGGCACTCGCTGCGTAACCGCCGGTTGAACGATTCGATATGGCCGTTGTTCCACGGCGTGCCGGGCGGGATATAGACGATCCCTACCCGGTCGGCGCAGAACTGTTGCAGCGCATGGGAAATCATTTCAGGACCGTTGTCCATACGCAGCACCTTCGGTGGCCCAGCGCGCGCGGTGAACACCTCCTGCAACTCGGCCACCAGCCGCTCGGCGGTGATCGAGCGCTCCACCAGGTGAAGCAGCGATTCACGGGTGTGCTCGTCGATCATCGAAGCGATCTTCACCGCGCGCCCATCCGTGGTGGAGTCGAACTGAAAGTCCAACGCCCACACCACCTTCGGTGCATCCGCATCAACCAGCGGCGTAGTCGAGCACCCCGCCCGCTTGCGTGGCGAGTGCGCCCGCACCTGCAAGCCTTCCTCCCGCCAGAGCCGGTGCACCCTCTTCTTGTTCACCTGCGAGCCCTCATCGAACCGCAGCGCCGCCCACGCACGCCGGAACCCGTGCCCTTGATGTTTCGTGGCATAGGAACGCAGCCAGACCCGCAACCCGACATCCGGATCGGCGGGGGTCTGCGCAGCTGGCAGCTGCCGATACGTGGACCGATGCAGCCCAACCACCTTGCACGCGAACCGTTCCGACATGCCCATCACCTGTTTGAGCATGTCAACAGCCCGCCGCTTGCTGGCCGGGCCTAAAATTTTCCCCTCGCGATCTCCCGCAGCGCGTCCTTCTCCAGCTCCGCGTCCGCCAGCAGCCGCTTCAACCTCGCGTTCTGCTCACGCAGTTCCTTGAGCTCCTTCGCGGCATCGGTGTCCACCCCGCCGTACTGGCGGCGCCAGTTATACAACGTCGCCGCCGACACTCCCAGATCAGCAGCGATCTGCTCACCCGTCTGCCCAGCGGCAGCGAGCTCGTCGGCACGGCGCAGCTTCCGCACGATGTCCTCCGCGGAATGCCGCTTACGTCCTGCCATGTCCCTCAGTGTCCCTTCCAGCCCTCACCAGGGCCAACGGGACTCTAATACCGAGTGGTCTCATTCATTGGGAACGGGCCAGTCTGGGGTCCAGACATCGGTGAGTTGGTCGAAAGAGTTGTACCGGTAGTGCCATATGTCGGCTTTACGCGACAACCGGGCGATGGTCTTGCGGATGAGACGGCCGGCCCCGTCGTAGTGGTATCGGGTGCGGCCGTCGCGGATGAGTAAGTTGTTGCGGTATTCACGGCGGCTGTCGGCCTCGGATTCGGGCTGAGGCGTATAGGAATCGTGCGGGTCGGCAACCGTAGCCGTCGTGCTGGTGTTGTCAGGCAGTCCTGATTGCAGCGCACTGGTGATGTTACTGAGTGAGTCGTAGGTGTACTGCTCGGCGATCGTGCTGTTGCGGGTGATCGATGTGACGCGCCCGACGGGGTCGAGGATGTAATCGCTCCCCACAGAATTGGTGTCGGGGCGGGTGAGGGTGTGGTTTATGAGGTAGCCGTCGGGTCGGTAGGTATATTCGTCGTGACGGAGTGTCCGCGGGCTGGACCGTGGCCCGGTGTCGAGGCTCAGTGATGTGGCAGGGTGGGCGATCACGTGCTGGCCTGTGACACGGCTGATTTCGGAAAGCGTTCGGTCGATAGCGATTTCGCCGACACGCCAACTCTCGAGACGCCCGATCGAGTCGTAGCGGAAGGCGAGTTTGTGTCCGTCGGCGGTAAGGCCGCGGACTCTACCGGTGCCGTCGTAGTCCCAGCCGGTAGTTGCGCCGGTGGGGGTCGTGCGTCGGATTCGGCGACTGTATTGGTCGTGTTCGTGCCGCATCGTCGGCTGGTCGTCGAGTTGTTGTGAGGCGAGTTTGCCGGTGGCGGTATAGGTGAATTCGAGAGTGTGGGTGAGGTCTTCGTTTGTTCCCGCGATCGCGGTCAGGACTCGTCCAGCTACGTCGTGGGTGTATCTGATCCACTCGCCAGTGTCGGTGGTGACCGCGGTGAGGCGGCCGAGGAGGTCGCGGGTGTGGTGGCGGGTGATGCCGGTGGCCGGTGTGATCGTGGTTGCTCGTCCGGCGGCGTCGTGGGTGTATCGGGTGGTGGCACCGGTGTAGTCAGTTTGGGTGATCAGTCGCCCGGCTGGGTCGTAGCCGTAGGCCCAGGTTTGACCAAGAGGGTTGGTGACCCTGGTGAGACGACGTTGGCTGTCCCAGGTGTAGTGGGTGGTCGAGCCATCCGGGTCAGTACGTGAACGCAGCAGATCAAAAGCGCCATAGACGAAGCGGGTGAGATTGCCTGCGCGGTCAGTATGCGTCAGCGGGTTGCCTTCGCCGTCGTAGGTCCACGACTCGGCATACCCGTCCGGGTCGACGCGGCGCAGCAGTTTTCCGTCCGGCGCCCACTCATAGCCGGTTCGGGCGTCCATAGGATCTGTAACTCGGACGGGACGGCCACAGGAGTCGCGCTCGATGCGCGTGGTTGCGCCAGTCTGGGCGACAACCTGGACAGGCAATCCGGCTGCATCGACTTCGATACGTGTCGAGGTGTTGTCCGCATCGATGAGCTCAGCGATGGCACCGTTGGAGTGGTAGGCGTATTCGGTTCGGGCTCCCGCCGAGTCAACAGAGGCGGCAAGGTTCCCGTTCTTGTTCCATTCCTGTTCTCGTACAGTGCCGTCGGCGTCAGCGACTCGGGTGGGCCGGTTACGCCACATGTAGTCGATCTGCACGGTGTGGCCGTCGGGGCGGACGATTTCGGCGATGTCGCCCTCGCCGGTGTAGCGGTAGCAGGTCACCGCGCCATCGGGTGCGATGACCTTCAGTGGTTTGCGGTCGGCGTTGTAGTCGATATGCGTGCGGCCACCGACGGGGTCGACGAGGTCGCGAAGACGGAAGTCTCGATCGAAGCCGTGGGATGTGGTGGCGCCGAGGGAGTTGGTGACCGTGGTGAGACGGCCGGTGCCGTCGGGGAATTCGAGGTAGTCGAAGTCGGTGTCCAGGATGCCGGCGGTTCCGCGCTGGAAGATGACACGGCCGGATTCGTCGTAGGTGTTGACCATCTGGTTGCCGTTGGAATCGGTCCAGGACCTCAGCCGATGTTCGTCATCGTAGGTGTAGCCGGTAGTAGCGCCGACAGCGTTCGCAACAGTTGACAGCTGGCCTGCCTCGTATCCGAATTCCCTTATTCGGATTCGTTTTTCGGCGCCGTCGTAATCTTTGTCGAGTACGGACAACCCGGTGACGCGCCCTGCGGCGGTGTCGATACGTACTCGGTATCCAACGGAGTGTGACACCTCGACCGGTGCGCCGTCGGTGTCGTAGTGGAAGCGGATCCGGTTGCGGTGGCGGTCGGTGATCGCGGAGATGGCGTAGTTGCCCAGGCGCGAATCGATGCCATCGAGGGTTGGTTCAGGCGCGAAATGCCAGAGTATTTCCCGCTGTTGATCCCAGATGCGGTAACCGCCGACCTCGGTTCGGGTCAGCGTCCACGCTTGTCCACCGGTCACCGGTTCGGTGGCGGCACCGACCTCGGTGTGCGGGTAGGCCAGCATGATGCCGTCCTCTCCGAGGAAGGTGACTCCTTCGTGCTCGACGACCAGACGCATGTCCAGGGTGGTCGCCCACGAGGGGCCGAACCAGCGGCCGTACCGGTAGTTCGAGCGATGTGTGCGCCGCAGGGTCAGTGCGAGGACACCGGGGAGGTTGACATCGGTTTCGGGGAGCAGGAATTCGCCGGTCGCGATATCGACGGGGTCTTCGGAGCAGGTTTTCTCACCCCCGGTGCGGTCGTTGTCCGCACCGTTCTCACGGGCGGTGTCACCGGCGCCTTGGTCTGCGCTGGCACGCTCCTCCGGAGTCGGGTGCTCCTGCAGCGAATCATGATGGGTCGGTCGGGTTTCCGGGTCGTGATTGTCGTGTCCATTGGGATTCGGGCCGTCCCCATCCGGGTGTGTGGGTTCTGTCCCGTCGTGGGTTTGATGCGAACTGCCGTCACCATGATCTGTTGGGGTGTCAGGTGAATCGGTGCGAGCGGGCGGGCGGGAGTCGGGGTCAGGGTGCTGGCCGGGTGTGTCGCTCGGGTTCGGTCCCGAGGACACCTCGGAATCCGGTCGAACCGCAGGTGTGTCGGAGGGCTGCTGGTGCGGTGTTTGGGGCGTGTCGCCGGGATGTTCACCGCTGGGGTGCGAGTCGGGCGCCGCCTGTTCGGGGTACACATGCTGTGGCGTGTCCGGCTGAGTGTGTCCCGGTGTGGTGTCGTCAGGCCCTGGCGTGCCGGAATCTGATGTGTGCGTTGGAGTTTCAGGTTGCGGGTTGGTCGGTCCCGGTTGCGTCGGCGACTCGGTTGTCGCGTGTGGTTGTGTGCCCGGTTCGGTGGTGCTCGGGTGGCTCCCGGTCGAGGTTGGTGACGGCGCTTCCGTTGTCGGGTGTGCGCTCGCTGGTGTGCCCGGTTCGTGGGCGGCCGACGAGGGAGTGTGGGTCGCGGGGGGTGCTGCTCGGGGTATGTGGCGTGGTGTGCGGGGCGTGTTCGGCTGCGCTGGTCACGGCGTGGGTAGTTTTGCCGACCTTCGAGACGTCACCGATCTTGTCCAGCGCCGACAGCGCGGGTTTGGCCGCACCGGCCCCTCCGGTGCCGACGGTGGTGATCAGGTCACCGGTCAGCGAGCCCAGGAATTCCGACGGGTTCTTGCGCGCACCGGACAGGATCGAAGACACCGTCGCCCCGGGATCAGCAGCCGCGACCACCAGCCCGGTGCCCAGATCCGACATCCCCGACAGGTATTCGGCCGGATGGGTGAGGTTGTAGGGGTCCATCGGGCTGACCTGGCGTACGAACTGCACGATCCCGGTAAAACTGGTCAGCAGTCCGGAGGTGAAGTTCAGCTTCGCCTGATCGACCGCCCCGGACAGGTCCGAGAGATTGTCCGACCAGCGTTCGGTGAACGGCGGCTCGGTCGGGGCGGCCTCGGTCGCCGCCGCCAACGCCGCCGCGGCCGAGTTCGCCGCGTTGTCGCGCTGTGAGCGTGCGCCGCGCAGGATCTCGCGGGCCTCGTTGCGGATCGAGGTCCACGTGTCGGTCAGGGGTGTCTTGCGTTTCTGCTCATCGGACAGGGTGTTCCACTGGTTCTTCCTCGTGGTTTCCTCGGTATCGGCCGCTTCCCATCTCGCGATCGCATCGGCTGCTTTCGTCTGTGCCGCGGTGACCTCGTGGTACCAGCTGTCGAGCACACCCGATGCTTTGTGCATCGCGTCGGCGCCCTCCCACCACAGCTTGCGCTGTTTCGCGACGGCAAGTACCTGCTGCGCTGCAGCGACCCGAAACTGTCTGCCGAAGACATCGCCCTGGGATACAAGCAGCTCCTCGAAGTCGAACGCGGCTGGCGCGACATGAAACAGGTCCTCGACCTGCGACCGGTCTACCACCGCCTCGAGGAACGCATCCGCGCCCACGTCATCCTCTGCTGGCTCGCGCTGCTGCTCATCCGCATCACCGAAACCACCACCGGCACAACCTGGTTCAATGCCCGCCGCGAACTCGACCGCCTCCACGTCGGCACCTTCACCGGCCCCACCGGCACCTTCCGCCGAACCACCGAACCCACCAAGCCCCAACGCGACCTACTCGCCAAGCTCGACATCCCTGCACCCAAGCAGATCATCGAACTCACCCCAACCCCCTGACCAGCACCGACACCCACGCCTAGAGACACGGTCTCCCGGCGCACTCACCCATGTCCACGCAGTTCAGGACCCAAATCGCGGCTCCAGGCGACCAGAATTACGCGGAATGCGGGTCTGCGTGACCGATTCGACGCCGTGCTCGACCGCGTCGCCGACTTTGTCGACGAAATCACCGAGACCACTCACTTATCGCCCCCACCTCGACCATTCATGATCTCCGCCGCCCGCTCGGCAGCGCCGGTGTTCCACTGCCGCGGGATCCCCGGTATCGGACCGTTGTTGCCCAACGCTGCCGGGCCCACCGCCTCGATCACCTCGATGTTCCTGCCGTTATGGGTGAAGGCATTCTGGAACGATTCGGCGCTGTAGTCGGTGTGGCGGACCTGGTTGAACTGGTTGTCGGCCAACGTGTCTCCCCACGACCGCGCATCAATCTCTTCCTTCGACAGATGCGGGTTCCCCGTCAGCTGCGTGAACATCTCCTTGAACGTGTTCGAGAACTTCTCATCAATGATGTGATAACGCCCCGCCGCCAACCCCAACGTCTTCGCGATCTCATTGCCCGCCTGCACCAGCGTCCGCACACCCCACGACCAGCGCTCGGTGAAGGTCTCGAACGCGTTCTGCACCGACGCCTTACCCGCCTCCATCGGCGACAGAGCCAACAACGAGAACCCACGCCCCATCGCCCCGGTCTCCCCCACACCCAGATCCGACAACTCACCGATGACCCCGGTGATCCCCTCCGCAGCCTGCTGCAGCACCGCAGGGTCAACATCCAGCTGATCCCCCACCGCTACCTCCCCTCGCCAGCGGAATCCTCCGGCACCTGCGGCGGAAACGCCATCGGCGCCGAACCGGTGATATCGACAGCCACCCCCGTCGAGGCCGATCGCCCAGCCGCGTACTCGGCCAGCCGCCACCCCAACAGCGACTGATACCGATACTCCTGATCACCAGCGACACCTCGCGCAGCCATGTACCGGGCGTACTCCTCGACGCTGGTGAACGCGCAGATCCAATCGACACCCCCGAGCCGGGATGTGCACAGGCGATCATCATCAACCAACGGCACCAACAAAACAGCCCCCCGGAACGCTGCCTGCAGCACCTCCGGCTGCCCGAAACCGGCATAGAAGGCCGCGATCTCCGCCCGCAACGCGCCACCGCTGTCGAAATCAGCCAATCGCCTAGCCACCCCGCTCACGATCTATCGGCCACCCACCAAACCAAGCCTTCGCAGCATACCTATCGCTCACCGGCCGCCGCCCGCTCCAGGAATGCTTGCCATCCTGCCGGGATACCGAACCGGCCGCCGACACCCCCCGGCAACCATGCATCGTTCACACGCCGAACACGCTGCGGGCGTGGTTGGCCACCAGGATATCCACGTGCCCGAACTCCGCGACTGCCTCGTCGATGACCTGTTGCGGTGCGGCAGGATCAGCGAAATCGACGCTGCGGTCGAACACCCGGGATACCGCCGAGAGCTCTCGCCGCACCATTCCGATATCGTCGGCGCCCCACGGCTGAGCCTCGTCATGGGGCACCCAATGGGTGACGTACAACTGTGCGCCCATCGCTGCCAGTCGCCACGCGACAGCGAAACCGATCCCCTGACGGCGACTGACACCAGTGACGACCGCGACGCGTCCGGACAGATCACGGGAGGAGGTCATGAGATCAGTCCATACCCAAGAGCAGCAGGGCCGCAACCGAATACGGCCACCACGCCCAGAAGATCGCTAGAGACCCATCCGGGCGTTCAGCTGTCGCCTCGTGCGCCGACGAACGTAGTGCCGATCTCTACCATCCGCTCGACCGCGTAGGCCGGGTCGAGTAATGCCTCCGGGGTGTGGGTGCCCGGCGCCACGGCTTCGCCGCGCAGACCGAGCAATCGTTCGACGCCGAGGGCGACGCCGAGTGCGGTCAAGGGGCGCTGCCCCGCCCGCCGATGAGATCGCCCGCGTCATGAGCACCGCATACTTCGCCTGCGCCACCGAAATGCCGGAATTCGACGCCATTTCCGCTGCGCTGAAGGGAAATCCGGAAATGGAGGCGATCCGGTATGAGATGTTCGACAGCTACACAGAGTTGATGGCCGCCACACTCCAGCCTCACGACCGAAGCGCTTCGGCTGCGCTGCGTCGGCGTACTGGGTGCGGCCGAGGCGATTGCCGCCGAGTTGAACCGAGGGCGGCAACCGCCGCCGACGCGATCACCGCGCCGACCGACCTGATCGTGGGCACCGTCGACACCAGGACCGACCGCTAGGCCGACCTCGATCCGGCGAAACCCCTCCTGCACAGGCGAGTCCGCAGTTCGAGAAGCCATACCACCGGCACAGCCGAGGAAGCGGACACTGCGGGCTAGTTGTCGGGGAGAGAGTTGGGGTCGGGTTGGCAGGTGAGGTCGGCACCGGGGAGGGTGCCGTCACCGAAGTAGGTGTTGACGATGTCGTTCACGCACTGGCTCAGATCGGCGCGGAGGATGCCGTGAACGCGGGTGTCCGCCAATGTGACCATTCGTGACGCTGTCAGGTCCTGGTGCAGTGCAACGCCTTGCTGGTAGGGGGTGCGGGTATCGCGGGTCGCCTGCAAGATCAGGGCCGGCGTCGAGTTGTGCACCGTGGTGGGTGGCTCGATCGGGTCCGGCCAGAACGCGCAGGCGGTGATGTTGTTGGCGAACGCGCCGAACACCGGTTGGCTCGCCCGGACGCTTTCGATGTTGCGGCGATACCAGGCCGGATCTCGGGGCGCGCCCTTGTCGCCGCACAGGACTGCGGCCATGCCCGAGGCGTCCATCTGAACGGGGCCGCTGATCTTCGCTTTCAGCTGCCCCATGTCGATGGGCAGCCCGGACACTGCGTCGGCTACCAGCCGCACGACCTCGGCGAGGTTGGCGTTCTTCTGCGGATTCGACAACAGCGCCAGCAGCATCATCGGTACGGTGTGTTCATCGATGAGATAGCCGTTGCCGATCACCGGATGCGTGGCGGCACGTCGGATCATGTCCTCGACAAAGGCTCGGACCTGCGGTCCGCTGCTACCGAAGTGGTAGTCGGCGTCGTGGCGGGCCGCCCAGGTCGCCCAGTCGTCGAGCCCGGCCTCGTTGACGGCACCCATGTCCTGGTACGTGCCGATCCAGTAGCGGTCCGGGTCGATGGCGCTGTCCAGCACGATCCGGTCAGTGCGCTGAGGGAACATCTGCGCGTACACCGCGCCCAGGTAGGTGCCGTAGGAGCCGCCGTAATAGTTGAGCTCGCGTTCACCGAATGCGCTGCGGATGACATCCATGTCCCTGGCGGTATTGCGGGTGGTGATGGACCGGGCCTTCTCACGATCGGGTGCTACGCAGGAAGCCGCGAACGCGGCGGCCAGGGTGGCGTCGCGCGCGTAACCGAAGGCGTCGAAGCCGGCCGAGAACAACATGGTGGGCAGCGGCAGCACACATTTCATCGGGTCCGATCTGCCGATACCACGCGGGTCCATGCCGATCAGGTCGTACTGGGCACGGACATCCGGCGTGAGCCGATTTTGGAGGTCGACCATCATGCTCAGGCCCGGACCGCCGGGACCGCCGGGGTTGGACAGCATGATCCCGCGCCTGCGGGCCGGGTCGGTGGCCGGGATGCGCGAGATCGCTACGGTCAGCGTGCGTGAGTCCGGTCGGTTGTAGTCGAGCGGTACGACAACGCCCGCGCACTGAGCCCCCGCCCCATCGAGAGCCGCGTCGTTACACGGCTTCCAGTCCAGCTGCTGGTGATAGGACGACTCCAGCCCACCCGGTATGTCATCGACCGGATCGGCGCTTGCCAGCCCCATAGGCAATGTGGCGAATGTGGCTGCCGATATGACCCCCAGTACGAGCCCTCGAATCCACAGTATCGGCATCGTATCTCCTGCCCGTGACCTCCGTGTACGCATCCTGTTTCTGCCGCACAGCCATTTTCGGGGTCTCGAACCGCGACCATACTGCCGTTTGCTGAAACTGGCCAGGCTGAGCAGAGTTTCCCAGGTGCATCACCCATACTTTCCCCGGTCACATCGGGGTTGAGCCTTCTACATCATATTTTGTGGGGCGCGCCGACGCGCACGGATCACAGGTTGGCGCGATAGCAGCGTATGCCAAGCAATTGCCTGCCATGTCTATGCCAGCACCCGCGCTGGTATCGGCTCGGTCAAGCGGGCCTTCTCATCCTTGCTGGGCGGCGATAACAGTTGTCGAAACTTTTCAGCTGTGAACATGGAGTCGTTATGCTATCGTGATCTGGACCCAAAACGGTGTAACGGGTCGGTGCGGGCCCGCAGTGCCTGCGCGTCGGATAGTCGGACGCGGGAGGCGCGATGGAATCCGGGAATACGTTATCGACATATCGGAAAAATGCGTGCTGCACAGCTACCGATGCGCCTGGCCTGCCGGTCGACGGCGCGCCCTGGCAACCAGTGATGTGGTGGCGGATCGGTCGGCAATGGCTTGCGATCCTCGCGCTCGCGTTGATCACGCTGCCGGCAGCATTGTCGATGCCGGTCGCGCGAGCCGCAGTGCCGCCCCCTCGTGACGATCCCTTCTATGCCGCACCCGCCGATCTCGCATCGCATCCGAACGGAGCGGTGCTCGGGTCGCGGACGATCACACTGCTCGGCCTGCCGATACCGGTGGCGGCGTGGCAATTACGTTATCGCACAACCGATTCCGAAGAGCATCCGCAGCTGAACGTGACGACGGTCCTGGTGCCACCGGTGCCATGGACCGGGCCGCGGCCGGTGTTGTCCTACCAGATACCCGAGAACAGTCTCGACAGCCGGTGCGCGCCGTCCTCCACGCTGCGCGGCGGAAGCGCCACCGACATGGCGAGCACCATGCAGGATGCGCCGTTCATCGCGGACGCACTGCGGCGCGGATGGGCCGTCGTGGTCAGCGACTACGAAGGGCCGCAGTCCCGACTCTTCGACGGCGTGACATCCGGGCGTGGAGTCCTGGACGGAATCCGGGCCGCACGGTCCTTCCCGCCGGTCGGCATCGATGCCTCGAGCCCGATCGGCACATGGGGATACTCGAGCGGAGCCTTCGCCACGCTGTGGGCCACGCAGTTGCGCCGGGAGTACGCACCAGACGTGCGGATCGTCGGCACCAGCGCCGGCGGAGTCCCCACCGATATCCCGACCATGGCACAACGCGCCGACGGCGCCGTTGGGGGATTACTGATCCTGCTCGGGCTGGCCCGCAACGAACCCGACTCCCAGCTGGCCGACTTGCTGAACGACCAGGGCCGCCGCGCGCTGCTCGCCACAGACACGTCCGCCTGCAGTGCGGATCTGGCTCAGAAATACCCCGACATTCACATCGAAGACTTCGCCGCGGTCCCGGACTTGCTAGCGCAGCCCGCTTTCCGCAACGCAGCCACGCCCAACGAACTCGGCGGCACCGCCCCCGACACCCCGCTGTATCTGTACCACAGCGTGTCCGACGAGAAGATCCCCGTCGCCGGCTACACCGCCCTCGTGGATACCTACTGCGCTCAGGGCGCCACCCTCACCGCGATCCACTCGCCGTTCCCGACGCATATCGGAGCCGCCGCGGGCGAAGCATTCGGCGGCATGAAATTCCTCGCCGACCGCTTCGCCGGCACGCCACCGGCCCCGGGGTGTGTGGTGCAGTAAGCGCCGACCCACCGGACCGAATGCAATGCCCGCCGCCATCGGCGGCGGGCATCGGACCAGGCCACAGACACCGGCCCACCTCGAGGTGGTCAGAAGGCTCGCACCGGGCTGACGCTACAGGCTGCACCCGTCGCATGACCGAACCATGCCGCAGCTTTGTCAGTTCGACGCGAGACAGCCAGTCGCCCCGCCGCATGCTGATCCCGACCGGGTTGGCGGCGTCATCGCGTTTGACGCCGAGAGTGACGCTCACCCGGTGACCCCGGATTCGGTACCGAGTACGTCGAGGTCCAGTACCGCCGCTGAGGATCAAGCCAGTGCGGTCGCGACGGCCAGGTGCAGCCGCAGATCGTCCGGTTCCTCGTCTTCGACGGCCCAGACGATTTCCTCCATCGCACGCATGAACGCCCAGCCTCGGGCGCGATCGGTGTCGATGTCCAGCGCGGCCGCGGTGCGCTCGACGACCCTCCCGGCATGGTCCGGCTCGGGTGCACTCTGCACCTGAATCATCACCAGGAAGCCCGCGTCGAAGGCTGCCTCACCCAGATACGCCTTCGGATCGATGAGCAGCCACGGCTCCCGTTCAGCCGCGACGATATTGCCGAGGTGGGTGTCCCGGTTGACGATCAGCAGAGGCCCGTCGGGCACCGCAAGCTTTTCGCACCATTCTGCCGCCCGCTCCAGGAGCGGAGCCGGAATCGCCTGCACCACAGTGAGTTCCGGATCGACAAAGCACCGGGTCCACACCGCCACCACGTCGACGACCGCGGGCAGCGCGGGATAGTTCTCCGGAACGCTGACGGGTTCGCGCCGCAGCCGCCGGTACAACCGGCAGGCGAGCTCGACTTTCTCGACGTTCTCCGGCCGGCCCTCGAGACTCGGGAAACCGGGCTGGTACACCAGTTCGGTCCCCGGCCGCGCCCATTCCAGCAGCATCGCCCCGGACCCGGAATCGAATTCGTACAGCCGTACGGCCCCCTGGCCCTGATAGCAGAACAGCCCGGTCGGCTCCCCCACGTTCTCCGCATCGACGACCGGAACCTTCAGCACCGCCACCGACCCGTCGCTCCGTCTGACCGGAGCCACGTACGAATGCGTGCCACCTGTGAATCCGTCCCCGATCACGTCCAATCCCCACGCCGCGCAGCGTGCCTCCACGACGCCGGGCAACTCGGCGAGCCATCGATTCCCGCGTTCCCGGAAAACCTGCCCGATATTGTCGGCGACGTCCTGTGGCGGTGAGATCGGCACCTGCCCAGCCTGCCCGGCGACAGGCCGGGCAGACAAACCGCCCCGCGAGTTCCGTCACCCCGGGAAGGATGGGCAGCCGCCGATCATGGCACACCAGACCCGCGAACTGCTCCACAAAGGCCCATCACCTCACACGGTCGCGCTGTCGGCGACGTGCTGCCTCGGAACCCGCATCCCCGATAGCGCGTGCTACCCGACAATGACGCCGCGGATCCTCTGTCATCCGCACCCACCGTGGAGTCTGAGATCAATACGTTGATGCTGCTGACCGACGAAGAACTCGATAGGCGCATCGGCCCACGAGACCTCAGACGCCGGCCATCTCACCGCTCCTGCGCTCGGTCTGGAAGCTGGCCGCAGCTCGGCATGCGCCTGGGGATTGCATCCGGCGGGCTCGGATGATCACGGCGAGTTGGGACGGTAAGTCCACCGCGGAGATCGCTGGCGAGCTGGGCTGCCATCCACAGACAGTGCGAGAGCGGTTGCACCGGTTCAACTCTCACGGCCTGGATGGGCTGGGGGATCGCCCTGGGGCAGGGCGTAAGCCTCGACTGAGTGAAGCCGAGCGCAGCCGCATCGTGACCTTGGTCGCCACGACACCGCTGGGGCGTTTGACACGGCATCCCGATGGCGAACTGCGCGCCGAGAAGGACGCGGCCGGGTCGCGCTGGACACTGGACGCGTTGACGGAAGCGCTGCGCGGCGAAGGCATCGTCGTCGGTCGCAGTCAGGTACGCAGAATACTTGTGGCAGAGGGTGTTCGATGGCGCCGTCCGCGTTCGTGGACGACGAGCAAGGACCCGTACTTCGTCCCAAAAAGGACCCACATCGTCGGTCTCTACACGCAGCCACCCGAGGGCGCGACGGTCGTCTGCGCCGACGAGTTAGGTCCGGTCTCGCCCCGCACCTTCGGACCCGCACCGGGGTGGTCGGTCGGCGGGCACAGGATCAAGGCGCCCCTGGAGTACTCACGAGGCCCGGACAGGACCTGGGTCTACGGATCGTTCCGCGTCCGCGATGGCCACGTCGTCACGCTCACCGCGTCCTCGCGCAACAGCATCAACTATCAAAGATTCCTCGAGATGATCGAACACGACAACCCCCCACGGCGACATCTACGTGATAACCGACAACCTGTCCAGCCACAACAGCAAATCCACCCGCGCATGGCTCGAGGACCCCCGGATCAAACACGCCTTCATCCCCGTCAGGGCGTGCTGGCTCAACCTCCAAGAGGCGTGGTGGCGGGTCTTCCGGCGAGAGGCTCTCGCCGGCCAGACCTTCACCGACAGCCGAGAAATCGACCAGGCCACCCGGCCAGGCCACCACCGCCCTCAACGCCCGAGCACGACCATGGGTCTGGGGCCGACCCGCCCCGAAACCCAGGACCCTACGCCGCCGGTTTGTTTATCACCTTTGAGGACGCAGCACTAACCTGCGCCATTCACGGTATTTGAGTTGTCGGCACCCTGGATATGTGAAAAGGTGTTCCGACCTGCGACAATTCGGCTTGTCGAGAGTCGAATCAGCAGAAGAAGGAAACACCTTTTCGGTGCGTGAGTCTACGTGGTATCCGCGGCTGGCCGCGGACGGGGATGGGTCGGGGCTGGTGTCGCAGGCGGGAACGCTGCTACTGGTGCGCACCGCGGAGAAGATCGGACTGGTCAAGGGCCTGTCGCAGGCGTTGGCGCCGTGGCGCAAACCGATGTCTACGCACAATCCGGGCAAGATCGTGCTGGACTTGGCCATCGCGGTCGCGGCCGGGGGTGACTGCGCTGCGGATGTGTCGCTGCTGCGCACCCAGCCAGCCATGTTCGGGCCGGTCGCGTCGGATCCGACGGTGTCGCGGTTGGTGTCCGCCCTCGCCGAGGACGTACCGAAAGCGTTGTCCGCCATTGCATCAGCGCGGGCCGCGGCGCGGGCCTCGGTGTGGAAACGCGCCGGAGAATCAGCACCCGATCACGGGATCGACGCGGAGAATCCGTTGATCATCGATCTGGATGCCACCCTGCTCGACGCGCACAGCGAGAAGGAGAAAGCCGCCCCAACCTTCAAGCGCGGGTACGGCTTTCACCCGTTGTGCGCGTTCATCGACCACGGTCCCGACGGCACCGGCGAGCCCGCGGTGATGCTGCTGCGGCCCGGGAACTCCGGCGCCAACACCGCCGCCGACCACAAACAGGTTCTCGCTGACGCGCTGGCCCAGCTGCCGTGGCGTCCCTCGTGGCGAGTCGGTCGAAAAGTGCTGGTGCGCACCGACGCCGGCGGCGGCACCCACGAATTCGTGAAGTACTGCCACGCGAGGCGGGTGCAGTACTCGCTCGGGTTCACCCTCACCGACGCCCTCGTCGACGCGGTCAACAAGGTCCCGAAGAAGGTGTGGACCCCCGCCTACGACGCCGACGGGAAGGTTCGTGACGGCGCGTGGGTTGCCGAGATCACCGGCATGGTCGACCTATCCGGCTGGCCAGCGGGGATGCGCCTGGTCGTGCGGAAAGAAAGGCCGCATCCGGGTGCCCAGCTGCGGTTCACCGACCTCGACGGGCTGCGGCTGACCGCGTTCGTCACCAACACCCGCCGCGGGCAGATCCCCGATCTCGAGCTGCGCCACCGCCGCCGGGCTCGCTGCGAGGATCGTATCCGCGCTGGTAAGGACACCGGAATGCGTAACCTACCGTTCAAATCCTTTGCGGCCAACCAGATCTGGCTGGCGCTGGTCGCGCTCGCGCTCGATCTGACCGCCTGGATGCAGATGCTGGCACTCACCGGCCAGGTCGCCCGCCGATGGGAACCGAAAACCCTTCGCCTGCACCTGTTCTCACTACCCGGCCGCATCGCCCGCCACGCCCGCAAAACCCGGCTGCATCTACCCCGATCAGCCCCGACCACCAGCCTGCTCCTCGCCGCGATGACCCGCCTCGAAGCGACCTGACCAGCACAAACCGCCCCCACGAGACCAGAAAGACCACCACCGGGTCCGTGGAACCCGGCAGCCACCCGCTGACACGGGACGGCCAGCCACACCCACCAGCCCAGATACCCGCCAAAAACCGAAATCCGAACGCGATCGGGCCAGCACGTCACCCGCAAGAAAGATCGAGGCTAAGCGCCGAGTCTCGCCGCTGACACTCACGTGTCTTAGCAGGCTGGACTGCGATGCCGTGGCCCTCACGATTCACAGTTACGCTCGTCGGATCCGTCTCCGCAGTCATCGTCCCCATCGCAGAGCCATTGTTTCTGAACGCACCTGTCGTTGTCGCATTTGAATTCGTTGGGCTCGCATGGGAATTTCCCGCTGCGGCATTCGAATTCCCCGACGTGGAGCCCCTCGGGGCCGAATCGGAAATATAGCGGCGTTGCTGTGCTGCCGGGTGCGGCAGTATCTGCCATGGCCGGCGCTGAGACAAGGGCCAACCATATGGCGGTTATCCATACAGCGGTGGCGACGGCGGAGACAAAACGCATGATAACCACTCTCCGTAACGAGACTCGGTCTCTAGGCGTACGAAACTTCGATCTCCTCCGGGCCCGCCGCCGCACGCACCTCGCGGAGATCCCGCACGACCGACAACCCCACCGCCCCTTCAACTTCACTGCTGGAGCATCATCAAAAGCGCGATCAGCTCAGAGTATCTGAAGTTGAGTCAGAACGGCCAAGAACCACACAAACACGGAGACCCCCAGTCCGGCAAGGGAACCGGGACCGAAGAACCCAACGAACTCCAGAGGTACTTTTTAGCGGCAACGCGTCCCCGCTACCCGCCGAGTCCGAGTTCGCGGCCGTACGGTACTTCGCGTTGAACGGAACCGACCACCGCAGCCACGGCGAACAGGACGCGGCATGACCAGGTGCGTCTCGACGTCGGCCCCGCCGTCCACGCCCGCGAGCAGGGGTGCAACCGAGTGCTGTCTTGCGTCAAGATCTTGGCAGGATCTGAAGGTCCGCAACGACCGGTAGCCGGGATACGGCCGGCCTGATCGATCGCTTCGATGGCGGCTTGGCAGCGGCCAGTCGCGGACCCAGTGGAGTTTGTTTTCGATCGACCAATGTCCTTGCAACCATCTGGCTATCTGGTGGGGTTTGGCGTCAGCGACAGTCATCGAGGTGATGGCGTAGACGGTTTCGCTGGTGGGTTTCCCGGCGGATCGGACGGTGCGGGTGCGGGTGATCTTCAAGACCTGTGCGGCGGCGGGGAAGCCGATGCCGGCGCGGATCTCGGTGGCCTTGAAAGTGCGCCGGACCTGTCGGCCGTGGCTGTGGTCGAGATCGGTGTGTAAGGCCGGAACCTGGCTCCAGGGTATGTTTTTCAACTTCTTGCGCAGCGTCGGCTGGTTCCCTTTGACGGTCAGGATGTAGTGGCCGCCGCGGTCGGTGATCACTCGAGCGGTGTCACGCTGGCAGTGGAAGGCGTCGGCGGTGATCACCGTACCGAGGATGTCGAGTGTCACCAGAAGTGCTCTCTGCATGGGTATTTCGTTGGTTTTCGCGCCGACCGCGAGTTGCGCGAGGACGGTGCCGGTGTGCTGGCACAACCCAGCCAGCAGATGAGTCAGGTTCCCGGCCGTGTCCTTCGCGCCTCGCAGCGTTTTGCCGTCGAACGCGATCACCCGTCGCCCATCGATCACACTGGTACGCAGCCACATCCACGCGCCGATCACCGCATCGAGGGTGTCGGCGGGCACCTGCCCGAGCACGCGCCGGATCGCCGGCTCCGAGGGCACATGCTGTGCTCCCAGCTGCGCCAGCACGGGCGCGGGTGCGTCGGCGGCCCACTGGGCGATCGCGGCGAACGAGCGGGCACCGGCCACGGTCGCGGCCAGCCCGATCGCCAGGACCGATGTCAGCCGATACCGCACACCACGGGGTTTGCGCGGATCGGCCCCCTTCGAGCATTTCCAGCAACCCGACGGGAACCGGTGGTTCTTCGTGGACAGTGACCGCCGCTGAGGCGGTGGCAGGGGTCGACTCGACCCGGACGGCAGCAACAGACGATGATGAGAAAGCGGGCACGGCAACGGCTTTCGGACGATCCTGTGTGTGGTAACCAAGATCATCACCGAGTCCGGCCGTGCCCGCTCCAACGACACACCATAACTGCTGGTCACACCATCAAATCAGACTTTGACGGCACCCTGGGTCATGTTCGAGGTCAAGAACGGCCCCAATGGCCCGCAAGCCGCCAACATCAAGCCGGTATAGAACCACAGCAGTTTCGAGCCGCACTCGACTCGGCCACCGACTGTTGACCGGCAGGTTACGGGGATTCCCGACCACGGATCAGAAAATCTGTAGTCCGCCGCTGTTCGAGTCGGCGCTGACCGCCGAGAACCGACGCGAAGTGCGCGGACCTGGCGGTCAACGCCGTGAAACCTCCGAAGAGCCCGTCGGGCAGGCGCGGTTGTCCGAACACCCCGTCATCAATCAGCAGTGAGTTCGAACAAAGGACACGAAGGTCACTCCGCCGACCGCGATCTCAGTAGTCCGGAGAACATCTTCGTGTTCAAAACCGGACAATCAGCAGCTCAGGCCGTGGCGGCGCCGCTTCGCCGCTGGCCGCTCAGGCGCGCAGCTGGGCCACCTGCTCAGCAGTGCGGGCGGGGTAGGCGCCGCAGTCCGGTGCCCCATTTCAGAAGGGGGCAGCTTCGCCAAGCGAGTGGATGAAGTCGCGGGCGAGTTCCGAACCTTCTTCGGTGGCCGCCGTGGTCGCGGCCTGAGTGATGCCGGCGGCAATCGGCGAGAGTAGCCCCTTGATCATCGTCAGGCCGCGCTTGACGATGCCCGGGTTCGGCTCTTCGTTGACGACTTCGGCGAGCACTGCCTCCGCTTGTCCGCGGACCTCGGCAGAATCCTCGGCGTTGAGCGGGAGCCGGGCCAGCTCTGCGAGCAGGTTGGCGAGAGTCGCCGCCAGCCGTTCATAGCCTGGGGCGATTTCGTCGCGGCGGGCCTGCCCCTGGTTCACCGTGTCGTTGTTCCAGGCGAGCTGAGCGTGGTCCCCAGTCACCGTGACCACAGGTCCGTTGTAGTTCGTGACGGTAGCCGCAGGCGGGTAGATACCATCAGGGTCCGCTTCCAGCGGGACGCGCACCGGGTTCTTCGCGAACTCCTTCTCGATTTCGCGTGTCATCCGCCGGATGCCCTCGCGGTTGATCTTGAACCCCTTGGCCACTGCTGGTCCTCCTCGTCGAGCTTTCGATCCCAACGATCTCATGCGCAACCGATATCATTCGCGAGGTTGGCTGTTGAGAATCGATCGGTTCTCGGACACTCGGCCGTTCGGGCGGGAACGGCAGGTCCTCAACGGGCTCGCGCTGTGCAAGAAACGTGTTGAGCAGCCGGTAGGGGTCGATACTGGTATCGGCCGCGCTTCACAGGCCCGAGGTGACGATAGTGATTAGTGGTGCCAGCCGTAGTGGTTGGCCCTAGCATTGGTTTGGTTCGGCGGTGCTGGCCGCCAAGGGATTTCGAGGTGGGATAGTGGATCCGATCGTGATGGCTGCCGGGACTGCGTTGGTGAACTTGATGACCACCGACGCCTGGGCCAGGGCCAAGGATGTTGTGGTGGGCTGGTGGCGGCGGGTGCGTCCGGATCACGCCGATCGGGTGGGCCTCGAGCTCGGCCAGCTTCGTGTCGACGCGGTCGCCGCCCGCAATGGCGGCGACTCTGCCACCGAGGACGCTTTGGCGGGGGTATGGCGGCTGCGGTTGCACCGATTGGTCGCGGAGAACCCCGGTCTGCGCGGGGAACTCGAGCGATTGCTGCGCGAGGACCTCACACCGATGTTGAGCGCCGGGGACCAGAGCGCCATCGCCGCCATCACCCAGACCTCGGCCGTCAAAGGCAAGAACAACACCACCGTGCAAGCCGGACGCGACGCCACCATCACACCACCTTCGTGACCGAGGACCGCGACCCGGCGCGGCAATTGGATAAAGCCCGTCCCGACGGCATGGTCGACCAAACGGTGAACGTCGAGGGGATCGACAACACCACCGTCGTCGTCGTCGGCAACGCCAACGTCGTCGTCCACCGATACACCCCGGATGCCCGCACGGCCTTCGCCAAGTACCTGGCGCCGTCGCTGCTGGCGGCGTTGCTGGTCTCGATCCTCGGCGAGGAGCTGGGACTGGTCGGCAAGATCTCGGCGGCTGTAGCTGTTGCCGCATGGATGGCATGGACAGCCGCTCGCGACACCTACCTGCGACTGGTCCAGCGGATCGCGCTACCGGCCATCGCCGTCACCTACACCACCAGCCTCACCGTCCTCACCGCAGTGCCCGGCATTCCCGCACCGCTGCAGATTGCGATTCCCGCGATCTTGTGGACCACCGCAGCCGCCATCACCCTGCGGCTCATCGAATCCGCCCACAAACACCGCACAGCATGGCAATACATGGGCGTTGCGATGATCGGTATCGGCGTCGCGATGATCGGCATCGAGGTCGTGGCAATCGGTGACGAGGTCACTTTGCTCACGGTCGCGACCATTGCCGCTGGGGTCGCAGGGATCGGCGTCGGGGTCGCGATGATCGTCGGCCGGGAGACCCCGTTCGGCATCGCGATGCTCGGCATCAGCGTCGCGCTGATCGGCAGCGGGGTCGGAGCAACTGCCGGCGGGGACACCCCGCGAGGGATCGCGCTGATCGTCATAGGCGCCGCAGGGATCGGCATCAGCGTCGCGCTGATCGGCAGCGGGGTCGGAGTAACTGCCGGCGAGGGCACCTCGGTCGGGGTCTGGGTGATCGTCGCGGGCGTCGCGATGATCGTCCTTGGTGCCGCACGGATCATCGACGAAGACGTCATTCTCGGGGCCGCGACGATCGGCGTCGGACTCGCGGTGATCAGTGGCGGTATCGCGACGATCAGTGCCGGAGAGACCTGGTTCGAGATCGCGACGATCGGCATCGGCATCGCGGCGATCGGCATCGGTGCTGCGCGGACCCTCGACGGGGAGAACGTGTTCGGACTCGCGCTGATCGGCTTCGGGATCGCAGTGATCGGCCGCGGGGTGGTGGCACTGGCCGGGGGCCACTCTTCGTCACGTCACGATGCCGGAGAGTAGTTGCCAGATAACTAGGGTTATCAGGCACTGCTGGCGAAGGTGTCCGTCCAAACCCCCTGCGGTTCCGAATAATTTGCTGATGCAACGGCCGAATTCTTTGCCTCGCATCGCCGTCTGTCATCAGGACGGATTCTGATCCTGGCGTGAGGGGTTGACTGTGTCTGGTATCGGCAATGCAGGTGGACCGTTTGTCCGGCGTGCTGTGACTGCTGCGGGTGCACTGGCAGTGGCCGCGACGGTGGCGGTGTCAGGCATGGCCTCGGCGACTGCGCAGACGATGCAGAACAACCGGCAAGCTTCCTATTGCCACGGAGGCTGGAACTACAGCCCTTGGTGGGGAACCTCGGCAGGGAGCAAGTGCTGGAATCCCGCTTACGTCAAAGGCTGGGTCGCAGACAGCTATAGGGACGGTAAATGCGTGCAAATGCGCTTCGACTGGTACCGGAACGGAAAGTGGGCCGGTACCAAGTACTCACCCCGCGTCTGCGACCGCGCCCAGACAAGGAACTTCGAGCTCACGTCGCCCGATCCGCATGCCGACTCGGTGAATTGGGACTTTTACCGCGTCTAGTGCGGTACCGAAGAGGCGACGGCACCCAGGCAACCGACGCCGGTATCGGCGCAAAGATCGAGTGCCTGAATACCCAGCGAACCCCGGGCCGGCGTTACCGTTCAGCCTGTGGCGGCCTCGGCTCGCAGGTAGCTGTAGACGGTTTCGCGACTGACGCCGAATTCGGTGGCCAACGCGGATTTTCGTTCTCCGGCTGCCGGCCCGAGCGCGCACCTGCTGTGCCTGCTCAGGGGTGAGGGCGGGTCTGCGGCCGGTGTACGCGCCGCGGGCCTTGGCTGCGGCAATGCCCTCCCGCTGGCGTTCCAAGATCAACGCACACTCGAACTCGGCGAAGGCACCCATCACGCTCAACAGCAGGTTCGCCATCGGCGAGTCCTCCCCGGTGAAGGTCAGGTTCTCCTTCACGAACTCCACCCGCACTCCCTTGCCGGTCAGGGTGCGCACCAGCCGCCGTAGATCGTCGAGGTTGCGCGCCAGGCGGTCCATCGAGTGCACGATCACCGTGTCGCCGTCACGGACGTACCCGATCAGCTCGCCCAATTGCGGGCGCGCGGTGTCCTCCCCGGGTCCGGGAATTCGCGGTGTCGGCTCTCTGCGAATTCGGTCCCGGTGTGACAGGTTCGTTGGAGTCGGTGCGGCGGCGCTCAGACTTCCCTGCGCGGCGTCAGGCGTTGGTGCTGCTTGCCGAGTTCGGGTGGAATCGCATCCCTGCGGAGGATCTGCGGGTGTTGCAGCGGTTGATCCAGATGAAACAGAAGGCCGAGACACCCCCGCCGCTGAATTCCGAGTACCTGGATGGATCGTGGTATGCCTTGCCGACCACCGATCAAGCCGCGGTCATCAACGCATTCGACCTGCGCGACCCGGTTCCCGTGACGATGCGCATGGGATTCGCGCCATGGCAGGGGAGAGCGCCACTGCGCGTGAACGCCGATCATTGGGCGAACATGGACGGCGACATCTGGGCGGAGAACTCTCGGCTGTACGAGCGATACCCCTATCCCGAGGTGTTCATCACTCCGGTGCTGGACGGCTGGACGCTGGTGTTCTACCGGGACCACGCACTGGGAGGAATACCGGGCTCACCCTCCGTGGAGATACAGGACGAGACCTACCAGCGCGTGGAGGAATTGAGCATACGGTTCGGAAGCGCTCACTGGTATGAGCAATTCAGTGACGATTACGAACCGGGTTGTCGGAGCCAATGGTGTGTCGCCCGAGACGGTGAAGTCCTCATGCATTGCGTATCTGCTGGTGACGTGAGAATCCGCCGGTCCGAAGAAATCGATCAGGCAGCGCCGCTCGACCGGTTGTATGCATGGCTGGAAGCCAACGACATGGGCCGCGGACCGCGCCTGTCGAGAGCGGAAGCAGATCGTGTCGAAGCGTATGTGAAGATGCTGCGCGAGCACTCCGACATGGGTTTTCTGCCAGACGATGACGAGGAACTCGAGTCCGTCATGGCATCTCCCCTGCAACACCAGGTATTCGGTACGCAAGGGGCGGCACGGCGATTGTCGGTAGGCCTGGAAACCCTCGGCCCGCAGACCCGGGTCCGTGCCGCTGCGGCTTGGTCTGCTGATCGGACTCAGTTGTCGTCATGCTGAAACGGGAATTCCTTCCGTGCATTTATACCGCCGACCTGGCCTTTTATGTCATGCGTGTGAAGCGACCCGAGCCTAATCCTCTGGCGACTGACGGGCTATACACCGGGCGCATAGCGGTCAGCGACCGGTCGGTATAGCGCCTCCGCGGCCCGAAACACAGGCTGGACCTTGACCGAATTCGCCTAACCAGAAGGTCTCCGGCCATGTATTCCCTTGCTATATACCAGGCTGTCGCGCTGTGTGATCCGGCAGCCCATCGGGCACCGCGCGTGCCGTTCACTGTTTCGCAAGCGCACGAGATCGTGCAGATCCATGTAGCCTGCCGGGCAAAACAGTGGCCGCGAAAGGCAGCTGCGCAAGACACGCTGGTCGCGGCTGGCCGGTTGGTTTTGAGCTCGACCAAACCGCGGTGGGGCGGAGAGATTCCCCTTGACGTATCCAGCACATCCACATCGAATGCGGTGCGCTCCGGTTGGACTACCAAGCCAGCGCCGAGCAGGTCCGGAGCGTGGCTGATGCACTGGCACAGGGGTTTCCGAAGCTCATCGTGACGGTCGATGACGACGTGCGTGCGGATCTGCCACATTTGCCGTTGGGTGCGAGACCGCGCCCCAGTGACAGCGGGAAGAGCACAAGTACCTCCCAGTGCCCGACCTCGTCCGGGCCCTCCCGGCAGTATCCGCTGCGCTATAGGCTTGGGCATCAGCCTCGTCTGGATCTGGGTAGGCCATCGCCGGGGTGTTGGCGCGGCTCTCCGAGGTCCGTTCCGACGCTCTCGAAGGCGTACATCCCGGTGGCGCCAAGCGGTCCGTGTGCCCAACGCAGCACGCCAGGGCCGAGGAGGTCGCTCTCCATCCACCACTGGTGGACGAGGAACGGGCTGCGGTGCAGCTGCCACGGCACCGGCATGCCCGCGGTGTCCCGCCGGTAGGGTTCCAGCCGGCCCCAGGGAAAGGCGCCGGCCAATGCGGCCAGGTCGGTGGCACGCCGCAGTGCGCTCTCCGGGGTAATCCCGGTGCTGGTCATCGTCGCCGTGACCAGCTGGTCTCCACTGACCGTCCAGAGCAGGTTCAGGTTGTGCGCTGCTCGCAGCACCTCCGGGACGGACAGCAAGAGGGCGGCGAACCTGGGATCGTCGGTGTGCCGCAACTCCCCGGGAGCACCGACGTCCACCACCGGGGCGATCTCCTCGACCAGCCCGGTGTTCCAGGCGGCTAGCGAGGACAGGTAAGGCAGGGGGTACGGCAGTGTCACGGCACACACGGTCAGATAACACTTCGCGGACTCGACAGCCTGGTCGGCCCTGCCCATCCTGGCGAGGTTGCCGAGGTCGAACTCGTTGACCACCTCGAGGTCGAAGACGGTGACCGGGAAGCCGCCGCTTGGCATGCGCAGCACGCCCTCGGCGACGAGCTCTGCCGCGTGCCGTGCTCTGGCCGTATGCCTCGGGTCCCCGTTCTCCACGACGTTCTGGTCGACGCGCCCGAATCGGGCGGCCAGTGAGGGCGAGCGCTCCTCATAGGTCATGTCCATGTGCTGGCCCAGCCTCCGGCGCCGGGCGATCAGGTCCTCGTGGGCACGTCGGTCCTCGTCGCGCATTCGCGCCGCCTCGGCGAACTCCCGGCGCGTGAAGGCGTATCCCGCGTACAACAGTGCCGCCAGCCACAGCACGAAGACGACGAGCAGGCCGATCCACCCCGCCAGCACGAACACCGTGATGAACAAGGCGATCGAGACCGCCGCGACTATTTGGTTGTACGGCGTCCGCGCCAAGATATGTTTGCCTATTTTCGTGCGGTTCACCAGAATTTCCCCTTCATTGCACGTGAATACATTCTGTCGGTTTGACGGACGCCAGTCCCGGGGCGCTGAACTGGGATTTCAAGGTTTCCGCAGAGTTTCGGCGAGACGCTTCGCGCAGAGCGGAAGCCATGAAACCGCGACCCTGGTGGATTTTGTGTCAGAAACTGCCGTAGTTACTGGTCGGCCCGCCGTGGTACTTCGACCAGATCGGCGGCTTTTTCGGGTCGTATGGGTCCGGGATGATGATTTCGCCGGTGAGCCGCGCCCACCCGGATACCACGGTCTTGTATTTCTCTTCCAACGCGCGCTCGGTCTCCTGCCCCCAGCGCACGCGGGTGTATCGGTGTTCCGCCCGCTCCGCGGTCAATGCGGCGTGGACCTCCTGCGCCGTGTGCTCGCCGCTGCCCCCGTCGTCCAGATTCCTCAGGTAAATCCAGAAGCTGCGCCCGCCTGAATACTTGCTGATCTCGTAGGACCACACCGTGCCGGACGCGTCGGCGATGGCCTCGGTTCGCTTCTGCCTGGCCTGTTCCTCCTCGCGCCGTTTGCGTTCCTTCTCCCGTTTGTCGAATTCCTCCAGGTACTCGGGGAGGTCACCGGTGCTCTTCCGGTAGGCCGCGAGCGCGGTGCCGAAGTCCGATCGCAGCTGCGCGCTCGCCTCGTCATATCCCGTGCGCAGCAACCAGTTCCGCCGCGCGTACCTGATCCGCCACCGCAGGCCGCCCCGGAACGGCGCACGCAGGTGGAGACTGGCGGCTTCCTCGCGCTCCTGCAGGGCGCGGATCTCGACCAGCAGCCGGTCCGTCGCCGAGCACCACCGGTCGTGATCCTCGGGGCCGGCCCTGACGACCCTGTCCGAAGAGGAACGGGAACTGCGGGAGCCATGGGCGCACAGCAGCCGGCTGTGCTCACTGAGTTCGGTGCCGACCACGTTGACCGTCCAGCCGCCAAGCAGCTTCCCGAGGTCCGTGACATAGAGTTCGCGCTCCATAGACCCATTCACCCGACCGGTGAAATGATCGTGCGGCCGTCGATTGTGATCGGGCCCGAGATACGTCTTGCTTGGACTACCTTGCCTTGGACGCTACCGCCAATCGAATTCGCGACGGGGCCAATCCGGACGACGTCGCCGTAAACATCGCCAATGATCGTACGACCGCCGATTGTGATCGGGCCCGAGATACGTCCTGCTTGGACTACCTTGCCTTGGACGCTACCGCCAATCGAATTCGCGCCGGCCGAGCTGATCTGGCCGACATCACCATTAATCGAATTCGCGCCGGCCGAGCCGATCTGGCCGACATCACCATTAATCGAATTCGCCGGGCCGATCTGGACGACGTCGCCGTAAACATCGCCTGTGATTGTCGCGCCCTCCCACATGACCACATTGCCGTACACATTGCCCTCGATGGTCCCGCCCTTCATGAACACATCACCACGCACGTCGCCTTTTATGAATTCGCCATTGAAGTGGTTGACGCGCAACTCTTGGCCGCCATCCACCTGACCCCGTGCATAGCTGACCGCGGCGTGGAGCGCGGCTGCGCCGAGGGCGGCGGCCACCGCGGCCGCTGAGCCGATGGCCGGGTAGATACCGCCGCAGCCATCGTCTCCCGGGCCGCCCAGGGTGTTGACCAGACCGCTGGTGCACTGGGCGACCGCTGTCGCCGGGGTAAGTAGCAGCGCGGTGAGAATGGTGGTCACGAGGATGACGGCCCGTCCGAACATGTTACGCATCAACAACCCCGATCTGTGCGGACTTCGAGACCGGTCTTGAGGTCCTGGACGCGCCGCCGCCGCAGTGCGAGGTCCACGTCCGCCCGGTCGGGGTCCTGACGTGCCTGGTGCCAGTGGCACATGCCAAGGTCGAGCTGGGCCTGGTACAGACGGGACAGCCGACGATAGGCACGCAGACCACCGCGCCGGAAGGCGTCGACGCGGGTGCGAAACCTGCGGGCGGGGTTGAGCAGCACCGGCAGCTCGGCGGCGGTGACCGCGTCGTACCCGCTGTTCGCCTCGTGCCGGAGTTCGACGGCGAGCGCGGCGCTCTGATAGCGCAGGCCTCGGCGCAGCAGCAACAGGTACATCAAGAGGAACGGGCCGAGGAGCAGCAGAACCAGTAGTGGCAACACGACCATGGCGAACACCGGCTCACTGACTCGAAACATCAGCGGCAGCAACGAGATCAGGCTGTTGTACAGGTAGTGGCCGCAGATCGCGGTCAGCAACCCGCAGCCGATCACGGCGAGCCGTGTCCTCGGGTTCCGCACCTGCCGGGCGGCGCCGATCGCCGCGCCGCCCAGCGCAGAAAACGCTACGTGCATCAACATGATCCCGACCACCTGCCGAACCCAGTGCTGGTACAGGGCGCCACCCATGCTGGGGGCCGCCATGTAGAACATCGACTCGACGAAGTTGAACCCCAGACCGACACCGGCACCGGCGACGAGACCGGACACCAGGTCGGTGACCCACCGCCGCGCCACGACGGCGATCAGCAGCACGCCGACAGCCTTGACCAGCTCCTCGACGACGGGCGCCTTGAAGCCGTCGATGATCGCGACGAACCTGTTGTAGCCCAGCAATTGGTAGCTCAGCGAGTCGTACAGGAGCGGCAGCGCCAGGCCGAGTCCGGTGGCCACCACCGCGCCCCAGCCGAACCCGGCGAGCAGAATCCGGAACGGCATCCGCCGATAGCGTTGCATTCGGTGCACGGCCCAGAGCGCGATCGCCGTCGTGGGCAGCGAAAGCAGTACGGCGGATGCCAGATCCGCCCCGCTCTGGACCATCCCGTGGATCAGCTTGATCAGGACCGCGATCGACGGCAGGGTACAGACGAATGCCAGCAACAGCTGACTGTTCCGGTCCCGACGCCGGAGCCGCTCGTCGTCGGCGGCACGGGTGCGAAGGAGTCGGTCGCCGCCAAGGATCATGCACGCCCACAGCTGCGCACTGGTGCCGGCGTTCATGCTCGCGGCGGCCATTTCCGGCACTCGGTACTCCGGCTGGACGAGCTGCACGGCCGCCACGAGCAGATGGAGGACGGACAGTGCGGCCAGCACCGACGCCATGACCACCAGCGTGCGAGTCACCGGTGCGGCGGGGGCGGCCAACCAACGACGGCGCACGGCCCGATACAGGACGAAGAGCATCAGGAGCCGGAAGACGAACAGGGATCCGACGGAGAACGACCGGGACGCCTCGGCCCCTGAGACCCCGAAACCGCCGGAGAACCCGCCGGCCGGAATCTCCATTGTCGGCTTGGTCAGAAAGAGCAGGAGCGGCACCAGCGCGAGGACGCCACCGATTACCGCGCAGGTCGCTATGGTCCGTCGGTGCGGATCGGGTTCGTATCCCAGCCCTTTCCCACCGCTGGAATCACCCATGATTTCCCGGGTCACCGTTACCCCCAGTGCGTTGTGCTCGAGCCGGCACGAGCGCCGGCCTCGGGACTACTACTTTGGGTGATGAGGCCTGTACGTACCTTGCACTAACCTTGAATCAGCAGATGAGACGGGTACTGAACGGAGTCACTGTGGGGGTTGAGTTCGCCGTGCTCGGCGACGTCCGCGTTCAGGTCGACGGACGGGATCTGGACATCGGGCACGCCCGTCGGCGGACCGTGCTCGCTATCCTGCTCGTCGAGGCAGGCCGGATCGTGACCGCCGACCAGCTCGTCGACCGAGTCTGGGGTGAGCATCCCCCCGTACGAGCCCGGCACACGCTCTATAGCTACCTGTCTCGGCTCAGGGCCGTGCTGAAGGACGACGTCGCAGGATTCGACATCGCTCGCAGGGGCGGCGGGTATGTGCTGCACATCGACACCGAAACCGTCGACCTGCACCTGTTCCACAGCCTCCTCGGACAGGCTCGCGAAGCGGCGGAAGGATGGCGAGCGCTGGCCCTGTTCGACCGCGCCCTTCGGATGTGGCGCGGCGTGCCGTTCGACCGGCTGGACAGCCCGTGGCTGGCGTCGGTGCGCGACCAACTGCGGGAAGAGCGGTTCACCGCCGAGGTTCAGCGTCACGACGTGGCACTGAACCTCGGGCTGCACACCGAACTGCTGACCGAGCTGACGACCGCGACGGCGGCGAACCCGTTCGACGAGCGGCTCGCCGGTCAGCACATGCTCGCCCTGTACCGATGCGGGCGCCGGACGGAGGCGTTGACGCGGTACCGCACGTTCCGTACCCAGCTCGTGGCGGAGATCGGCGTCGAACCCGGCGATCAACTGCGACGTCTGCACCAGCAGATGCTCGCCTCGGAGGTACCGCGTCCTCCCGCCGAGCGGCGAACGGTCGAGGTCTCGGAGCCGGTGCCGCGGCAGTTACCGGCACCGTCACCGTGGTTCGTCTCCCGTACCCGCGAACTCGGTTTGCTCCAGGACGCACTGAACGCCGCCGCGGGCATCGTCGTGGTGACGGGGACGGGCGGGGCGGGCAAGACGTCGTTGGTGCTGCACTGGGCGCATCGCGAGGCCGAGAGGTTCCCGGACGGACAGCTCTACGTGAACCTGCGCGGATTCGACCGAGTGGGCAGCCCACTGCCTCCAACGAATGTGCTGCAAGGTTTTCTGGAAGCACTCGGCGTGCAGCCAGAGCAGATCCCGGCCGGTCTGGACGCGCGGGCCGCGCTGTACCGCAGCCTGCTGGCCGGCCGACGAGTGCTGGCGGTGCTGGACAACGCCTACGACGCCGAACAGGTCAGACCTCTGCTCCCCGGCGACGCGAACTGCCTCACGGTGATCACCAGTCGGGACCGGTCTTCCGGCTTGGTCGCCCACGAGGGCGCGGTGCCCGTTCCCCTGACCGTGCTCGACGAGACCGAGGCCGTGTCGCTTCTCACCAGGCGACTGGGACCCGACCGGGTTGCCGCCGAACCCGACGCGGTGGCGCGGCTCGTCGCGCACTCCGCCCGACTTCCATTGGCCCTGGCGGTGGTGGCGGGCCGCGCGGTGAGCAACCCGGCGTTCCCGCTGAGCGCGCTCGCCGGCGAACTGCGCGACGAGCGAGCGCGGCTGGACGCGCTGGAGACGGACGGCACGACGTCGGGCGTGCGAGCGGTGTTCTCCTGGTCCTATCGCACGCTGAGTCCCGAAGCGGCCCGGCTGTTCCGGCTGTTGAGCCTGCATCCCGGCCCCGACTCGGACCGGTTCGCCGCGGCTTCGCTTGCCGGGATCGACCTGTCGCACACCCGCGCGCTGCTGAACGAGCTGACGCGGACGCACCTCGTGGACGAGCACCGCCCCGGCCGCTTCCGCTCGCACGACCTGCTCCGCGCGTACGCGGCGGAACTGGCCGAGCTGGAGGACACCGAGCACGACCGGCGAACGGCACTGCGACGATGCCTCGACTTCTACCTGCACACCGGGTTCGCCGCCGAACGGCATCTGGCACCGCACTGGCCACCGATCAAACCCACCGCAGCACAGGGCCACATCCCGCACCTACCCATCACCGACTACCACCAGGCCATGGAATGGCTCACCGCGGAGCACGACACGCTGCTGGCCGCGACGGCAGACGCAGTCCGCGCAGGCCTGGACGTGCACGCATGGCAGTTGCCCTGGGTGCACAGCACGTACCTGAGCAGGCGAGGATATTTGGCGCACCGCGCCGAGTCGCAGCGCACGGCACTCGCAGCCGCCGACCGCCTAGGCGACGACGACGCCCGGGCCTCTTGCCACCTCCTCCTCGGCAGAGCCGAAATCCTGTTGGGCAACCAGGACGACGCTCTCGAGCACCTGCAATGCGCCCTTGACCGCTACGCGCGCCTCGGCGACACCACCGGTATGGCCATCACTCATTTCTCCCTCAGCTCGGCCTACGACCTGTGCCAGTGCCACACGAGGGCACTGCTGCACGCCCGCGACGCGCTGCGGCTGTGTCGCGAGGCGGGCAACCACGTTTGGGAGGCGTTCACACTCACCGCCATCGGCTGGTGCTACGGCAAAGCAGGCCACCACGCGCAAGCCCTCGCCCACTGCATCGAGGCGAAACCACTACTGGACGGGATCGGAGACCGAGACGGCACCGCCCACAACCTCCACTGCCTCGCGCGTGCACACCACAATCTCGGCCAGTACACCGAGGCCGCGCGGTGCTACCGCGACTCACTCGTCCTGTTCCGCGAACTGGGTAGCCCTTATTTGGAGGCGAAGAGCCTCGACCACCTCGGCGATGCATTGCAGGCGGCGGGTGACCATTCTGGAGCGTTCGAAGCGTGGACCCAAGCACTCGATGTCCTCGAACCGCTGGCCCACCCTGACGCCGTCGAGATCGAATCGAAGCTCCTCAACGCCAGCGTGGGCCGGTAGTCGATAGACCGAACTTACTTGATCTCGAAGGTGGCCGACGTCGATGTGGATGCCGAGGGTGCGGGCCAGGATCGCTGCCGGGATCTCGGTGGCGAGTTGGAACACGGCGGTGCCACGTGGCCGACAGGTCGCGCATTTGTTCGACAACAAGGTCACGCCAGGATGCGGGACACCGCCGGCCCAACCAAGGCCCAACGTGAACCGCCCGCGGCGGGTGTGACCGAACCGTGGAGGATGCGCGCGATCATTGGGTTCTGGACCGTGTGGCCCTCAGTCTCCGCTGAACCACAGGTTACCGGCGCACACCGCATCGGGCCCCCGACTACGCTCCGCCCGCCCCTGGCCGCCAGGACGGCATCGACATCCCGGACGGCGGCCTCGAAGGAATAGTCTGCCGAACGCCGCGATCTGCCACGAGCCCGCTCGTCATAGGTGATGTGCCGGAACCCGGGGCCGAGTTCGGTGATGACCTTCCGCCAGTACCCCTGAGTGGCGAACTGACCATTGAGGTAGACCACAGGGATACCGGAACCGCCGGTATCGGTGACGGCCAGGGCCGTACCGTCGACCGGCACCATGCCGGTCCACTTCGAATCGGTCGAGGAGCTGCTGTTGTTCGTCATGACAGCAACTATCAGCGCCTGACCTGACACCGGCCAGACACCGGCCAGACACGGTGCTCCACCCGGTCGCGCCAAGCCAGGGTGCTGCCCGGCTACTGACGATCACGATCTGTCGCTTCCCACGGGAGAATTCGGCTGCCGTAACGGCGGCGTCGAAAACCGATGCATTCTTGGACATCGGTGGCTGAAATCATCGCTTGTCAACGATGTTTCCAACTCGGGAGCTGTCCATAAATATTCTTTGGTGAATCAGAACATGCCCTCGACTTGTGTCATCGACTGTCGGCATCGGTGAGGTGACGTTGGAACCACTCGGTCAGTCCGGCGTCCACCGTACGGGCCTGCGGGAGCTGGGGTGCCGGTTCGATGCCGGGCTCGTCGGCGAGCGGATGGGCCAACCCCTCGATCGACAGGAACTCGGTTCCTTCTCCCACCGCGTCGACCAGGCGCGCCGCGTCGGCACGCAGCGCCGGATGATCCAGTTCGCCGCTGACGACGAGCAGTGGCGCGCGCCCGGCGATACTGTCGGCATGGGCGATGAAGTCCAGGCTGTCAACGGCTCGGGAGGACTCGTCGTCGTACGGGTAGTCGCCCGGGAATAGGCCGACCACGGACCGCAACCGGATAGCAGCGTTCACGACCGCGCCAGCGAACACCGGGATCTCGGTATCGGTCAGGATCCGGAGCGTGACCACGCCTCCCAGCGAGCCGCCGAGCACACCGATCGGGCCGTCACCGACCGGCAGCTGTGCGCGGATCGAGGCCAACGCGGCGGGGAATTCCTCGGTCGCCTGACGGACGAACGGGTAGAGGGCGGACATCAGGACGTCCTTGCGCAGCAATTCCAGCCCGGCGTCCATACTCCCGTCGACCATGCGCGCCCCGCACATCGGCATACCGAGGTGCACTCGCCAGGCGGGCAGATCGTGCATCGGCAGCGCGGCAGCGAAGGCGGCGTCCGATCTCGGTGCGTCCAGCATGTGCCAGGTGATGATCAACGGTGCGGCGCCACCGCCGGCCGGTGGCAATGCGGTGAACGGCACGCCGGCGGCTGTTCCTGTAATCGGTGAGCGCATGTGCCCACGGTAGATCGGCGTGGGTGTTGCTGGGATCGGTTGCGCTGACAGCGAAAAGCGTCCGCGGTCGGATCGCCGACACGTCAGCCGAAGCGCACGCACGGCCCAGCGGCCTGCGCCTGGGGGTTCGGCACAGCCTTCAGGCAGCTTTCTCCCGCTGATTTCGTTCGATCGCGCCGTTCATAAATTGATCAGTTCTTGGACAGCGGCTGTCCGAGCGGAAGACCCAGGGCCTCAATGGATTCGCCATGTTAAAGAAACGTGTCGAGAATCGGCGGATCGAGGTCGGGCAGGGATGAACCTGAGCATCGGGCCTGATGTTCCATTCTGGAGCAGCGCTTTCGAGCAGCGGAGTCAGCTTCCTCGGTCCTAGCACTGCCGGCCTCCACGCGGGATCGGGCGCGGCTGTTCCCCGACCTCTGGTGAGGCTCACCCTCTGGTCTGGGCCCCGACCAGCGGGTACATCCGAATCCTTGGATTTTCCGCAGACACTACGAGGACCCCGCTCCGGGCGTTTGCCGTGTAGGTGACTGCGTCAACCTGTCAGGGCTTCGCTGTGATGGTGGCGTCAAAATCGGTCGATGCCAACCCTTTCCGCGCGTAGGTGGTGTCGAATTCCACTGATCGACGGTGTGTCGGTGACCGATGTAAACCAGTCAGGAGTGCCCGCGTGTCCCGTGAAATAGATTCCGCTGTCTTCCCGCATCTGGAGGCGGATCTGGACCGTGTCCGTGAGGTTCTCGGGCCGGTGCGGTTCGAGGGCCGCCCCGAGTTGACCGCGCTCACTGACGAAGGACCCGACACCTCCCGCCGTCTGGTGCGTCCTACGTTGACGTTGCTGTCGTACTACCTGCTCACCGATCCGGCGAGCCCGGCTGATGACCGGGTGATACGCGGCGCTGCCGCGGTGGAGTTGCTGCATCTGGGCTCGCTGTATCACGACGATGTCATCGATCACGCGGACCAGCGGCGCGGGCGTCCCAGTGCCAACGCGGTGTGGGGTTCGCATATGGCGGTCTTGGGTGGGGATTCGGTGACGTTCTCGGGTATGCGGATGCTGGCCGAGCTCGGTGGGCGTGAAGTTCTCGCGGGGGCGATCGCGGGTGAGCAGATGTGTGCGGGCATGGTGATCGAGGCCGCCGACCAACATGTGGCCTCCCGCAGTGAGCAGGCCTACCTGGACGCGATCGACGGTAAGACCGCGGCGGTGCTGTCGCTGGCATGCCGGGTGGGCGCGATGCAGGCCGACCACCCCGAGGAGCAGGAGGAGGCGCTGGCCGGGTTCGGTCGCCAGTTCGGGTTGGCTTACCAGTTGTATGACGACATCCTCGATTTGACCTCGACCGCTGAGGAGATGGGCAAGCCGGTCAACGCAGACCTACCCGAGGGCATCTACACGTTGCCCGTGATCCGCGCGGCTGCCCGCGACCGAAGTCTTGCCCGCCTGCTGCGCAGCGGAATGACAGGTGAGCAGGCCGCACAAGCCCGCGAGCTGGTCATCGCTTCCGGCGCCGTGGACGAAGCGCAGGCAGTGGCTGAGGAATTCATGAACCAGGCTGCCGGTCAGCTCGCCGGCCTGCCCGTCGACCCGCGCGCCCGCCACGCGATGATCGCCTGTGCCCGGTCGGTACTCGACCGGCGAACGCCCCGCCCTGTCGTCGCCGGGCCCTCTACGCAGCCACCCCCGGCCGATAGTGAGCTGGTTTCGCCGCAGACCAGGTCGTGGTTGAGGAGCTGGGTGGTGAACACCGGCCTGGCAGTCTCCGCGGCCGAGGCCGACTACCACCGGTGGACAGGAGCGGTCCAGTGGTCTGCACAGTCCTTGGCCTCGGCGGGCGCGGCCCATGAACAAACCTTCGCCGGGATCGCCGTGCTGATCGCGCTGTGCGACGACCTGTTCGAAGATCCGCGGCTGAAAGACACGGAAGCCGTAACCGCGCTGAGGCGTGGCATGGTGGCAATGCTGCGCCAGGATCCGCAGGCACCGTGGCGGCCCGGCGCCATCGCGACGGCGTGGGCGAGTTTATGGCCGCGTCTGCGGGAGGGCCGCAGCGCCCGCTGGCAGGAACGGTTCCTCGACGACCTCGAGCAGTGGTTCGAAGCCTGCGAACGCGAAGCGCACCATCGCATCAACGGCTACATCCCAGCCACCGCCGACTACCTGCCGCTGCGGAAGTCGACCGGTGGATTCGATTTCGCCATCGCCTGCCTGGAGGTGTACCGGGACCTGGAACTGCCGACGAAGCTGCGCCGCCATCCTATGATCCGCCGTCTCGAGGAACTGCTCTGCTGGGTGGGCTTCATGGAGAACGACCTGGTGTCACTGGATCAAGACGAGACCGACCATGTCCCCTACAACCTGGTCAGGGCGATCCGTCACGAACGGGGTGCACCCGCAGCGAAGCCGTCGAGCAGGTGCAACGCCAGATAGCCGAGCAACGCGCCCAGATCGACGCGGTATTCCGCTACCTCCCCGCGCTGCTGCGCATGGTCCCCGGCCTGTCGGGCCAAGGAAAGGAATACGGGCCGATCTACGAGATGATGATAAACGTAGGTCGCGGTGTCGAAGCGGCCCTCGGAAGTCGGGCCGGCACGCAAGTTCTTCGCACTCAACGATGCGGGACGCGAAGAGCTCGCGAAGTTCTGGGCGAAATGGGAATACGTTTCAGCACGCATCAACGAACTCAGGGAAAGTGACACATGAACGTCTGGGAGACAATCACAGGAAGCGATCTCACCAGGGAATATAAAGCCTTCGAGGCCCGGGCCGGTGCTCTTCCGGCCGAATATCGAGCGGCGTGGGAAGAAATCAAGACCCACCTGTTCGCTCACTCGGGTGGCACGGGTCGCAACCTGATGCCGATCCTCGACGGCGCCCTGGGATTGCTCGAGGAAGCAGCGTCGGACGGTCAGCGGATCAATGAAGTGCTGGGTGCCGACGTCAAAGGCTTCTGCGCGGCGATCGCCGGTGAAGAAGGCGCCAAGACCTATCGCGACAGATGGCGCGAACAGCTGAACAACAACGTCGCCAAGAAACTGAGCAGGCTGGGAGACTGAGATGGGAATTCGCGACATCATCGAAGGCAAGAAGCAGTGGCGGGCGCACAAGGCACGGGTCGAGGCGCTTCCACCCGGTTACCGGATCGTCTACGAGGAAAGCCAGAAATATTTGTTCAAGGTCGGCCCGGTCGATCTTGCCGACGGGAACCTGCTGTCGGGGCTTGTCGAGTTCTTCGAGGAAGGAGCCGCGGCCGGTAAAGGGGTCATAGAATTGATCGGCAACGATGTCGCAGCCTTCTGCGATGACCTCATCAAGGACTCACCGACCTACGCCGACATCTACCAGGAGTCCGTCGGCAAGGAAATCGGCAACCGCTGACCAGTCCGCTTCACCCGATCCAGAGACGCCTCCATCCGGGCCGGACCGAGATGACACCGCGGCGGCTATGCGGAAGTACCAGTCCCCCAACTGAATCGCCGTGTCCAAGAAACGTGTCGCATCGACGTAGATCGTGAGGTTGGGGCACTCCGGCGCGAGAATGACGTGGATCGGTCTGCGTCCAGCGCCGCATCGCCTTCGTTCGCGCGGACGTCAGCATGGCTTCATGAGGCCGCCACAGCGTCCTCGGCGAAGAGCCCACGCTCCCCGCGGAGCGGACTCCGCACGCTACACGGTGTCGTGAATGCTCGAGACGTGGTCGGCGACTGCCCTTCACGCTGACCTCTGCTCCCGTTGTAGTGCGCAAACACGTGTAGCCCGTGAGCTATGCGTGTAGCACATGGGCTACACCATGCGGCGCTCGAGTGCCTACCTGAGCGCCGGGGCGGTATGGTGCATCCGTACCCACACGTCATTCTGACTAGTTGCCTACATGTCATTCTGACGTGCTGTCTCGCCCAAGTGAGGTTCCGAAACTTGACTTAGAACGGAACATGGCTTGCGGCTTGACAATGTACGAGCATCCGCTCGGGTAAAGAGGGTTTGGCCGCTACCACATGCGGCCTACAGAGACGAAGGGCTCGGACCGACGGCGGACACCGCCGATCCGAGCGCTTCCAGATCACTGACGAGGCGGCGTATGCCTACTAGCTCCAACCGCGCGCAGTGACACAGCTGACAGCCTGGCCATCAGGGCCAGGCTGTCGCTCTGTGTATAGGAGCACCACACCGATATGGCGTCGAGTCCCCAAGCGATGGCATGGCACCAACGAGTCCAACGTCTAGCTGGCTCCGCTCGATCGGGGGACGAGTCCCCTTCTCTTGCGGGGTTCGGTACTTCGGGCGGATCCAACGGACCTCCTACTGCAGTGGCCACCACCTGTGGCCAGGTCCGAGTTCCTTCCGGTTATCGAAAGGGATGTGCAGCAAGAGGTTCGACCGAATAGTGAAGGCGAACCGAGCGCCAGTCTAGAGGCAAGTCACTGCATTCACGTCCTGGCCAGCTGCGTCCCGCGTTCGGCCCGCCGATGCCGGTATGCGCGTTGTCGGCAGGCGTTGCTGCAGTACTTGCGGCGTCGACCTGTAGGGCCCGGGTAGAGACGTCGGGAGAAGATGATCATGCGGTGCATACGGAGGTCTGACCAGCCGCGGCCGTACTGAACGGGCAGCTCACACGGGCATTGCGGGCAGCGTTCGCGCCCGAGCGAAGGGGTGTAGCCGTGGTGTTCGCACCAGGTGAGCGGTCTCGGCCCCATCCCGATAGCGGGATCCCCGATCCCCGCGGCGAAATCCCCGATCTGCTGGAGCATCCGATCACGGTCGGCTGCGTCCAGCTCAGCGAGCACCGTACTGAGTTCTCCGCGCCCTAGCATCCACGAGATGATCCCCCACACGATGCTCTGAAACGCCCCGGTAACTGTCAAACCGGATGAGACGGTTCAGGCTACGAATTCTGTGGCGATGTTCTCCTTCGCTGGTTCGTTGATCCAGGCTGCTTTCGGCAGCTTGGGCGGTGTCGGTGGATGCCGGAATCGGGCCGGGTTGGCGGTGTAGGCGGCGGTGAGTACCTCTGCTCGCCGGGTGCGGATGGGACCGGCGGTGCCGTCGTGAACCGTCGCGGGAGTGTGTAATCCGATCCCGGAGTGGCGGTGCTGGGTGTTGTAGTAGGTAAAGAACGCCTCGCAGAACCGCCGTGCCTCGCTGATCGAGGCGAACTGTTGCGGGAACGCCGGGCAGTACTTCAGGGTCTTGAAATTCGCTTCGCTGTAGGGGTTGTCGTTCGATGTCCGCGGCCTCGAGTGCGAACGGGTGATGCCCAGATCGATCAGCAGCTCCGAGACCGGTTGGCTCCAGCTCGTGTGCTTTTCCCAGCCGCGACGCCATCGACGGCGTCGCAGCCAGCACCGCCAAGTACCTGCACCTCGACATCATGGACGGTCACTACACCCCCGCGATCAGCTTCGGCATGCGCACCGTCGCCGCCATCCGCCAGCACACGGCGCTGCCACTCGATGTCCACCTGCAAACCCTCAAACCCGAGCGCTACATCGACGACCTCATCGAGATCGGGGCCGACCGGGTCTGCTTCCACGTCGATGCCGCCACCGACGTCGGCACTGCCCTCGACACCCTCCAAATGGCCGGCATCCGCAAAGGGCTCGTACTCAACCCCGACCTCGGCCTCGAACTCCTCGACCCCTACCTCGAACGCGTGGACTTCCTCGTCCTCATGACCAGCCGACCCGGCACCAGCACCTTCGATCCCACCGTCCCGGACAAGATCCGCACCCTGCGCACCACCCTCCACACCCGGCACATCGACACCGTCGAACTCGTCGCCGACGGCGGGATCACCACCATCACCGCACCACAGACAATCGACGCCGGAGCCGACACCCTCGTCGCGGGCAGCGCCATCTTCAATTCCACTGGCACCGACCTGTCCACAGCGGTCCACCGCCTCGCCCAACCCGTCCAGACCGCCGCCACCGTGCGGGAACACTGACCGAATCAGCAGGCAGTCATGCGAAACAGCGAGACGCACCAGCGCGTGGCCGCCACAGGCCCACCCGGCACCACACGGGATACGCTGGTGCCAACGCCGCCGCTGCCACCTGGCCGGTTCTAGTGGACTAGTCGAAAACCGTTCCAGCCCCCCACTTTGCGACCCATATAGAGGCGTCGAATCCGTAGCGCAACGCAGGAGGAGCCCATGGTGTCGCAGACACCCGAGGCAGTTGTGATCGACATCGTGACCCAGGTAGACGACGAGACGCTGACGGCGCTGACGGCCCTCCTACCGCAACTGTCCACCACCGCAGCACCTCTGACCCGTGATCTCCTGGAGGCGATCATCGATTCCCCCTCGACGCGGCTGCTCACTGCACGTGTCGAGGGAGCGATCGTCGGCGCGCTGACACTGGTCATATACACGATCCCCACCGGACTGCGAGCACGCATTGAAGATGTCGTGGTCGACCAAGCCGCGCGAGGACACGGCATTGGACGAGGTCTGACCACCGCTGCGCTGGCCATCGCGAAAGAACACGGAGCGCGCACGGTCGATCTCACGTCGACCCCGAAGAGATCCGCAGCCAACCAGCTCTACCAACGGCTCGGATTTGCCCCACGCCAGTCCACGACCTACCGCTTGACTCTCTGACCTATGTCGAACAGCCGCTGCGACAACGCCGATCCGACCAAAGGACCCTGGATGGACAACGCTCAACCGACAGCCGAGACCCAGATCCGCCAACACGCCATTGCTCTGGCCGCCCTAGCGCACAACGGCCTCGTCTTCTCCACCGACGTCTTCGACCGGCAACGCTACGAACAGGCCAAACAGATATCCGCCGACCTGCTGGCCCTCATCAGCAGCGGCACCGTCGAGGACCTGCACCAGAACGTGTTCCTCGAACAGGGCTACATGACACCCAAAGTCGACGTCCGTGGCGGTGTCTTCGATGACCAGGGCCGCATCCTGCTCATCCGCGACCGCAGCGACGAGAAATGGACCCTGCCCGGCGGCTGGTGCGATGTCCTGGAACCGCCCTCACTCGCAGTCGAACGTGAAGTCCACGAAGAATCCGGTATCGCCGTGCGCGCCCGCAAACTCGTAGCCTTGCACGACCGCGACGTGCAAGGCCACCAGCCCGCCTTCCCTTACCACGTGTACAAGCTGTTCTTCTTGTGCGAGACCATCTCCCACGGCCAACCCAGCCCTGTCGAGACCATGGAAGTCGGCTGGTTCGACGTCGACGAGCTGCCCGAACTGTCGACCACCCGGGTACTCGACACCCAAATCCGGCTACTCCACGAGCACTGGAACAAGCCAGACCTACCAACCGTGTTCGACTGACAGAGCCATGCCCGAAGTTCACCTAGCGGGTATTGGCGGCGAAGCCGTAAGCCCTGCCGACCGATCGACCGAGAGGCCCCGACACTCCCTTCGCCGTACCCCTCGTCACGGCACCGAGGGCGATCGTGGGCCTCGCGGCACCCCATTCGAGCGGCAGGGCGGGTCGGATGACTCCGCGTCGTCAGGCTCGATCCCTCATCCATTGAATTCCCTTGGGAAGATGGGAAGTTCGGTGATTCACTAGTTCCGTGTCCGAACCGCAGGATGTGCCCGCTGAGGTGATCGACGCCCTATGGGATCAGGTCGGTCCTGATGTCGACTCAATGCTAGAGCGTGTCCGTTCCGTTCGTGCGTTCCAGACCGCTCCAGGATCTGTTCTCGCGGGTGACGACGCAGGGTTCAGACCTACCTCCTACTCTGTTAGTGCGGCTGTCGTATCGTGTCTGGCCTCGGGTATTGACCACCTACATGCCCTGAAGTCACATGTCGTCGACGGACCCATGCTCCACATCTCATCGCCGTTCAGCCTCGCCCGCGGAGCTCTAGAAAATCTGTCGATCGCGTACTGGATCCTGCATCCGGCCGCTCGGGCCGATCGAGTGCAGCACGCCCTTCGGTGGTGGGCGCAGAACTACCTGGATGCTGAGCGGGCTCTCCGTCCGGTGGGAGGTATCGAAGACGGCACGACAGAATCGGCTCTACTTCAGCTGAAGGAACTGGCACGACGGACCAATGGCGTCACCGCCGCCCTGATCCGCAAGGGCCACAGCAGTAGCGTGGCGGTGAAGTACACCAACCAGCACGCGGTAGAGGCCGAGCAGGTCCTCTTCCTCCTGGCAGCCGACAGTCGGCTGGTTTTCCGGCTGCGGAGCTGTGAGGATGGGCCTCACTATTTCGCGGGTGGGAGGTCGGTATGACTTCGGGACGGGTACTGGCACGGGTGGCCGTGCCAACGGCGGTGACCGCTGTGATGTCGACAGGGTTGGCGGTCGCGGTGAACTACGCGACCGGCGGGGATCATTCGCTGTGGATGTGGATAGCCGTTGCGGTGTTGACCGTCGGGGTGTTCGCCGCGTCGTTGTGGACACAATCGGCCCAGTACCCCACCACCGGCGGCGACCCGGCTGCTCGGGGAATCCTCCTACGGAAGATCAAGTCCCAGGGCGGGCTTCGCGCCGATGGGGTCCGCTCCACGGGCACCGCGGTCGAGGTCGACGGCGGGCATTTCGGTGGGGACATGGAGTTCAAGAACATCACCGGAGGCGATGCCTCACACCCATGAGCACCGGGCAACAGCCCACCACACCGCTCTACGATTTCGACCGAGTCCATGTCGAAGGCGATCTGCGAATCTCGCACCATCTCCACCTCGGCATAGTGCCGACCAGCGCGCCCCATGACGGGAGATCGCGCTATGTCTCGCAGGTACGCGAGTTCCTCGCCCCCGTCGACGGACTGCAAGACCGGAAACTCGAACTCGACGAACTGACCGGGTTCTGCCATGGCGAACAGCCCTACCTGTGGATCAAAGCGAAACCGTGGGCAGGGAAGTCCGCGCTGCTGACGTGGTTCATGCTGTTCCCACCATCGAAGGTGACGGTGATCGGGTTCTTCATCACCGACCGCCTCGCCGATCAGAACACCCACACCGCCTTCACCGCCGCAGTCCTGGACCAACTCGCCGTTCTGCTGCCGGATCAACAGCCACTGATCGCCGGCACGACACTCAATCGCGACGGCCTGCTCAGCGACCTACTCACTCTCGCGGCTGGCCGCGAAGCCGAGGCCGGTCGCCGGTTGGTGCTGGTCGTGGACGGACTCGACGAGGACACCGGCAAGCCGCCCATTGTGACCCTGCTACCGGCGCACCCGGACCCGAACCTTCGGGTCATCGTCGCCAGCCGCCACGGCCCCACACTGCCCATCCCCCACGGTCACCCCCTCACCAAGACCAAACCTCACCCACTCACCTCCTCACCATTCGCCGCCGACGTCCGCAACAAGGCCGTCGCCGAACTCGGTGCTCTGCTGCGAGGCCCCGACAAGCACCGTCACCTGCTCGCGCTGATCACCACCGCCAACGGCCTGACCGCCTCCGAACTCACCGACCTCACCGACATGGCACCGTTCGAAATTCACGAACTGCTGTACGCGGTCGCCGGACGAAGCCTGCGCACCCGCACGGGCTACTCCAGTCCCGACGACACAGGTGACCCCGTCTACGGGCTGGCGCATGAAACCCTGCAACGCACCGCCGAAACCGAACTCGGCACCACCTACATCAACAAATGCCTGGAACGGTTGCACGCCTGGGCCGATCGCTACCGCGACCTCGCCTGGCCCGACCACACCCCAGACTTCCTACTCCGCCGCTACTTTCCAATCCTCGACAAACACAACGAAATTTCGCGGATGGTGGACCTCGCTCTCGACGCTGGCCGTCACGACCGGATGCGCACGCGTGTGGGGAGCGACTGGATCGCCCTCAACGAGATCCGCCTTGTACAACAACATATCTATGAGCAACCCGACCCGGACCTGCTCAAAACCGCACGGTTGACGAACTATCGTGATCACCTACACAGCCGCAACGACAACATCCCTCATCAACTATTGATCGTCTGGGCTCGCCTGGGCAACCTCGAGCGCGCGGAAACCGTCGCCCGCAGCAACGCCAGTCCGCAGGCGCGGGTTCACCGACTGATCGACCTGGCAGTGACAGTGGCGGCGACCCATCCCGAGCGCACTGGTCGACTCATCGACGAAGCCACGGTCGCAGCTTCCGACATCTCCCAGACAAGCATGCAGGGCTTCACCCTCGCGTACGTGGCCGAGCAGGTCGCGAGGGTCGACTTCGATCGCGCAGAAGTCATCGCTCGTGATATCGCCGATCCTGTCCAGCGAGCCCAGGCGCTGACCTGGTTGGCGCACAGTGCAGCGGTGATCGAACCCGGCCGCGTTCTCCGCCTCGTCCGTGAAGCCGACGCTGCCTCGCATGCCATTCACGACCTTGATCAGCGAGACAGAGTGGCACATAGTTTGGCGGGCGTAACGAACCGCTTGGATCTCGACGAAGCGGAAGCCGTCGCTGACGGCATCACCGATCAATCGCTGAAGTTCGGTTCGCTCCTCAGACTCGCCCGTCTAGCTGCCGTCACCGACCCAGCCCGTGCCGTAGATCTCATCAATAAGGCGGAGGCGATTGCTCGCGGGCTCTCCGAAATGGAACACAGGGCCAACGAGATCATCCGTGTCGCTTCGGTGGTGGCGAGTATCGATCCAGATCGCTGCATGCGCATTGTCGATGATGCCGAAACTATCGCTCGCGGCCTACCGAAGAACGGGGACCAGGCTCGAGTACTCGCTCGATTGGCCGAGGTCGTGATCGAAATCGACTCCGACCGTGCTGAGCGGCTAGCGTTCGACGCGGAAACCATAGCCGCGCGCGAGGCTGAACCGGGCGTCACCGACTACGTCCTCGCTCGCATGGCCGCGCTACTCGTAGGTATCGATGCGGATCTCGCCGAGAACCTGGCACGTCATCTCACAGACCCGGAACAGCGCACCTACGCCCACATCCATGTGGCGATCGCGATAGCGACTGTCGACCCCGACCGCGCCGAAATGCTGACTCAAGACATTGCTGACCCGGTGCAACAAAACTATGCGCTTGTGCAGATGGCGATAGCGGCAGGCAGCGTCGACCTCGACCGCGCCGAGATTCTGGCACATCGAATCTCTGGACTCGAGGAGCAGGCGTATGTACTCGCCACACTTGCCGAACGAGCCGCCACGACCGATCCTCCTCACGCTGTTCGACTGACCGACGACGCAGAAGCTATCGCGCGTAACCTCCCCGAACCAGCACAACAAACCCACATTCTCGGCGTCGCAGCCAAAGCGATCGCCCGGATCGATCCCGACCGCGCAACTGGACTAGCCGCAGACGCGGAGAAGACCGCCCGCAGCATCACCGACCCTGCGCAGCAGGCCAACCCCCTCGCCCACCTCGCTAGAGCGGTAGCGAACTTCGATCCCGATCACGCCGAAACCATCGCCCGCACCATCACCGACCCGGCGCAGCGAGCCCATGTACTCGCTCACCTCGCTGACATAGCCGCCGACCAACATCCCGATCGCGCAGTGCATCTCGCACACGAAGCAGAATCCCTGGCCAACGACCTCCCCGAACCCCTGCACCACTACTCCACGCGAGCGGACGTGGCCAAAGCAATCGCACGAATCGATCCCGACCGCGCCGAGGCCATCGCCCGCAGCATCACCGATCTCGGACACCAGTCCGCAGCACTCGCACTGCTGGTCGACGCATGGGCACTGACCGCGCCCGATCGCGCCGAATCGATCGCCCGCAGCATCCACGACCCCATCCAGCAAGCAGACGCCCTCACACACCTCGCGCGAGCAGTCGCAAACACCAACTCCTCCCGCACCGGCATAGCCAAACACGCTGCGGCCGAGACGAGTTCACTGAACATCCCATCCACCACTACCGAACTCGCACCGAGACAGTCCTCCAAACGCCTACTCGCAATCGCGTTGTCAGTAGCACCAATGGAGCGTGCTCTGCCCGCCCTCCCTGTCGTCGCCCCGACCGTCCTGCACGCCCTCGCAACCGAGCTGATGGACAACCAGGGACCCCGACGGAGAGACCCACGGACAAGCAGACCAGACACCGTCCGGACCGAATCGAAGACCAAGTGACTTGAACCCTACAGGCAGCGTCATTGCGAAGATCTCCATTTCTACGGCTGGATTGATGTCCAGCCGCGCCGCCAAACACACCGGCGGGCTGCCCACCTACAGCGGGTATTCAGCCTGGACGACCAACCGGCCACCGGAAAACCGCAGTTCACCCGCGTTCCCATCTTCGATGTGCCCCGCCGAGGGCACGAACCTGCGACGTTCAACCGACGAGCCGGGAAGCGACAGACCGATGGGCCATACCCACAGGCGAAACGGTTGCGGCGGCCAGGAAGTTCGGACCGGAATTCTTGGCGTATTCTTGGTCGCAGCCCGCAGACTAAACAGGTCAGGCACGGTGATCGTGCCTGACCTGCTATTTATGCTCCCCCATCTGGACTCGAACCAGAAACCTGCCGATTAACAGTCGGCTGCTCTGCCAATTGAGCTATAGGGGACTATCCTCGACTCGCTCGGTACCGGGCGGGCCGAGGAGAAACTTTAGCGCATCGCTGGGCGAGGGCCCAAATCGCGTCTCTAGCTGCTGACTTGTCCGGGATTGCAGGGGTGTGTTCGTAGTGGGCAGCCGGATCGACAGGCGTGCGCGGCGTCGGGCAGGATGGTAGCCGCGAACAGGCAACGGGAGGAGCACATCGAGATGCTGCGGTTGATCATCGGCGTGGCGGCCGGTTACGTACTCGGCAGCAAGGCCGGACGGGCTCGCTACGAACAGATCAGTGCGGCTACCCGCGCGCTGACCGAGAGCCCGGTGACCCGCAAGCTCGTGCTCGTCGGCAGACAGAAATTGGCGGACAAGCTCAGCACCCGGCCGCGCCTGGAGCCGATGGAGCCGCTCGACGAGCGGACCACCATCATGGTGCCGCACGACCAGCTGCGCCGCTGAAGGGTAGTCACGGGGGCTGATCGAGCGGGTCGCGGTGGGCGTCGTCGTCGAACCGAACCAGCCTCACTTGGCCCATTGACAGTCCGGGCACAGACGGGCGACGACCTGGGACCGATCGGAATCGTGGTGAGCCCAGACCCGACCGAGTACGCCATATACGGCGGTGTGGGCGGCGCGCGAAGCCCTGCTCAGCCCGCTGAGCGGCTACGCCGGGCCCAATGTGCACTGCACTCCGACACCGGAACCGCACAACTGAACGCATCCTGTGCGAGGAACGACGCCGATGCGCCGAGAAACGCCGTGGGTGTCGATCGCGGGACGGATTTTGTGACCGCTACGCCCCGGTCGCGAAATCGCCGTGGCTGCCCATCGCCTGGGTGAGCAGGCTCTTGCGGTACTGCTCCAGGGCGACCAGATCGCCGAACAAAGCGAAGTACGCCTCCGGCTGTTCGGTCGAGGACACCCGCTGCAGCTTGGACTTCAGCTCGGCGATCTGCCTGCCGACCCAGGCCTCCTGCGTACGCGCCAGCACACCGGCGATGAAGCGCGGGATGTCGGCCTCGGACTTCACCGGCAGCGGCTCGTTGGCCAACTCGGACAGCATGGCCCGCACCGTGAGGTCGTCGGTGCGGTCCGCGACGGCGTTGACCCATTCGGCGCCGCCCAGCCCGGCTGCCGTGCCGCCCGCCCCGGCGATCAGCGTGCGGACGACCGTGTAGGCGGGGTGAGTGAAGGCCTCCGGTTCGAGCGCGTCGAAACCCGCCCCGGCCGTCCCCGGGTACTGTAGCGCGGCGGCCAGCACCTGCCGTTGCGGCAGCAGCGTGGGATCGTTCGGATTCGGCCGTGCCGCAGGATGTTCGGCGACCACCTCGCGCCGCGGCGGCGCGGTCGCGCGGCCCACTCCGGTCTGCCCTCCGCCGTTGCGATTCCGCTTGGCCTCCTCGCCGACTCGACGCACGACGGTCTGGATATCGTCCCAGCCGACCCAGCCCGCCAGCTTGGTGGCGTACGCCTTGCGCAGTGCGTTGTCCTTGATCTGCGCGACCACGGGCACCGCGCGGCGCAGTGCCTCCACCTGCCCTTCGGCGGTATCCAGGTCGTGGTCGGCGAGCAGACCGCGAACCACGAACTCGTACAAGGGGGTTCGGCGGGCTACCAGGTCGCGCACAGCGCCGTCGCCGGAGTGCTGGCGCAGTTCGCAGGGGTCCTGCCCGTCCGGCGCGATCGCGATGTAGGTCTGGCCCGCCAGCTTCTGGTCGCCCCCGAAAGCTTTCAGCGCCGCGGCCTGACCTGCCGCGTCACCGTCGAAAGTGTAGATGATCTCACCGCGCCAGAAATTGTCGTCCATCATCAGGCGGCGCAGCAGCGCGAGGTGTTCGTCACCGAAGGCGGTGCCGCACGAGGCGACAGCGGTTTTCACGCCGGCCAGGTGCATCGCCATCACGTCGGTGTAGCCCTCCACCACGACGGCCTGGTGTCCCTTGGCGATCTCCCGCTTGGCGTGATCGAGACCGAAAAGCACCTGAGACTTCTTGTACAGCAACGTTTCCGGGGTGTTGATGTACTTGCCGGGCATAGTGTCGTCTTCGAAGAGCTTGCGTGCGCCGAATCCGATGATGTCGCCACCGAGATTGCGGATCGGCCAGAGCAGGCGCCGGTGGAAGCGGTCCATCGGGCCGCGCTGGCCCTGCCGCGACAGCCCGGCGGCCTCCAGCTCCTTGAAATCGAAACCCTTGCGCAGCAGATGCTTGGTCAGCGTGTCCCACCCTGCGGGGGCGTAGCCGCAGCCGAACTGCTGAGCCGCGGCCGCGTCGAAATTGCGCTCGGTGAGATATTTGCGTGCCGCCTCGGCGCCCGGCTCACGCAACTGGGACAGGTAGAACTCGTGCGCGGCCGCGTTCGCCGCGACCAGGCGGGAGCGGGTGCCCCGGTCACGCTGCACCGAGGTCCCGCCACCCTCGTAGTTGATCTGGTAGCCGACCTGGTCGGCGAGTTGCTCGACCGCCTCGACGAAGCCGATGTGCTCGATCTTCTGCAGGAAGGCGAACACGTCGCCGCCCTCACCGCAGCCGAAGCAGTGGAACAGGCCGTGGTTGGGCCGCACGTGGAACGAGGGCGATTTCTCGTCGTGGAACGGGCACAAACCCTTCATGGAGTCCGCACCCGCGCGCTTCAGCGCGACGTACTCCCCCACCACATCTTCGATCCGGACGCGTTCGCGTATCGTCGCGATATCGCGATCAGGGAGTCGTCCGGCCACGGCAGTGAGTCTAGGCGAAGGCGGCGGCGACCCGCCCGGAGGCTGGTCAGGCCAGATCGGTTGGTGCAGGAAAGTGGATGTGCGCCGCTCCGCCCGGCCCAGGCCCGAATGCGAGGTGTCGGAATGAGCTTATTCCGGCCGCCTACGTGGTGGGATTCGACTCGGGGCAGGACCACCAGTTCGAAGAGTTGACGCGCTATACGTTCAACTGGGCGGCGACGCGCTCCAGGCGGCTCTCGGTGTAGGAGGCGATCTGGTCGACGATGACACGTATATGTGCGGTGTCGTCGGTGGCGGCGTCCCAGACGGGCAGCAGGAGCGGGTCGAGGCCGTGCGGCGCGGTGGCCACCAGCCGCTCGGCCACCGCGAGGATGCGTTCGCGCTGGGCGGCCTGCCGCAGCTTGTGCGCCGGATCAGACATGACGTACCGCAGCGCGACGGTCTTCAGCAGGGCCACCTCGGCGGCGACGATGCGCGGTATCTCCAACTCGGCGTCATAGCGGGAGAGCCGGCCTTGCCCCGCGACATCTCTGGTCGCCATGATCGCGGCGGTGGCGAAACGGCCGACGAGCTCGCTGGTCAGGCGCTTCAATGCGACCGAAGCGGTGAACGTGCCGTCGTACCCGGAGGCCGCCGCGACCACGGGCAGCTCCGAAAGTCGTTGCGCGGCGGCGGTCAGCTCGTCGGCCGACAGCGAGTGCTGGAATTGGCCGAGGGTCGCCAGCGCGTCCTGCTCGGCGGGGTCGGCGAGGGCGCGCAGATCGATGCGGCCTGCGAGCACACCGTCCTCGACGTCGTGCACCGAGTAGGCGACATCATCGGACCAGTCCATGATCTGGCATTCCAGGCTGCGCCGCCGATCGGGCGCACCCTTGCGTATCCACTCCAGACGCTCGGCGTCGACCTCGTACGCACCGAATTTGGTACCGGAACCCGTTCTACCCCAAGGATATTTGAGGGCCGCGTCCAACGAGGCGCGGGTGAGGTTCAGTCCGGCGCTGGTACCGTCGGCCGCGAGCACCTTGGGTTCGAGGCGGGTGAGGATGCGCAGGTTCTGCGCGTTGCCCTCGAATCCGCCGTACGCGTCGGCGAAGGTGTCCAGCGCTGTCTCGCCATTGTGGCCGTAGGGCGGGTGGCCGATGTCGTGGGCAAGGCCGGCCAGGTCGACCAGGTCGGGGTCGCAGCCGAGGCCGTCGGCGATGCTGCGGCCGATCTGGGCGACCTCGATGGAGTGGGTGAGCCGGGTGCGCGGGGTGTCCCCCTCGCGCGGACCCATGACCTGGGTTTTGTCGGCCAGCCTGCGCAACGCGGCCGAGTGCAGCACACGGGCGCGGTCGCGGGCGAACTCGGTGCGGTGGCCGGTTTCGAACTCACTGCGCGGCGGGCCGAGACCCGCGGTCTTGGCGCCTTCGACGACGATGCGTTCCCTGTCGTATTCGGTGTACCTGTCGCCCATCGGATCTCACTGTCCCGCTGTATAGGTGAAGTCCGCCGAGAAATGGGTGAGCTGGTACCACAGCAAAGCGCCGGTCTCCCTGGCGATTCCGTGCGCCTGCGATTCCCGGGTGTAGACGGCGGGGCCGGTTCTGGTCGGCGCCGTCCATGCGGCGAGGCCCTCGTCGCGCGCCATGGTCCGGGTGCGCAGCGAATGCCAGGGATCGCTGACCAGCACCGCGGAGGTCATGTCGCGCGCACGCATCGCCGTCGCGACCGCCTCGACGCTGCGCACGGTGTCCGAACCGGTTTCGACGGCGAGGATCTTGTCGCTGGGCACTCCGCGCGATTGCAGGTAGTTCTTCCCGGAAGCCGCCTCGGTGAATAAGTCGCCCTCCTGCTTGCCGCCGACGGTGATCACCCGCGGCGCGACACCGGCCCGGAACAGCTTGTATGCCTGATCGAGTCGCGCCTCGAACACGGTCGACGGGGTGCCGGAATACTGTGCGGCGCCGAGCACGACGATCGCGTCGGCCTTCGTGTAGTCGTCGATGCGCGCGACCTGCCATACGCGGAACGCGGTCCCGCCGACCAGCACCGTGCCCATCACCACCGAACCGACGACCAGTCGCCGGGCCCAGCGCAGCAACCGCGCGCCGAAGCCGAGTGGCCGGGCGAGGTCGGGAGCCGAACCAGCTCTGCTGCGCGTCGTTGGCGAGTTCACTCCCCAAGTCTGCCAGTAGGGGTGCCACTCCCGGCGAGTTCGGGCGCCCGGCGCGCGAGCCTCGGCGGAGAGCACCTCTGCGCGGAACCAACCAATCGTGCGAAGAGGCCCGAGCCGGCTGCGGGGTGCAGCCCCGAGGATTACCAGCCGCGGGCGCGCCAGTCGCCGAGGTTCGGGCGCTCGGTGCCGAGGGTTGTGTCGTCGCCGTGGCCTGGGTAGACGACCGTGTCATCCGGGTACCGGTCGAAGAGTTTCGTCGTCACGTCTCCGAGCAGCGAGTCGAAGTCTTCTGGTGCGGTGGTGCGACCAACGCCGCCGGGAAACAGGGAGTCGCCGGTGAACAAGTGAGTGCGACCGGCACCGTCGGTGAGGGCGAGAGCGACCGAGCCCGGGGTGTGTCCGCGCAGGTGGATGACCTCGAAGACCAAGTCGCCGATCGGGACGGTGTCGCCGTCGCCGAGGAGGCGATCGGGGCGGACAGGCAGCGGCTCGGCGTCCAGTGCGTGGGCGGCGGTCGGGGCGGCGGTGGCAGCCGTGATCTCCTTCAGCGCCGACCAGTGGTCACGGTGCTGGTGGGTGGTGACGATCAGCTGGACACGCCCAGGCGTTTCCTGCTCGACGAGGGCCGCGATGCGCTCCGCCTCGTTCGCGGCGTCGATGAGCACGGCGGCCCCGGTGTTCGCGCACTGCACCAGGTAGCAGTTGTTGTCCATGCCGCCGACGGACATCTTGACGATCCGCGCGCCGGGGACGTCGCGCTGCTGCGGATTCGAGTTCGGGGATATGTGGCCGGTATATGGGCGATCGATCGTGATCACGGATCGATGCTAACCAAGTAGATTCTTTCCATGTCATTGCCGCTGCTCAATGGCCTTGCCCGCTGGAAAGCCCGGCTGGCGATCGGCATCCTGCTGGCCGGCATCGCCTTGATCGGCGCTGCGACGGTCGCGGCCGAACCGCCACTGCGAATGGGGACCTACGTCGAGGACTCGGCCGAGGTGCTCGACCCGGGCCAGCTCGATCGGGTGCGCTCATCGGTGGATCAGCTCTATGCCGACCAGCAGGTGCGGCTGTGGGTGGTGTACGTGCCCGACTTCGACGGGCTCGCCCCGGAAACCTGGGCCCGGCGCACCGCCTCGATGTCCGGGTTCGGCGCGCGTGACCTGCTGCTCGCGGTCGCCACCGAGGACCGCGGCTACTGGGTCGAGGGACAGTTGCCGAGGGGGGTGAGCGATTCCGAACTCGACAGCCTCCTGACCCGCGAGGTCGAGCCCGCCCTGCGCGACGGGCGCTGGGCCGACGCCGGGGTCGCGACCGCCGACGGTCTGGACTCCGCCATGCGCGGAGGCGAGGTGAATATCGGCGCCGTACTGATCATCGGCCTGCCCATCGTCCTCGTGGTCGGCGGTGTGGTGCTCTACTCGCGCAAACGGCGCCGCGACCGGGCGACGGCCGACCTGGCGGCCGCGCGAGAATTGGACCCGGAGAACACGGCGGCGCTGGCGGCGCTGCCGCTGGAGGCCCTGCACGCGCGGTCGCGCGAGGTGCTGGTGGAGATCGACAACGCGGTCCGCACCAGCGGCGAGGAACTCGAGCTGGCCACCGGCGAGTTCGGCGGCACCGCGACCACTCCCTTCACCACCGCTCTCGAGCACGCGAAAGCCGCGTCCGCCAAAGCTTTTTCGATTCGGCAGCGGCTCGACGACGATCTCCCGGAGACGCGGGAGGAACAGCGCTCACTACTGGTCGACCTGATCGGCACCGTGGGTCGCGCCGATCACGAACTCGACGCGCAGGTCGCCGAATTCGACGCCATGCGTAATCTGCTGATCAACGCTGCAGACCGGTTGGACGCGCTCACCAGGGATCTTGTCGATCTCACCGGCCGCGTCCCCGCTTCGGAGGCGGAGCTGACCCGGCTCACCGCTGCTCATCCGGCCGGTGTCCTCGCGCCGATCCAGGACAACATCGCCATGGCGGGCGAGCGAATCACGTTCGCGGAGCGCAATATCGACGTGGGACGGTCCGCACTCACCCAACCGGTGGGCGAGCAGGGTGGCGCGGTGGCGGCGATCCGGTCCGCCGAGGCCGCGATCGGCCAAGCCCGCACCCTGCTCGACTCCGTCGACAACGCGGCGACCACAATCCAGCAGGCCCGCGACGGATTGCCCGGCGTGCTGGACGAGCTGCGCCGCGACATCGCCTCCGCCACCGAGCTTTCCGCTTTCGGCGGGCCTGCACTGGCCACGGCCGTCGGTGCCGCGCAATCCAGCATGGACAAGGCGACCGCCGCCGCGGACTCCGATCCGCTGGACGCCTTCCACGACGCGGTCACCGCCGACAGCGACCTGGACCGTGCCCTCGCCGCGGCCACCGACCGCAAACTGGCCGCCGAGGACCTGCGGCGCAGGCTCGACCGAGCACTGACCGACGCCGGTGCCCGGGTCGACGCGGCCTCCAACTACGTCACCACCCGGCGCGGCGGCGTGGACGCCGAGGCTCGCACCCGGCTGTCGGAGGCGCAACGCAACCTCGACGAGGCACAGCGGCTGCGCGCGAGCGACCCGGCGCAGGCGCTCACGCACGCGCAGGCGGCGGCAACCCTGGGCGGGCGCGCGATGCAGGCCGCGCAGGCGAGCGTGCGCGCCTGGGAGAGCAGCCGGACGCCATCCGGCGGCGCCCAGGCCGGGGCGGTACTCGGCGGCATCCTGATCGAAGGGCTGCTGCGCGGCGCGGCGAGCGGCGGGCGGCGCTCCGGGTCCGGCGGCTGGAGTGCGGGCTCCTACGGCGGCTCGACCGGTTCCCGGCGGATCAGCCGCGGCGGAAGGTTCTGATTACTTCGCCATCAGACACAAACCGCCGACAGCGCGGTCAACTCCGCACGGACCGCCGCGAGCAGACCGTCGGCGTGCGCGCCACCGCCGAGCAGGCCGACGGTCAGCTCGCGGGCGAATGTGTAGACCAGGAAGGTGACGGTGGCGGAGGCGCCTGCCGACGGTCGGGGGTGGGCGGAGAGATAGACGATCTCGTAGTCGGTCAGTTCGATCGCGACCGGTGTGCGAAACGCGGGAACGACGCCGGTGTTGGTCACCGCGATGTGCCCGGCCAGGGAGTGAGTTCTGGTCGTACCGTAGAAATCCGGAAAGTGCAGAACAGACTGGTGCACAACGCCTGAGGACAGATCGTGGGCCAGTCGGCCCGAAATGCGCTGAGCCAGTTCGACGAGACTCCCCGCGGGATCGACCTCAGCCGCGAACGAGGCCATCCCGGCCATATTCGTCCCCGCCGCCGCGGCGACGGGCGGATCGAACCGCGAACGCAGGTCCACCGGATATAGACAGCCCAATGGCGATGCACCGCAGACGGTTTCGCTCGCGTACGCCCGCAACAATGCGGCGGTGACGAGCCCGTTCACCGGCACTCCCGACTTGCGTCCGAGCGCGACGATCCGCGCGGTGGTGTCCGGATCCAGGCACGCGCGCAGCGGACGCGCAAGCGTGCTCGGCGCGGGTTCCTCGCAGGCGGCGGGCACAACCTCGACCTCAGGGGGAAGCGGCTCGGTCACGTCTTCGAATCCGGTCGCAACGGACCTGGCGATCCCATGCGCTTCGACGTACCACTCCAACGGCTTCGGATAGTCCTGTGGCACAACAGTTATGGACGCACGATCGATGATGCCGGTGTAGAAGTCCCATAGTCGGGACAACAGTCCGACGCAGTGCCCCGCGTCGGCGATGCTGTGGTGTGTGAACAGGGTGACGCGCCAGCGATCCGCGCCCGAGCCGACGACATCCAGGTAGGCCAACTGCGCAGCGGGATCCACCACGGGGAGGTCGACGGTTTGCACGTCACCCTGGCGCACCGACGCAGGGGTCCACGCCCGCTCGTCCGGAGCGAGCAGATATCCCTGTCCCGCAGTGTCTTCCATGATTCGGCAGGCCACTATCGGATACGCGCGCCGCACAATGTCGAACGCCTCCCGCAGCGCCGCGGGGTCGAGCGCTCCTTGTACCGACACCGACCGCCCCGTGTACGTGCCGTGCCGTACGAACCGCTGCTCCGACGGCGCCAACGTCCGCAGCACATCATCCTCATCCCGCAACACATCGCAAGCGTGCGGCAACTCCGGCACGGGCGCAAACCGGCCGCCCCGGCGGATGCGGAAGACTGCCGGTATGAGTCTCGTGGCACATCTGGAGGACATCGGCCGACCCCTGATCGAGGAACAGCTCACCCATCCCACGGTGGCCGGAATCGCCCAAGGCACGCTGCCCGAGCCGATCTTCCGGTCCTGGCTGGAACAGGACTATCTGTTCCTGCTCGACTACGTCCGGGTGTTCGCCCGCCTCGCCTGGCAGGCGCCTGCGGCCCACCTCGGCGACCTGGTCGACCTCGCGCACGCCACCTACCACGAGGAGTTGTCGCTGCACCGCTCGCTGGCCGCCGAGTTCGGCGCCGACCTCGACGGCGCGACCAAAGGCGCGCCGTGCGCGGCGTATACGGCGTTCCTGCTCGAGTCGGCCGCCTCGTACAGCGAGGGCCTTGCCGCCCTCTATCCGTGCATGTGGGGGTACTCCGCGCTCGGAGCGCTGCTCGCGCGGAACCCGCCCGACGAGCCGCGCTATCGCCGCTGGGTCGACACCTATGCCGATCCCGGCTTCGCCGAGCTAACCCGGCGCTGCGCGCAGATGATCGACGAGGCGGGCACCGACCCGGCGCGCGCGGAAGAACTGTTCAGGGAAGGCATGCGCCACGAACTCGCATTCTGGGACGTGCCACGCTGAGTCGCGTTCCACGGACGGACCCGGGCGCATCTCGCGCCCGGATCTCGTGTCCATCGGGTTGGCGACCAAGCATTGTCAGGGATGCAGCACGATCTTGCCGCGAGTGTGGCGTTGCTCGAGTTCGCGATATGCGTCCTGCACCTTTTCCAGCGGATAGACCGCCGCGATCGGGACCTCGATGTCGCCCGCGGCGACCTGATCGGCCAGCTCGGCGAGGACGTCGATAGTGGCGGCGTCCGCGTTGCCCTCGCCTTTGACGCCGTACTTCTCAACAGCGGCGAAGTTGATGATGGTGTCGATGCGCTCCACCGGGACACCGAGTTCGACAGCGATGTCCACATAGTCGGCGCCGTAGGTGTCGATGAACGCGTCCAGCCCGTCCGGTGCCGCGGCGCGTAGTGCGTCGATCAGATTGTCACCGTATGCGATCGGGGTCGCGCCGACCGAGCGCAGCCACTCGTGATTGGCCTCGCTCGCGATGCCGATGACCTCGGCGCCCCTGGCGCGCAACAACTGCACCGTGATCGAACCGACTCCCCCGGCCGCACCAGAGACCGCGACCGTGTCGCCCGCCCCGGCCGCCACAGCGCGCACGGCAGCGAAAGCCGTTGTGCCGACGACGAACAATGCTCCGGCGACGTCCCAGCCCAGATTCGCGGGCTTGGGCGTCACCTGATCGGCGGGCACCACCACATGGGTGGCGTGGCCGGCACGATTCTCGGTGAATCCGAGCACCTCGTCACCGACCTGAAGACCGCCGACGCCGTCCCCGACTGCCACGATCCGGCCGGCGAAATCGGTGCCCTGCCCCGACGGAAACGTCGTGGGCCAACGTTCGTGCAGCGCACCGGTCCGGATCATCGCCTCACCCGGATTGATGCCCGCCGCGACGACCTCGACGACCACCTGCCCCGGCCCCGCCTTCGGGGTGGGCACCTCGAGAACCTTCAATTCGTCGATCCCGCCGTAGCGGTCGAACTGCACTGCTCTCGCCATGCGTAGCTCCTCACGTTCGGCGATCTCCGGTATGTCGAGCCTCAACGGTACGGTCCGACCGGATATTTCCGACGCGACCGACGCCGTGGATTTACGCTGACAGCGTGGGTCAGGAACATGTGCGGGCGTCCGACGCCGATCGCGAGAAGATCGTCGACCAATTGCGTCACGCGATGAACGAGGGCAGGTTGTCGCTACCCGAATTCGATGAACGGCTGCAGCAGGTGTATGCCGCCAAGACCTATGGCGAGCTGGCTCCGCTGTTGTCCGATCTGCCCGCGCAGCGGGATTCTCGACCGGCACCGGCCAAAGGCATTGTTCCGCAGTGGGTGATGATCATGTGGACGCCGTGGGTCTTCGTCAACATTCTCTGCGTCGCGATCTACCTGGCCACCGGCGCGGGCTATTTCTGGCCGTTCTGGGTCGCGGCGCCGTGGGGCCTCGCGCTGCTCATTCCGACCACGATCGGAATCTCGACGCGCAAGAACAGTTCCTGCAACAACGGTTCCTGATCGAGAAACGCCCCGTGACCGGTGTTCGGCCACGGGGCGTCGTCGGAGTGGGTCAGGCGCCGATCAGGTGCTGGGCCAGGTAGCCCTCGACCTTGTCCAACGCGATGCGCTCCTGAGTCATCGAGTCCCGCTCGCGGATGGTCACCGCCTGGTCCTCCAGCGTCTCGAAGTCGACGGTGATGCAGAACGGCGTGCCGATCTCGTCTTGGCGGCGGTAGCGGCGGCCGATGGCGCCCGCGTCGTCGAACTCGACGTTCCAATTCTTGCGCAGCTGCGCGGCGAGGTCTTTCGCTTTCGGCGTCAGATCGGCGTTGCGCGAAAGCGGAAGCACCGCCGCCTTCACCGGGGCGAGGCGACGATCCAGCCGCAGCACCGTGCGGGTGTCCACGCCGCCCTTGGCGTTGGGCGCCTCGTCCTCGGCGTACGCGTCGACCAGGAACGCCATCAGCGAGCGGGTCAGGCCGGCCGCGGGCTCGATGACGTAAGGGACGTACCGCTCGTTGGTGGTCTGGTCGAAGAAGCTCAACTCGGTGCCGGAGTGCTCGGCGTGCGTCTTCAGGTCGAAGTCGGTGCGGTTGGCGACACCCTCCAGCTCACCCCACTCATTGCCCTGGAAGCCGAAGCGGTACTCGATGTCGGTGGTGCCCGCCGAGTAGTGCGAAAGCTTGTCCTTCGGGTGCACGAAGAGCCGCAGGTTCTCGGGGCTGATGCCGAGGTCGGTGTACCAGGAGAACCGGGCGTCGATCCAGTACTTGTGCCACTGCTCGTCCTCGCCCGGCTTGACGAAGTACTCCATCTCCATCTGCTCGAACTCGCGGGTGCGGAAGATGAAGTTGCCCGGGGTGATCTCGTTGCGGAAGCTCTTGCCGATCTGCGCGATACCGAACGGCGGCTTCTTGCGCGCGGTGGTCATCACATTCGCGAAGTTGACGAAGATGCCCTGTGCGGTCTCGGGGCGCAGGTAGTGCAAACCCTCCTCGGACTCGATCGGGCCCAGGTAGGTCTTGAGCATCATGTTGAAGTCACGCGGCTCGGTCCAGCGGCCGACGGTGCCGCAGTTCGGGCACGCGACGAGTTCCATCGAGACCGTGTCCGGGTCGTCGATCTTGTTCTTGAGCGCGTACGCCTCCTGCAGGTGGTCCTGCCGGAAGCGGTGGTGACAGTTCAGGCATTCGACCAGCGGGTCGTTGAACACGCCGACGTGGCCGGAGGCGACCCACACCTGGCGCGGCAGGATCACCGACGAGTCGAGGCCGACGACGTCCTCGCGGCTGGTGACCATCGCGCGCCACCACTGCTTCTTGATGTTCTCCTTGAGTTCGACACCCAGCGGACCGTAGTCCCATGCCGACTTGGTGCCTCCGTAGATCTCACCGCACGGGTACACCAGACCCCGGCGCTTGGCGAGGTTGGCAACGGTGTCCACCTTCGACTTGGGTGCCACTCGAGAATTCTCCATCCACTTGCGAGTCGGATTAATTCAGTTGAATGTGTTGTATTCGATCGAATGCCACACATCAACCAGGTCGGCTCCAGCCTATAGACCCGGCCCAACCGAGTTTCCACCGCACAGCCAACCCCTGAAACACAGGCCGACCGACGCGCCTGTTTGACATGCGCACCCGTGCATATCAAGATGGTAATGCTTTCCATTAAGGAGTTGGGTGACATGACCGCCGAGACCGCCGCTGCGCCGCCGCACAATCCCTACCGATCGCCCGGCCCCGCGCCGGTTCCCGCGCGAACCGTACTGGAGGACGCGGGTGAGTTGTTACGGGCGCTAGCCGCGCCGGTGCGCATCGCCATCGTGCTGCAGTTACGCGAGTCGCCACGGTGCGTGCACGAACTGGTCGACGCGCTCGGCGTGACCCAACCCCTGGTCAGTCAGCATCTGCGTATCCTCAAGTCCGCGGGCGTCGTGCACGGTGAGCGTTCCGGTCGTGAGGTGCTCTACGAACTGGTCGACGACCACTTGGCGCACATCGTTGTCGACGCCGTCGCGCACGCCGAGGAAGGATGATTCGTGCCAGACAATACGGCCGCTCCACAGAAACCGGTCGGTATCCGCAGCACCAGGCAGCGCAGCGCCATCGCCGCGCTGCTCGGTGACATCGACGAGTTCCGCTCCGCCCAGGAGCTACACGACGAGTTGCGCAAACGTGGCGAAGGCATCGGCCTCACCACGGTCTATCGGACGCTGCAGTCGCTGGCCGACGCGGGCATGGTGGACGTGCTGCGCACCGATTCCGGCGAATCCGTCTACCGCCAGTGCTCGAATGGCCACCATCACCACCTGGTCTGCAGACGCTGCGGCCGCACCGTCGAGGTCGAGGGTCCGACGGTCGAGACGTGGGCTGAGGCGATCGCGAGCGAGCACGGCTTCACCGAGATCAGCCACACCCTCGAGGTGTTCGGCACCTGCACGGCTTGTGTGTCGGCGGGCCACCGAGGGATGTAATCGGCCGGCCGCGCCAACGACCCCCGCCGACAGCGGGGAGCCGGGAGCTGAAGATCTTCCGGCTCCCGGCTGGCCTTCTCGGACCACGCTCGCGAGGACGAGAATGGCTTCGACCCATCATCGGCGGCACCCCAATCGCCGCACGCAAGAGCGAGCCGACGCCACACGGCGGGTCGCGCGCGGGCGGCGGGTATCGGCCATTTTCCGCACTGCCTCGCATTGATCGAGCCGCCCTCGGCTACGAGCACGGCCCTTCCATGACCGATCTCAACCCACGGGAACCGTGTTCCGCACCGAAGTCGGCTCCGGCACGGCACGACCGCGCAGCGCGGCGACGCCGAGCAGCACGAGCGCGGCAGCGGCCCAGATCAGCAGCACCGCGAACGGACCAGCCGCGGCGGCTCCGTCGAAGAACGCGACCGAACGCAGCAACGAGGCCGCCGCGCCCGGGGGCAGCAGCTGGCCGACGACGCCCCACGGCTGCGGCAACAGCTCCGGAGCCGAAGTCGCCGCCGAGAATGGGTTGCCGACCAGCAGCATGGTGAGCGCGGCGACGCCGATTCCCGCGCGGCCGATCACGGCAGCGAGTCCGACGACCGCGCCCGCGACCGCGAACGAGACCAGTCCGGCCACGGAGGCGAGCACGAGGTAGGAACCGGGCACCACCGACATCCAGCCCTGGATGATCGCCATGCTCAGCAGCCCGCCCGCGACGCTGAAGGTCGCCAACCCGATCACCTGGCCGCCGACCGCGGGGATCAGCAGCGCGAACAGTACGCCCGCCGCGATGCCGGACATCACCAGCGGCAGCACCATGGCGCCGAACGCGGTTCCCCGCGGATCGTCCGAGTCGGCGGCCACCACGTCCTCCACCCTCGCGGCCGGAGCGCCGGAGAGCTGCTGGCCGATCTGGGTGAGCTGCTGTGCGACAGCCGGACTCGCACCGGAAGCGACCAGCACGCGGGGCGGCCCGTCGCCGGTGACGATCGCACCGTAGACCTCCCGGTTCGCGATCGCGGCGCGGGCGGCGACCTCGTCGGCCGGAGTGGAGATGTCGAAGGCATCCGGACTGTGCTCGGCGAGCCTGTCGGAGATCATCCCGGCCTGCGGGCCGGTGACGGCCAGCGGTAGGTCACGCGGGGCGATATTGGCGGCGGGCCAGGCGAACGCGATCAGCAGCAGCGCTTGGAGCAGGACGGCGCCGAGACCGAGGGCGAGCGCACGCTGCATGGTGTTCATGACGTCTCCCCAAAATCGAATGATCGTTCGTTTTCGATGGCTTTACGGTGGCATGCGGTGCCGAGGTTGTCAAGAACGGACATTCGTTTTACTTTGGAACCATGCCCCGAGTCAGCGAAGAACACCTGGAACGCCGCAGGCAGCAGATCCTCGACGCCGCCCGGCTGTGCTTTGCCCGCAAGGGGTTTTACGAGACCTCGATGCAGGACGTGTTCACGGAATCGGGACTTTCGGCCGGTGCGGTCTACCGGTACTTCAAGAGCAAGGACGAGCTGATCACCGCGCTGGCCACCCAGACAACCGTGCACCTGCGTGTGGTGATGGACGAAGCGATCCGCCACGACCCGCTGCCGACGCCCGCCGAACTGATCACGACGATCGCCGAAGAGGTCGTGCGCCAGAGCGGTCCCGACGGGCCGGTGCGGCTGGCGCCGCAGGCCTGGGCGCTGGCCCTGGTCCATCCCGAGGCCGGCGAGATGGTCCGGACGACGATGTTGGCGATGCGCGCGCTGTGGGTCACCTATGCCGAGCGCATGTGTGCGCAGGGCTGGCTACCCGATGACGCCGACACCGATGCCGTCGCCAAGGCGATCATCGGACTGCTGCCGGGCTTCATCCTCCAGCACCTCATCCTCGGCGATACCGCCCCGGAGACACTGGCGCGGGGCGTGCGGACGTTGCTCCCTTTCGGCGAAACCCCCCATACGGGCAAAAGTCGGCTGAGACGAACGAATTCCCCTACCGCGCAATGATCACAGCCAGCCGAGTCGCTCCGCGGCGCGCACCGCCTCGGCCCGCGTGCTCGTTCCGGTCTTGCCGATCGCCGACGAAAGATGGTTGCGTACCGTACCTTCCGACAGGTGCAGCTGCTTGGCAATGACACTCGCGGGCGCGCCGTCCGCCGCCGCGGCAAGCACCTCGCGCTCCCGCGCGGTCAACGGTGATGTGCCCGCCAAGGCATGACAGATGTCATGTCCTCAGGGCAGCAGACCGTGCCTGGCCCGGCCCGCGTTCGACAGGACGAGCAGCAACATCGTGGTCAGCGCCTGGTCGTCCAGCCCGGCAGCAGGGAAGGTGTACCGGAGGATGACGTCGGCGAGGTTGCCGCGACCGATCACGGTGAGCGAGCCGAACTGCAACGCGTTATTACGCTCGGCGACCCGCTTGTGCAGCTGGGATTTGAGCGGCCGGTCCCAGGCCAGCACGCAGGTCAGGGTCAGCACGTCCAGGCCCGGCGCGAGATTCACCGCGCGCAGCGAACACAGGGCGCCCTCGTATTCGAATCCGAGCGACCCTTCGGGATCGACACGCACGTCGATGTCATAGTGCGACAGGCAGGCCCCGGCCCGTGCCTGCAGCTCCCGGTCCGGAGTCACCACTGCGTCCATGTCCGTCCCGCCGTTCACTTGGTGCCGCCGAAGCGACGGTCACGCGAAGCGTACTGGAGACATGCCTCCCACAGGTTGCGCCGGTCGAATTCGGGAAACAGCGTGTCCTGGTAGACATATTCGGCGTAGGCCGACTGCCAGATCAGGAAGTTGGAACTGCGGAACTCACCCGACGGACGCAGGAACAGATCCACGTCGGGCATTTCTGGCTCGTCCAGGTACTTCGCCACCGTAGCCTCGGTGATCTTCTCCGGATCGATCTCGCCCGCCGCCACGCGGCGCCCGATCTCCCTTGCCGCATCGGCGATTTCGGCCCGGCCACCGTAGTTGACACACATGGTGAGAGTCATCACCGTGTTGTCCTCGGTGAGCTGCTCGGCGATCTCCAATTCTTTGATCACGCTGCGCCACAGGCGCGGGCGGCGTCCGGCCCAGCGCACCCGCACGCCCATCTCGTTCATCTCGTCGCGGCGGCGGCGGATCACGTCGCGGTTGAAGCCCATGAGGAAACGCACCTCCTCGGGGCTGCGCCGCCAGTTCTCAGTGGAGAAGGCGTAGGCCGACAGCCACTTCACCCCGATCTCGATGCAGCCCTCCACGGTGTCCATCAGCACTGCCTCGCCGCGTTCGTGGCCGGCGGTGCGCGGCAGCCCGCGCTCCTCGGCCCACCGCCCGTTGCCGTCCATCACCAGCGCGACATGATTCGGCACCAGCTCCGGCGGCAGCTGCGGCGGACGAGCTCCCGACGGATGCGGCGAAGGCGGACGGACGGCGCCTGCGGTGTTCGGCCTGGTCGCGGTGGAAGAGTCTCGACGGAGGATCACGGGCTCCATCCTGCCTGATCGGCCGAGCACCCTGTACTGGCGAGTTGCTTCCTGATGAATTCCGGGGTCTCTTCTGGCAAAAGTGACCTATTCTTTTCCATACTGTGATGCTGGGGAGGGGTTTCTCGCACGTGATCGATCTACCAAGCACCGGAACCGCAGCAGGTTTTCGCGCAACTCGCGAGTTACTCGGACTGTCTGTCCCTTGGTGCGCGCGGTTCTTCGAGGTCGCCGAGCGCACCGTCGAACGGTGGGAGAAGGGCGCCTTCCAGATCCCCGACGCCGTGGCCCGCGAGCTCGCCTCGATCGCGGACGAGACCGAGCAGGTGGTCGAGGCCATGGTCGACGCCATCGACACCGGAGAGATCTCCCCACGCTTGCACACCTACCGAACCAACGACGATTACTGCAAGCACGAGCCCGACACCCGCTACCCGGCCACCTGGCACCGTGCGGTGTGCGCCCGCGTCATGGTCGAGCTACCCCAGGTAGAGCTGCAATTCGTGGAGTAGTGGCCGCAGACCGCTCGATCAGCGGCAAAGTGCGCAACTGACGCTCCAGATGCCACTGCAGATGCGCCGCGACCAGGCCGCTGGCCTGTCTGCGCACCGTGTCCGGCACCGTCTCGACGTACTCCCACTCGCCGCGCAGCAGAGCGATCAGCAGATCGAGCACCTCGGGGGCGGGCGTCGCCGCGCCCGGCGGACGGCAGTGCACGCACACCGCACCCCCGGCCGCGACATGGAAGGCCCGATGCGGCCCCGGCGTCGCGCACTTGGCGCATTCGTCCAGCGCGGGCGCCCAGCCCGCGAAACCCATGGCGCGCAACAGGAACGCGTCCAGGATCAGTTCGTGCGGGCGATGCTTGGCCGCGATCGCGCGCAACGCGCTCGCGGTCAGCGCGTGCAGCCGGGGCGCGGGCGCGTGCTCCTCGCCCGCCAGACGTTCAGCGGTTTCCAGCACGGCGCACGCGGTGGTATAGCGCCCATAATCGTCGATGATGTCGGCGGCGAACGCCTCCATCGTGTGCACCTGGGTGACCGTGTCGAGCGTGCGTCCCGGGTAGAGCTGCACGTCGATGTAGGAGAACGGCTCCAGCCGGGCCCCGAACCTCGACTTGGTTCGCCGCACCCCCTTCGCGACCGCCCGCACGAGACCGTGCTGCCGGGTGAGCAGCGTGACGATGCGATCCGCCTCGCCGAGTTTGTGCTGGCGCACCACCACAGCCTCATCCCGATACAAACGCACGGAGTGAGTCTAATTGCTGTGCTTGTTTGGCCGCGGCTGCGCCGCGGCGTGTTCGCGGCCCCTTGATGGCTCGCGTCCGAGCGACCGCCGCTGGCGACTTCGTCGCGGACGCGGCGGCCGCTCGGACGCGAGCCGGGCCGCGAACGGGCAATGCTCGGTCTCGCTCCGCTCGGAAACGGTGGTCAGGCCGATGTGGTCGCGTCGGCGCCTAGCCGCAGGACCAGGGTGTTCGGCCGCAGGGCCAAGGTGTTCGCCGCTCGCTGGAAGCTGACGGACGGGCGGACCTCCACCGCCGCTGGCGACTTCGTCGCGGACGCGGCGGCCGGTCGGACGCGAGCCGGGTCGCGAACGGCGCTCGATAGCGCCATGCGCAACGGATGGTTGGAACGGGTGATCACTAGCGCCGCACTGTCCGCCGTCGGTGGCGCAGCCGCACGTCGGCACCCGGATATGCGCTGCGGTGTAGCTCCTCCATTCGGGCTGCCCGAAGCCGGATGTCAGCGTCGGCGCCTCAACGCCGATCACGAGGCCGACAGCTATCGGTCAGGTCATCGATTCGATGCACTGGCGCACGCCTATCACGCTCGAGCCGATTCAACTGCCGGTGCGCACAAGGCCGGAGATCAGCAGCAGCACCGATTGCTGGGTCTGCGCACGAGCCGCGTCCGGATCGGCGGCGTGTGCGACGATCAAGGCGGCCTCGCTGATCACGCTGATGACCAGCTGGGCGAGTACCGGGATCGGGGCGTCGGCGATCAGCCCGGCGTCGCGGGCGCGGTCGAGCTGCCTGGTGATCAGGCCGAGGCCGTGGGCCGACTCGAACTCGCGCCACGCCTGCCAGCCGAGCACTGTGGGGGCGTCGGTGAGGGCGATCCGCAACATTGCGGGCCGCTGGCAGATCTCCAGGAAAACACCGAGCCCCACGGCCATGCCGGCCATCACATCGTCGGGATCGACCGAGGTGATGGCCTTTTCGATCTCCTCGGTGGTCTCAACCTCGATTTGCTCGAGTACCGCCAGGAACAGTCCACGCTTGTCGCCGTAGTGGTGGTGCAGCGCGCCGCGGGTGACCCCCGCCTCGGTGACCAGCTCTTCGGCGGAGGTCCCCGCGAAGCCGCGCTCGGTGAACAGGCGGCGGCCGGCCTGTTCGAGCGCGGCCCTGGTGACACGGGAGCGGTCTTCCTGGCTACGGCGTGGCATGCAGCCGAGTGAACTCCAGGATCGATTCGGTGAGCAACTCGGGCTGGTCTTCCGGCAGGAAGGTGTAGGAGTCGTCGATGAGCTTCAGCGTCGCGTTCGGCAGGTCGCCGGCCAGACGTTCGGCGAACGAGAGCGGGAAGATGCGGTCCTCCCGTGCCCAGGCCAGCAGCACGGGAATGTCGATGTCGGCGAAGTGGCTCGCGGCTGCCAGCGTGTAGCCGCGATGCGCGGACCGAAGGAAGCGGCGCAGATCTTTTCGGATCGCGGCCGAGTTCCGGCTCGGCAGCAGATAGGAGTCCGCGATCTCGGGTGGCACCGGCCGCTTGGTGACCAAGCCGAAGGCCAGCGGCAGACGGTGTAGCGCCCGGATGCGCATCGCCTCGGTCAGCGGGCGCATCGATCCGGGGATCTTCGCCAGCAGCGGGAGCACCGTGAACGGCTGCGGCAGGAAGCCCTCATAGCTGTCGACCGACGCGAGCACGACGCGGCCGATCCTGGACCGGTCACGGGTGAGCAGCACCTGCGTGATCGCGCCGCCGGTGTCGTTGGCGACCAGGGTCACGTCGGTGAGGTCGAGGCGCTCGAGGAACGCGGCGATCAAGTCGGCGACGCCGATCGGGGTCAGTTCCGCGTCGGGGACCGGAATCTCATGTGCGCCGAGCGGCCAATCCGGCGCTATGCAGCGGTAGCCCGCGGCGGCGATCGCGGGGACCACCTTGCGCCAGAGGTCCGCATTGACGAGCAGGCCGTGCACGAAGACGACCGGAGCGCCCTCCCCGGTCTCGTGGTAGCGGATGCGGCCGCCCGCCAAGTCCACCTCATGGGTGCGGCCGAGTGATGTGCTGGTTGCCATGGTTCCTCCCAGTCGTCGCAGTTCCGGTCCACTGTTACATACATACCGTATGTATGTCTAGATAAGCGCTCCTACCCAGGGCGGATATTGCGAAACCGATCTGGACGATTGACCAAATGCGGCGCTACGGTTACCGAAAACGACGAGACGGAGCTCAGATGACGGTGTCCGATCCGACCTGGATGTCGCCTGACACGCAGGAGCTCGGGCTGGCCGAGCTGGCGGCGGTGATCGCACGGGGCACGATCACCTCAACCGCGGCGGTCGGCGCCGTACTCGACCGGATCGAGGCGTCGCAGCCCACGCTCAACGCCTTCCGGATCGTGCGCCGCGAACGAGCGCTGGCCGAGGCGGCCGATGCCGACCGCCTGTTGCGCGGACCGGCGCTGAACGCCACCGCCCGACGCCCTGGTGGTGAGGACCGGTCAGAAGCCCAGTTTGCCCAGTTGCTTCGGGTCACGCTGCCAGTCCTTGGCGACCTTCACGTGCAGATTCAGGTAGATGCGGGTGCCGAGGATGTGCTCGATCTGCTTGCGCGCGTTGGTGCCGACCTCCTTCAGCCGAGAGCCGCCCTTACCGATGACGATGGCCTTCTGACTCGGCCGCTCGACATACAGCAGCGCGTGCACGTCGAGCATGTCGTCGCGATCCGCATAGGGCAGGATCTCCTCGATGACGACGGCCAGCGAGTGCGGCAGCTCGTCGCGAACGCCCTCGAGCGCGGCCTCGCGGATCAGCTCGGCCATGAGCGTCTCCTCCGGCTCGTCGGTCAGCTCACCGTCGGGATAGAAGGCCGGACCCTCCGGCATCTTCGAGGCGATGACATCGACGAGGACCTCGACCTGCTCGCCCTTGACCGCCGACACCGGCACCACGTCCGCGTCCGGGCCGAGCAGCTGGGAGACCGCGACCAGTTGCCCGGCGACCTGGTCCCGGCTCACCTTGTCGATCTTGGTGACCACGCCGAGCAGCGTGGTCTTCGGCGCCATCTGCTTGATCTGCTGCACGATCCAGCGGTCGCCGGGTCCGATCTTCTCGTCGGCGGGGATGCACAGCGCGATCACGTCGACTTCCGAATACGTGTCGCGCACAAGGTCGTTCAAGCGCTGGCCGAGCAGGGTACGCGGGCGGTGCAGCCCGGGGGTGTCGACCAGGATCAACTGGGTGTGCTCTCGGTGCACGATGCCACGAATGGTGTGCCTGGTGGTCTGTGGGCGCGAGGAGGTGATCGCGATCTTCGCGCCGACCAGCGCATTGGTCAACGTCGACTTGCCCGTGTTCGGCCGTCCGACGAAACAGACGAAGCCGGAACGGAATTCGGCGTCATCGCGCGCCTCGGACCGGTCAGCCACCACGCACCTCGCCGGCATCGGCGGAATCGTCGACGATCTCGAACACCGCGCCGTCGCGGTCGGTGAAGATGATCCGCGCCTCCGCCGACACCTCCCGCACCGCGGTGACGCCGAAGTCGGACAACCGCCCACCGACCACCACGGCCGCCTCGAATCCCTCGGCGCCGCTGGAGATCGCGGCGGCCACCGCGGCTTGCAGCGCGGTCAGGCGCAGCGCCGTCAGGTTCACCTCGCCCGCGGCGTAGGTGCGTCCGTCCGTGTCGCGGATGGCCGCGCCACTCGCGCCGTCGGTGCGGCCGAGCGCGCCACGGGCCAGCACTATCAGCTTATTGTCCTCGGCATCCAGTTCGGTCATCCGATGTCTCCGTCCTCGTTACGATCGGCCGGGGTCTCCGGCTCCGATCCATTGGCCTTGCGCTTGCCATTGGGGTTGTCGCCGTTGGATTTCTCGGCCTCGACCTTTTCGGTCGCCTTGCGCACCACCACGGTGTGCACCCGCATCCGCCCCCGCGCATCCGCGCGGCCCTCGCCGCGCAGCACCAGCCCGTGCACCGCGACCTTCGAACCGGGCAGCGGCACACGGCCGAGTTCGTGTGCCATCAGGCCGCCGACGGTGTCGACGTCCTCCTCTTCGATCTCCAGCCCGTACAGCTCGCCGAGGTCCTCCACCGACAACCGGGCTGACACCCGGTAGCGGCCCCCGCCGAGGTTCTGGATGGGCGGTGTCTCGTCGATGTCGTACTCGTCGGCGATCTCGCCGACGATCTCCTCGAGCACGTCCTCGATGGTCACCAGTCCCGCGATGCCGCCGTACTCGTCCACCAGCACCGCCATATGATTGCGCCTGCGCTGCATTTCGTCGAGCAGGCTGTCCAGCGGCTTGGAGTCGGGCATGAACACCGCGGGCCGCATGGCCTCGCGCACCCGGACCTTTCGGCTGCGATCCGCATAGGGCACAAGGTCTTTCAGGTAGACCACGCCGAGGATGTCGTCGACGTTCTCGCCGATCACCGGGATACGCGAATGCCCGGACCGCACCGCGAGCGACAGCGCCTGCGCCGCGGTCTTGTCCGCCTCGATCCAGACCATCTCAGTGCGCGGTACCATCACCGCACGGGCCGGGGTGTCGCCGAGCTCGAAGACCGATTGGATCATCCGGCGCTCGTCGTCGGCCACCACGCCGCGCTCGCCTGCCAGCTCGACCACCTCGCGCAGCTCGATCTCAGAGGCGAACGGGCCGTTGCGAAAACCCTTGCCCGGGGTGATCGCGTTGCCGAGCAGAATCAGCAGCCTGCTGAGCGGGCCGAGCAGCGCGCCGATGAACTGCAGCGGCAGCGCGGCGGCCAGCGCGATCGAGTACGCGTGCTGACGACCGAGCGTGCGCGGGCCGACGCCGATCACCACGTAGGACACCAGCACCATCACCAGCGCGGTGACCAGCAGCGCCCAATTGTCCGCCCAGATCGTGATGAGCCCCGCCGCGAGCAGAACCGTGGCGCCGATCTCGCACAGAATGCGCAGCAGCACCATGAGATTCACGTAGCGGGCCCGGTCGGAGACGATCCGGGTCAGCCGCACCGCGCCGGGCCGGTCGGCGCGCACCAAGTCCTCGACTCGGGCCGGCGAAATCGTGTTCAGCGCCGAATCGACACCGGCGAACATCCCGCCCACCGGGACGAGCAGGACCGCGAGCAGAACCAGGGTCTGTGAATTCACGCGGGTCCCAGGGAATCACCCGGTGTGGTGAAGCCCGCCTTACCCAGCAACCGCGCGTCCCGCGCGGCCAGCTCGGCCCGCCGCCGCGCTTCGCGCAGGCTCTCATACCACTCCTCGAGCAGCCGGGCCTGCAGCGCGAACATCTCCTTCTCCTCCTCCGGCTCGGCATGGTCGTAGCCGAGTAGGTGGAGCACGCCGTGCACGGTGAGCAGCGCGAGTTCGTGATCCAGCGAGTGGCCCGCCTTACGGGCCTGGCCCGCCGCGAACTCAGGGCACAGCACGATGTCGCCCAGCATCGACGGGCCGGGTTCGGGGCTGTCCGGTCGGCCGCCCGGCTCGAGTTCGTCCATCGGGAAGGACATGACGTCGGTCGGGCCGGGCAGGTCCATCCAGCGCATGTGCAGGTCCGCCATGGTGTCGAGATCGACGAGCACCATCGACAGCTCCGCGGCCGGGTGCACGTCCATCCGGGCGATCACGAATCGTGCGACACTGACCAGGTCTTCTTCGGGCACGTCGATACCCGACTCGTTGGCGATCTCGATACTCACCCGAATAGCCTACGATCCCGGTGATCGTATGGCGGGAGCGGAGCCCCGCCCGGCGGAACGAGTTACCGCCGGTCCGTCCGGCCCGCGGCGCGCCGCTGCGCCCGGTTGCCGCCGTAATGCGCGGCGACCTGCGGACGCGACTCGGCCTCGAAACGCTCGTAGGCGTCGACGATGTCCGTGACGAGCCGATGCCGGACCACGTCGCTGCTGGTGAGCTGCGCGAAGTGGATGTCATCGATCTCGGTGAGGATCTCCGACGCCGCACGCAGACCCGACCGTGCCCCGGTCGGCAGATCGACCTGGGTGACGTCACCGGTCACCACGATCTTCGAGCCGAACCCGAGGCGGGTGAGGAACATCTTCATCTGCTCGGCGGTGGTGTTCTGCGCCTCGTCCAAAATAATGAACGAGTCATTGAGGGTTCTACCGCGCATGTATGCCAGCGGCGCGACCTCGATGACACCGGCCGCCATCAGCTTCGGGATGGCCTCCGGATCCATCATGTCGTGCAGTGCGTCGTAGAGCGGGCGCAGGTATGGATCGATCTTCTCGTTCAGCGTGCCGGGCAGGAAGCCGAGCCGCTCCCCCGCCTCAACCGCGGGACGGGTGAGGATGATCCGGTTGACCTGCTTGGACTGCAGCGCCTGGACCGCCTTGGCCATCGCGAGATATGTTTTGCCGGTACCGGCGGGTCCGATGCCGAACACGATCGTGTTGGCATCGATCGCGTCGACGTAGCGCTTCTGGTTGAGGGTCTTGGGCCGGATGGTCTTGCCGCGCCGGGACAGGATGTCCAAGCTGAGCACCTCGGCCGGAGACTCGCTCGAGCCCTCGGTGAGCATCGACACGGTGTGGCGCACCGCCTCCGGGGTGACCACTCGATTTCGGCCGGTGAGCGCGACAAGCTGCTCGATGACTCGCTCAGCCAGCGCGACATCGGGCGCCTTACCGGTGAGGGTTACGGAATTGCCTCGGACGTGAATGTCCGCGTCGAGCAGCCCTTCGAGTTCGCGCAGATTCTGGTCGGCCGAACCGAGGAACGGGAACACGGATTCGGGAGCGAGTTCGATACTCGAACGCACGGTGCGCGCTGCGGGCTCCGAACCGTGACCGCCACCGATGCCCGCTTCGGGTGTAGTCGGTTCGCCGATCTCGCCTTGTGTTCTCAAAAGTGGCTGAAGCCTGCTTTCCGGTCTCGACTGCTGCGGTATTGAGGCAAGTTTAACGCGCCCCACCGACACCGCCCAATGGATAAGCCGCTGACGGAGGGACCGTGATCACGGGATTCCCCTACGCCGCTGGGCCCAATCCGCGGTGAAATCACGAAATCGGCGCACCGCGTCCGGCAATATCGCGGCCGCGGGCCAGATCAGCCCGACCGCGCGGGAGGCGCCCGCGTCCGCGAGCGGCACGGTCACCGGACCGGACAGTGGGCTCGCCGACAACGGGTCCTCGCGCGGCAGGATCGCCACGCCTAACCCCGCCGATACCAGCCCGGCCACGGTGACCAGGTCGCTTGACTCGAACGCGATCCTCGGCCGGATGTCCGCGGCCGCGCACAGCTCGTCGAAGATGCGCCGCATCCCGAAGCCCTGATGCATCGCGACGAACTCCGCGTCGGCGATCTCCGCGAGCCGGACCTGCCTGCGCCCGGCCAACCGGTGGTCAGCGGGCACCGCGAGCACGAGAGGTTGGCGCAGCACAGTGCGCCAACCGACGCCGGCAACAGCCGGGCGCGGCGAGACGATGCCCAGATCAGCCTCGCCGTCGAGCACCCGCTGCGTAACCGTCTCGGCCGCCCCTTGCCACAGGGTGACCGTGACCCGGCCGGAGCCGCGCCGGAAACCGCCGATCAGCTGCGGCACGAGCGACCCGCCGAAGGAATGCTGGAACGACAGTCGCACCACGCCCTTCGCGGGATTGGCCAGATCGGCTACGGCTTGCGCGGCCCCGTCCAGCTCGGTCTGCGCGCGGCGGGCGTGCTCGTAGTAGATCCGGCCGAACTCGTTGAGAGTAATGCGTTTACCGCGTCGATCGAACAGCTCGACGCCGATCCTGCGCTCCAACCGGGCGAGCATTCTCGACAGCGTCGGCTGGGCTAGGTGCAGCCGATCGGCCGCCGCGCCGACCCGCTCCAGTTCGGCGAGTGTCGTGAACCACTCCAGGTCTTCACCCAGCACAGCCCGGCCTCCATATATGCGATGAGCGCATGAACTCTCTCATTATTATTCATTTCCTTTCTGAACGACGGGTCGCGATCCTGAACCGCAGGAGGAGCCCATGACCACGACACAAACCCGGGACATCCAGCACGAGCGCCGGATCACGACGGCGCTGTTCGCCGCCGGGCTGACGACCTTCGCATCCATGTACAGCGCCCAAGCCCTGCTGCCCAGCATCTCAGCGGCCTTCGGCGCCACACCGGCGCATGCGGCGCTCGCGGTGTCGCTCACCACCGGTTTCCTTGCGTTGGCGAGCGTTCCGGCGAGCGCGCTGTCGTCACGTATCGGGCGGACCAAGGTGATGATCGGCTCCGCCGTCGCGGCGGCCGCGATCGGTCTGCTGCTCCCGCTGAGCCCGTCGCTGGGCGTGCTGCTCGCCGGACGAGCACTGCAAGGAATCTCGCTCGCGGGCGTGCTCGCGGTGGCGATGGCCTATTTGGGAGAAGAGATTGGCGGCGCCGGAGTGGGCGCCGCGATGGGAACCTATGTGGCCGGCACGACGATCGGCGGGCTGGCCGGGCGGTTGATTCCGGCGTTCACCCTGAACCTGGCGTCCTGGCGATGGGCGGAAGCAGCGGCTTCGGTCGCCGCGGCGGCCTGCACGGTGTGGTTCATCCGGAACCTACCGCCGTCCCGCGGTTTCGTCGCACGACCCGCCGGAATCCGCACGGTGCTCGGCGATCTCGCGACACAGCTGCGCCATCGCGGGCTGCTCGCGCTGTTCGGGCTGGCCTTCGTGCTGATGGGCGGGTTCGTCTCGGTCTACAACTATCTCGGCTACCGCCTGATCGGGGCGCCGTTCGGGCTGCCAGAGGCGCTCGCAGGGCTGGTTTTCGTGCTGTACCTGGCCGGAACGGCAGCGTCGGCGGCGGCCGGGCACCTGGCCGATCGGGTCGGTAGGCAACAGGTGCTCGCGGCGTCGGTGGGACTGATGGCCATCGGTCTCGCGGTGACGGTTCCGGATCACCTCGGCGCCGTGATCCTGGGCGTATTGCTCTACACCGCCGGGTTCTTCGGAGCGCATACGGCAGCAAGCGCATGGGTCAGCGTGATGGCGGAGGGCAGCCGTGGCGCGGCGTCGTCGCTGTATCTGTTCGCCTACTACCTGGGCAGCGCGCTCGTCGGCGGCGCGGCGGGCATCGCCTACGCCAGCGGCGGGTGGCTCGGTTTGGTCGGTGGAATCGGTGTTCTGCTCGTGCTCGCGGGGATGCTGGTGTGGGCATTGGCGATTCATTCGCGCGGATCGGCGCGGCACTCGGGGGTGGTCGGCGCCTGAGCTACCTCACCAGCGCCGGGTCAGAGCCCCCAGGGCTCCGAGGGCGACCGCCGCGGCGGTGGACGTGCGCAGAACAGTGGGGCCGAGCAGGGTTACCTGGGCGCCCGCGTCGGCCAGAGCCGTCAACTCCGTGTTGTCGAGGCCGCCCTCGGGGCCGACGACGAGAATGATCTCGGTGGTGTCGGCGAACGGCAGTTCGGCGAAACGGGCGGTCCCGGATTCGTGCAGCGCCGCAATGATCGCGCCGTCGGCCTTCGCGGTACGCACCAGGTCGAGCAGGTCGGTGGTGCGGTACAGGTCGGCTACGTGCGGGATGTATGCCCGGCGGGATTGGCGTGCGGCCGAGCGGGCGGCGGCGCGCCATTTGTCGACCGCCTTGGCCGCCTTGCCCTCCCAGTTCGCGACGCAGCGCGCCGCCTGCCATGGAATGACGACATCCGCGCCCGCCTCGGTCATCAGCTCGACGGCCAGCTCCGAGCGATCCGATTTGGGCAGCGCCTGGACCACGGTGACACGTGGCGCCGCCGGGGCCGCGACCATCCGGTTGTGCACCGTCAACTCGAGCCGATCGCGTTGCGCGGCAACTACTTCGGATTCGGCGAGTACGCCGCGACCGTCGGAGAGGGTGATCGGCTCGCCGACCCGGATACGGCGCACCGTGGCGGCGTGCCTGCCCTCCGGGCCGTCGAGCACCGCGACAGCGCCCGGTTCGGGCACTTCGTCGAGGTAGAAGACCGTCGCGGCCAACTAACGTCCGCTGAACGACGCGCGCAGCCGCGCGAACAGGCCGCTGTTGTGCTCGGACTGCGCCGACATTACCTCGGCGCGCTCGCGCTCGCGCATACCCTTGTATGTGCGCAGCAGCTCGGCCTGCTTGCTGTCCAGCTTGCTCGGGATCACGATGTCCAGGTGCGCGAGCAAGTCGCCGCGCGCGCCGGAACGCAGGCGAGGCATGCCATGGCTGCGCAGCACGGCGACCTCCCCCGGCTGGGTGCCCGGTGCGATGGTCAGCTCGGTGGGGCCGTCCAGGATGGTGTCGATCACGACGGTGGTGCCCAGCGCCGCGTCGACCATCGGAACCCGGACGGTGCAGTGCAGGTCGTCACCATCGCGGACGAACACATCGTGCGGCTGCTCGACGATCTCGACGTACAAGTCGCCCGCGTGGCCACCGCCCGGGCCCACCTCGCCCTGCGCGGCCAGCCGCACCCGCATGCCGTTGGCGACACCCGCGGGGATCGGCGCGGCGATCTCGCGGCGCGCTCGTACCCGCCCATCTCCGCCACACTTGTGGCACGGGTCCGGGATGGTCTCGCCCGCGCCGCGGCAGGTCGGGCACGGACGCGAGGTCAGCACCTGGCCGAGGAAGGAGCGCTGTACGGACTGCACTTCCCCCGCGCCACCACAGGTTTCGCAGCGCACCGGCTTGGATTTGCCGTTCGTGCCCGCGCCCTGGCAGATGTCGCACAGGATCGCCGTATCCACGGTCAGGTGCTTGGTCACGCCGACCGCGCATTCGGCCAGGCTGAGCCGGGTGCGGATCAGCGAGTCGGCGCCCGGCTGGACACGACCGCGCGCCTTGCGGGGCGCGCCCGATCCGCCCATGCCCCCGAAGAACGCCTCGAACACGTCGCCGAGGCCACCGAAGCCCGCGCCGTTGAAGCCGCCACCGCCGCCGCCGGATTCCAGCGGGTCGCCACCCAGGTCGACGATGCGGCGCTTCTCCGGATCCGACAGCACCTCGTAGGCGGTCGATACTTCCTTGAACCTGGCCTGCGCCGCCTCGTCGGGGTTGACGTCGGGGTGGAGCTCACGCGCCAGCTTGCGGTATGCCCGCTTGATCTCCTGGTCGGTCGCGTTCTTCGCGACGCCGAGCAGTCCGTAGTAGTCCCGTGCCACTTGAGTTCTCTAGTCCTTGGTCGTTTCGACAGTGCCGCCGGTGCCCGCGCCGCATCCACCGCACGCTGACATCAGCATTAGTCTTGTGCACTCAACTTTATCCGGCCGGAATGTCGAGCTTATCAGCGGCGGGGATGGTCGGTGTCGCGGTCAGCGTTCGGCGAGGACCTCGCCGATGTATCGGGCGACGGCCGCCACCGAGGCGATCGTTCCTGGGTAGTCCATCCGAGTCGGGCCGAGCACGCCCATGCCGCCCAGCACCGCGCCCGCCGCGCCATAGCCGGTCGACACCACCGAGGTGCCGCGCATCTGCTCTACCTGTGTCTCCTCGCCGATCCGCACCGTCACCGTCCCTGGCTGCTGGGCGGCGGCCAGCAGCTTGAGCACGACCACCTGCTCCTCCAGCGCCTCCAGCACCGCGCGCAGCGAGCCTGGAAATCCGAAGTCCGCGACGTTGCGGGTGAGGTTGGCGGTGCCGCCGAGCACCAGCCGCTCCTCTGGATGTTCCACCAGCGTCTCGACCAGCACCGTGGACACCCGTATCAGCACTTCACGCAGTCGCTGCGGCGCGTGCTCGGGCAGTTCCGCGACTGCCGCCGAGGCCGCAGCCAGGCGCTTGCCATCCATTGCGCCGCCGAGCATGCCGCGCAGCGCGGCCAGATCCTCGTCATCGATCACCGCACCGAGTTCCACCAGGCGCTGGTCGACACGGCCCGTATCGGTGATGACCACCAGCAGCAACCGCGCGGGATTGAGCGCGACGACCTCGATGTGCCGGACCGTCGACGCCGACACCGTCGGATACTGCACGACGGCGACCTGCCTGGTCAGCTGGGCCAGCAGCCGCACGCCACGACGCAGCACGTCATCGAGGTCGACACCCGACTCCAGGAAATCCATGATCGCCCTGCGCTCCGCGGGCGACAGCGGCTTCACCTCGGAGATCCGGTCCACGAACTGGCGATAGCCCTTGTCCGTGGGAATGCGCCCGGAACTCGTATGCGGCTGCGCGATATAGCCCTCCGCCTCCAGCACAGCCATGTCGTTGCGCACCGTCGCGCTGGAAACACCTAGGTTATGCCGCTCGACCAGGGACTTCGACCCGATCGGTTCCTTGGTCGCGACATAGTCGGCGACGATCGCGCGCAGGACCTCGAAGCGCCGATCCTCGGTGCTCGACATCGGCCCCACCTCCTCGCTTTCGTCTTCGGTCACGCCACACTCCGGCGCTGACGCCCCGCACCCGTCCCACGAGTCCAGGTGAATTCCGAGTTCGTCTGTTTATCCAGTCTAATTGTTTCGCGACGAATCGCCCGTTCGCGCGGGTGGACAGGCACTCGCCGCACGCGGATCCCGCGGCCGGTGGCGAGGCGACGAGGAGCACATGACCGCGGCAACGAAGACCTCCTTGGTGTGCCACTCGACTAGATCTGGTGGTGGGTCGGCTCGCCGGCTACGTGGATCATGCGATGTGCGGCATGACCTCTGCGGCGAGCCGCTCCATCTGGGCGGACGAGTCGAACAAGGGATTGACGAGGATCATTTCGGCTCCGGCGGCCACCACCTCTTGCAGACCCCGGCCTGAGCCTCATGCCGCACCGACGCAAGCGGCTGGACGAGCCGCCGAGCGCCACATGACCGCGGCAAAGGTCGAGTAGACCCATCGTTACGTCCCGCTTCGCGGAGCGATCAGCGTGGAGCAGCGGATTCGACCACGGCGGCCACGTCGCCGGGGCGGGAGACCAACGAGGCGTGCGAGGCGTTGATCTCGCTGCTGTGCGCGCCCATCCGCTGGGCCATATAGCGCTGGGACGACGGTGGGATCACGCGGTCGGCGCCCGACACCAGGTACCAGCTGGGGGTACCGGACCACGAAGGCGGGCCGGAAGGTTCGAGGTTGGCCGCCAACGCGATGGAGTGCTGGTGGGCGATCATGTCGGCGGCGGTCGCGGGGCCGACATCCTGGGCGAAAACGGCGTTGAAGCTGGCGGGAGCCACATAGCCGTCGATGTTCTTGCCCGCGATACCCCCGGGGTCGTCGACGATCGCCGCCTGGAGCGCGGGCGGCCACAGCTGACTGCCCGGGAACCGGATCGGGTCGAGGGCGGCCTGGGCAACCTCGCCCTGCACCGGTGCGAAAGCGGCGATGTAGACCAAGGACTCGACTTTCGGGTCGTGCACGTTGCTGATCACGAAGCCGCCGTAGGAGTGGCCGACCAGCACCACGGGGCCCGAGATCAGGTCCAGCGCGCGCTGGACGGCGGCCGCGTCCCTGGCCGGTCCGCGCAGCGGATTGTCCGGCGTCACCACGGGATAGCCGCGGTCGCGCAGCAGGGCGGCGACACCGTCCCAGCTGGTGGTATCGGCGAAGGCGCCGTGGACCAGGACGATGGTGGGCAGCGGCGCCGCCTGTGCGGGCCCTGCGGACACGGCGGCGAGCGTGATGGCGAGCGCCGCCAAGACTCCGCGCACGATATGTCTGCGCTTCATAGGGTGTCCGCCCTTCTCAGCTTGTCAGGAAGTCGAGCAGGTCGGCGTTGAATGCCTGTTCGTAGTCGCCGCAAAGGCCGTGCGGGGCACCAGGATACACTTTCAGCTGTGCCCGCGGGAGTAGCTTCGCGGTTTTGGGGGCGGCGGCAACGAACGGGACGATCTGGTCGTCGTCACCGTGTGCGACCAAAATCGGTATGTCGATATTGGGCAGCTCCGCGGTGAAATCGGTTTCGGCGAACGCCTTGACGCAGTCGAGCGCTCCTTTGAGTCCGACCTGCATGCCCATCAACCAGAAGTGATCCCGAATCCCCTGCGAGACAGTCGATCCCGCGCGGTTGGCGCCGTAGAAGGCAGCGGTGAGATCTTTGTAGAACTGCGATCGGTCAGCGGCGACACCGGCTCGAATCCCGTCGAAGACGTCGATCGGCTGCCCCTCCGGATTGGCGTCGGTCCGCAGCATCAGCGGCGGAACGGCGCCGAGCAGAACCGCTTTCGTAACCCGGGCGGTGCCGTGCCTGGACAGGTACCTGGTGACCTCGCCGCCACCGGTCGAGTGCCCCACCAGCACCGCGTCGGTGAGCTCGAGCTCGTTGATCACCGCGGCGAGATCGTCGGCGTAGTGGTCCATGTCATGTCCATCCCACACCTGACCGGAGCGGCCGTGACCGCGGCGATCGTGCGCGATGGCACGGTAGCCGTTGCTCGCCACCAGGTTCATCTGGTTGTCCCAGGCATCACCGTTCAGCGGCCAGCCGTGGCTGAACACCACGGGACGTCCCGAACCCCAGTCCTTGTAGTAGATCTCGACACCATCGGTCGTCGTGATCGTCGGCATGCGGAAGCTCCTTCTGTCTGGAACGGATGGACTACAGGTTCCTGGCGAGAAATTCCACTGCGGTGTCGGCGATTTCGCGCCAGCCATGGTCGGCGGGCATGGAGTGCCCGCGATCCGCGAGCACCACGAGTTCGGTCACCGCCGGATTGCGGCGCTGGATCCGGTAGGCCGACCGCACGGTGGCCTCCGGGACGGTGCGGTCGAGCCCGCCCGCGAACATCAGCAGTGGGCCTCGCTCACTACGCGTGTCCACCGTCGCCTCGCTGCGCGGCACGAAATTGGCCAGACCCGCCTGGAACAGCGGCCGTCCCGGCGCTGGGATCGCGTAGTCGGCGACCAGCTGGTCGGACTCCGTACGGGACACGGCGTTGGCGAAGGCGCGGTGATAGCTCTCGGCGGTGTGCGACCACGTCTTGGTACGCAGCCACGGGCGGCCGAGGACAGGCAGTGCGTTGCGCAGCTGCACGAGCGGCAGCGTCAGCACCCCTTTGAACTGCGCGGGCGCGATCGCCACACACGCGCTGGCGAAGCCGGTGCCGAGCAGTTTCTGCGCGATCATCCCACCGAAGGAGTGCCCGATGACGACCGGCGGCATCGGCAGCGTGGAGATGAACTCCGCATAGTGATCGGCGACCTCGGCGATGCCGCGGTTGTTCAGCGCCGCGGGATTCTTCCTGGTCGCCTCCGGCGTCACACCATCGCCCGGCCACCCCGGGGCCGACGCCTGGTAGCCGGCGCTGTCGAACAGTTCGAGCCAGGGCGCCCAGCTGCTGCTGTGCATCCACAAGCCGTGAATGAACACCACCGGGCGTGATTGTGGTCGCGACACCTGGCCTCCTCGGGCGAACGGGAATCCACCGACGTGGAACTCCGTTCGACAGCGTATGACGGGCGGTGGCTGGAAAAATGACTGTCCGTGCACGATCCTCGGCTGAGAATGCACGACCCGATCGGCCTTGGACGTGCGACGATTGCCGGATCTGTCCCCATTGCGATGGAGGCTGTCATGACGGTCGTGTTCAATTCGGACACCATCGCGCCGCACCAGCGGGTGGACGCGGTGGCTGCCGCGATGCAGGAGGCGTCGGTCCCGTCCCACGTCGTTCTGGATCCGCCGGAGGAGGGCGTGCACGCCACATTCGACGTGTGGCAGTTCGGCGAGGCCAGCATCTTCCGCGCGCGCACCACCGGCATCCAGCTGATCCGCACGCCGAAGCAAGTGCGTACCTCACCTGCGCCGATGCTTGCTGTCGCCGTGCAGCAGGCGGGCGACGGGCGGTACGAGCAGGCCGGCGTCCAGCGCGTAGTCCGGCCGGGCGAACTGCACGTCATGGACCTGAACGCACCCTATGGCTTCGGCTGGCACGGCGAGGGCGCATCAACCTGTCTGCACGTGCCGCTCGACCAGCTCGGCCTGCCTGCCGATCTGATCCGTCAGGCCACGACCCGGGTGCAGGACAGCCCGCACTATCGGCTGGTGGCCAACCACATCGTTCAGCTGACGACCGACGGCGACGCACTCAGCGCCGACCCGGCGGCCGCGCTGTCCGGTTGTGCCAGTATCGAATTGATCCGGGGGCTGTTGTTGTCGGCGGGAAGCGACGACGGCAACGGCGCCATGGTCCCCTCGGACCTCCTGCTGTCCCGGATTCGCGCCTATGTACGACGCAACCTGGCCGATCCCGACCTCGGTGCGGAAAAAATCGCCGGGGCGCATAATATGTCGGTCCGGCAGCTGTACAAGATCTGCGCGAACGCGGAGTACAGCCTCGAACAGTGGATCATCAGCCAGCGGCTCGACCGGGTGCGCACGGATCTGACCAAGCCGGACCATATGCACCGAACAATCTCGATGATCGCGCGGCGCTGGGGTTTTCGCGATCCGTCACATTTCGCTCGGCGCTTCCGCGCCGCCTACGGACTGTCGCCGCGGGAATGGCGGCGGGTCGCGACGGCCGAGGGCGAGCCGTAGCGGCGAACTAGCCGCGATCGCAGACCTTCGCCTGCTTGCCCGCGAGGGCGTCGAGGCCGAGCATCGCCAGTAGTGACTGGCAGTCGGCGGCGTTCTCCGCGTAGCTGGCGACGGTACGGGCGGCGACGGCGCTCTGGCGCGCGTTTTCCGCTTTCTCCGCTTTCCTCGCCTCGGCGAACTCGCCCGGTTCATGGATAAGGGTGATGTGTCGTGCCGACGCCATGAGTCTCCTTGGGGTTGGTCGAAGCCTACAAGGCTCGCCAGCACCGCGATACCCGAACCGAACGGGCACTTCATCGAATCGCCGAATCCTGGCACCGGACCGGGTACTCGGCGCGGCACCCGACCGCACGGAACACCGTTATGCGAGTTCTCATCTCGTCGGCGGCGCCCGACTCACATTTCATCCGGAGGTCTTCGCCGGATCAGCCGGCCGCACCGCATCGACGTCCGTGGTCGGTACGGCTAGCTCAGCAGTTCTCGGACCACACCGTCGGCGAGCAGCCGACCGCGATCGGTGAGCACCAGCCGATCACCCGACCGGTACGCGCGGCCGTCGGCCACGACCCGATCCACCGCGACCGTCCCGGACGCGTCGAGCTCGGACAGCGGCAGACCGGTACGCAGCCGGACGGCGAGCATGACGCGCTCCAGATAACGCTCGTCGGCACCGAGCGCCTCCCAGCCCGCTGCGGGCAACCCTCCCTCGGCGACCCGGTCCGCGTAACGTGCCGGGTGTTTCACATTCCACCAGCGCACTCCCCCCACGTGACTGTGCGCGCCGGGCCCCGCGCCGAGCCAGTCGCCGCCGTCCCAGTAGCCGAGGTTGTGCCGGCAGACCGCGCCGGCGCCCGCGGCCCAGTTCGATACCTCATACCAGCCGAGCCCGGCCGCGCCGAGCCGGGCATCGATGCGTTCATAGCGTGCGGCGAGCACATCGTCGTCGGGCGCGGGCAGTTCGCCGCGGCGCACCCTACGGGCCATGGCGGTGCCGTCCTCCACGATCAGCGAGTAGGCCGAGACGTGATCGACGCCCGCGCCGAGCACCGCGTCCAGGCTGGCGTCGAGATCCGCGTCGGTCTCGCCCGGTGTCCCGTAGATCAAGTCCAGGTTGACGTGCTCGAAGCCGGCGGCGCGCGCCTCGCGGGCGGCAGCGACCGCGCGGCCGGGGGTGTGCGTCCGGTCGAGCACCTTCAACACGTGCGCCGCGGCGGACTGCATGCCCAAGGAGACCCGGGTGAACCCGGCGTCCCGGATGCGCTCGAAGAATTCCGGCGAGGTGGATTCCGGATTGGATTCCGTGGTCACCTCGGCGTCGACGGCGAGGGTGAATTCGCCGCGCACCGCGGCGAGCACCGCGGCGAGGCCGTCGCCGCCCAGCAGCGAGGGCGTCCCTCCGCCGACGAAGATCGTGGCCACTTCCGGGGTCGGAGTCGGCAACGCCGCGAACTCCCGCACGGCCGTGGCCAACTCCCCACGCAATGCCTCCAGCCAGGACTGCGGCGACGCCGACGTGCCGAGCTCACCCGCGGTATAGGTGTTGAAGTCGCAGTATCCGCACCGCGTCGCGCAGAACGGAACGTGCACATAGACGCCGAACGGCCCATGTCCGAAATCACGCAGCACCGGCGCGGAGAGGTCGGCGCTCGAGGGGGCGACGGCGGAAGAACTCACCTATCCAGTGTGAACGTCGTCGCGGCCGCACCGGTGGGCGGGCCCGTGGCACACCCTGGAACGACCGCCGCCCGCCGAACGGACTCGAGTAGCGTCCCGAAGGGGGCGACCCACCCGCGAACCGCCTTGCGTAGCGCACCGGGCTCATCGCGAACCGGGAGCGGCTCAGTCCGCAACGACCGGAGTGTTCTGGTTGGCGGTGAGCAGCCAGCGGCCGTCCTCCTCGGACATCACGTACATCGGGCTGCCCTCGCTGTCCAGTCCGCCGTCGTTGGTGAAGTAGCGCTGGCGCACCTTGACCGCCGCCACATCGGGGCGGATGAACAGAATGTGCTCGACCTCGTAGGTCGCCTTGCCGTGCGCGGTGGCCCCGGGCAGTACCTCGGCGGTGAATTCGGCGATGGCCGCACGGCCGTAGAGGCGCTTGCCGTGCCCGGTGGTCCAGATCGCGTCCGCTCGGAACAGGGCGACGAACTCGTCGACGAGTTCGTGCTGCTGGGCGTGTTCGACGGCGGCGACCACCGCCCGGATAGCGTCGGTATCGGCGACTGAAGTACTCATGGCAGATGAGCCTGCTACCTCGAGCACACTTCAGGTCAAGCGGCGTGCGCGGCGTCACAGCCGACCACAGGGCCTATCACGAGCCTCGTTCGGCACCGGAACTATGACTGCCGTCACAAATCAGGTCGACAGTCCAGGGAATTTCCCTCGAAATTGCGGAAAATATGGCGGCGGGGTCGGAAGGCCCTTGCTGACGTGGCACAATGACTCCCATGCGCGTTTTGGGAGTACGGCTTGTGGCACGTCGCCACGTCGACTACAAGCGCGTCTGTAGCGCCTGCTGTCTGCCCGGTTCCCCCCGGTAGCTCAGCGGCGCCCCAGTCCGGGTCTCCCCGGCGATTCCCGAGACCGACTTCATCGGCCCGCTGACACCGCAGGCGTGAGTCAGCCCCTCACGCCCTCACGACGGATGTACCACCCACCCCGCAGGAGCGACCCTAATGACGTCGAGCACCGGCGCCGGTCCGACCGAGCAGCCCGAACCCCGGCCGGGGCACCACGCGCGCCCCGAACGCCCCGCCTCCGAACGCCGCGTCCGCCCGGACCGCCCGCGTCCCGCGGCGGCCGCCGGGCCACGTGCCCGCGCCGGCAAACCCGTGCGCCGCAAGGCCGAGGGCCAGTGGGCGCTGGGTTACCGCGAGCCGCTGAACCCGAACGAGCAATCCAAGAAAGACGACAACCCGCTCAACGTCCGCGCCCGGATCGAGAACATCTACGCCAAGACCGGCTTCGACGGCATCGACAAGGGTGACCTGCGCGGCCGGTTCCGCTGGTGGGGTCTCTACACCCAGCGCGAGCAGGGCTACGACGGCAGCTGGACCGGCGACGAGAATATCGACCTCCTCGAGGCCAAGTACTTCATGATGCGCATCCGCTGCGACGCGGGCGCGCTGAACGTCGCGCAGTTGCGCACGCTCGGCCAGATCTCCACCGAATTCGCTCGCGACACCGCCGACCTCTCCGACCGCGAAAACGTGCAGTACCACTGGATCGAGGTGGAGAACGTCCCCGAGATCTGGAAGCGGATCGAGGCGGTCGGTCTGAAAACCACCGAGGCATGCGGCGACTGCCCGCGCGTGGTACTCGGTTCCCCGCTGGCCGGCGAGTCGCTGAACGAGATCATCGACCCGACGCCCGCGATCGACGAGATCGTGCGCCGCTACATCGGCAAGAAGGAGTACTCCAACCTGCCGCGCAAGTTCAAGACCGCGATCTCCGGCCAGCAGGACGTGGTGCACGAGATCAACGATGTCGCGTTCGTGGGTGTGGTCCACCCGGAGCACGGCCCCGGTCTGGACCTGTGGGTCGGTGGCGGGCTGTCCACCAACCCGATGCTGGCGCAGCGGGTCGGTGTGTGGGTGCCGCTGGCAGAGGTCCCCGACGTGTGGGAGGCCGTGGTCTCGCTGTTCCGCGACTACGGCTACCGCCGCCTCCGAACCAAGGCGCGACTGAAGTTCCTGGTCAAGGACTGGGGCATCGAGAAGTTCCGTCAGGTGCTCGAGGACGAGTTCTTGAAGCGCAAGCTGATCGACGGTCCCGCGCCGGAGCAGCCGACCAAGCCGATCGACCACGTCGGCGTGCAGAAGCTGCGCAATGGGCTCAACGCCGTCGGCTTCTCCCCCATCGCGGGCCGCGTGTCGGGCACCGTCCTGACCAAGGTCGCCGACGCGGTGGAGCGGATCGGCTCCGACCGCATCCGGTTCACCCCATACCAGAAGCTGATCGTGCTCGACGTCGCCGACGACATGGTCGACGCGCTGATCGACGAGCTGGAACCGCTCGGGTTGCAGGCCCGCCCGTCGCTGTGGCGGCGGAACCTGATGGCCTGCTCCGGCATCGAGTTCTGCAAGCTCTCCTTCGCCGAGACCCGCAAGCGATCCCAGGTGCTGGTGCCCGAACTGGAGGAGCGGCTCGCGGATCTCAACGCGCAATTGGATGTCCCGATCACCATCAACATCAACGGTTGCCCGAACTCGTGCGCCCGGTCGCAGATCGCCGACATCGGATTCAAGGGCCAGCTGGTCGACGACGGCACCGGGAATCACGTGGAGGGTTTCCAGGTTCACCTCGGTGGCAGCCTCGGCTTCGACAGCGCCTTCGGGCGCAAGCTGCGCCAGCACAAGGTGACCAGCGGCGAACTCGGTGACTACATCGAGCGCGTGGTGCGCAACTTCGTCAAGCACCGCGAGGACGGTGAGCGATTCGCCCAGTGGGCGGTTCGCGCCGACGAAGCCGACTTGAAATAAGTCTCGACGGGAGATCAATTGTGACAACCCAACTCGCGGAAAAGCTGTCCGAAGACGAGCTACGAGCCATCGCCGCACGCGGCGCGGCCGAGCTCGACGGCGCCTCGGCGAGCGAACTCCTGCAGTGGACCGAAGACACCTTCGGTGCGAGCTACATCGTCGCCTCCAACATGCAGGACGGCGTGCTGGTGCACTTGGCCGCCGAGGTCCATAAGGACAAATCGGAGGCGCTGTCGGTGCTTTTCTTAGACACCGGCTACCACTTCGCCGAGACCATCGGCACGAGGGACGCGGTAGAGGTGGTGTACGGGGTGAACGTGATCGACGTCCGCCCAGAACACACTGTTGCCGAACAAGATCGGCTGCTGGGCATGGATTTGTTCGCCCGCGAGCCGAACGAGTGCTGCCGGCTGCGCAAGGTCGCCCCGTTGCAGAAATCGCTCGCCGGGTACAACGCCTGGGTCACCGGCATCCGCCGGGTCGAGGCGCCGACGCGGGCGAACGCGCCGCTCATCTCGTTCGACGAGGCGTTCGGGCTGGTGAAGATCAACCCGATCGCGCCGTGGTCCGACGACGAGATGCAGGACTTTATCGAACAGCACGGCATCCTGGTCAATCCCCTGGTGGAGGAGGGATATCCGTCTATCGGCTGCGCTCCGTGCACACGAAAGCCGGAGGCGGGATCCGATCCGCGAAGCGGCCGCTGGGCCGGCCTCGCCAAGACCGAATGCGGGTTGCACACAGCATGACCGAGTCAGGGCCCGGAGGAGGCAGCATGCGTAACCACGCAGGGCACCTCGGGCATGCAAAGAAAGACACAGCATGACCGAGTCAGGGCCCGGAGGAGGCAGCATGCGTAACCACGCAGGGCACCTCGGGCATGCAGAGAGGGACACAGCATGACCGAAACCATCCCAAGCGAACGTTTCCTCGGCATCAGCGATTTCGACACGCTCGCCGCGCTGGAGTCCGAGTCGATCCACGTCTTCCGCGAGGTGGCGGGCGAGTTCGAGCGGCCGGTGATCCTGTTCTCCGGCGGCAAGGACTCCACCGTGCTGCTGCACCTTGCGCTCAAAGCCTTCTGGCCCGCGCCGCTGCCATTCGCGCTGCTGCACGTGGATACCGGGCACAACCTGCCCGAGGTGCTCGAGTTCCGGGACAAGGTGGTCGAGCGCTACGGCCTGCGCCTGTACGTGGCCAAGGTGGAGGACTATCTGGCCGACGGGCGGCTCACCGAGCGTCCCGACGGCATCCGCAACCCGCTGCAGACCGTCCCGCTGCTGGACGCGATCAGCGAGAACCGCTTCGACGCCGTATTCGGCGGTGGCCGTCGCGATGAGGAGCGCTCGCGCGCCAAGGAGCGGATCTTCTCACTGCGCAACGCGTTCGGACAGTGGGACCCGAAGCGGCAGCGCCCGGAGCTGTGGAACCTCTACAACGGGCGGCACGCACCGGGCGAACATGTGCGCGTATTCCCGCTGAGCAACTGGACCGAGCTGGACATCTGGCGCTACATCGCCCGCGAGGACATCGATCTGGCGAGCATCTACTACACGCACGAGCGTCCGGTGTACCAGCGCGACGGCATGTGGATGACGCCGGGAGTGTGGGGCGGCCCGCGCGACGGCGAGGTGCTGCAGACCCGGTCGGTGCGCTACCGCACCGTCGGTGACGGATCGTCCACCGGCGCCATTCTTTCCGAAGCAGCCGACAACGACGCGATCCTCGCCGAGGTCGCCGCGTCTCGTCTGACCGAACGCGGTGCGACTCGTGGGGACGACCGAGTGTCGGAGGCCGCGATGGAAGACCGCAAACGAGAGGGTTATTTCTGACATGTCCGACCTATTGAGGCTGGCCACCGCCGGTTCTGTCGACGACGGCAAGTCCACTCTGGTCGGACGCCTGCTCTACGACACGAAATCCGTACTGGCCGACCAGATCGACGCCGTCACGCGCGCGTCGGTGGACAAAGGTCTTGCCACACCTGATCTTTCGCTGCTCGTGGACGGGCTGCGCGCGGAACGCGAACAGGGCATTACCATCGATGTCGCCTATCGCTACTTCGCTACGCCGCGGCGTTCTTTCGTGCTCGCGGACACCCCCGGGCACGTGCAGTACACCCGCAACACCGTATCCGGCGCGTCCACCGCGCAGCTGGTGATCCTGCTGGTCGACGCGCGCAAGGGCGTCATCGAGCAGACCCGCAGGCACGCCGCGGTGCTCGCGCTGCTCGGCGTGCCGAAGCTGGTGCTCGCGGTGAACAAGATCGACTTGGTCGACGACGCCGCCACCGTGTTCGCCGACATCTCCGCGGAGTTCACCGAACTCACCGGCAGGCTGGGCTGGTCGAGCGAGGACGTGCTGGAGATCCCGGTATCGGCGCTGCACGGCGACAACATCGCCACTCGCTCGGACAACACCCCGTACTACAGCGGTCCCTCGCTGATCGAGCATCTGGAGTCGGTACCGGTCGACGCCGACAGTACCGGCAATCACGCACTGGGACTCCGGTTCCCGGTGCAGTACGTGATCCGGCCGCGCACCTCCGAATACCCGGACTACCGCGGCTACGCGGGACAGATCGCGGCGGGCACGGTCGCGCCGGGCGACGAGATCGTCGTGCTGCCCTCCGGTATCCGCACCACCGTCGAGCGAATCGACACCCCGGACGGCGAGCTCGCGGTCGCGCAGACCGGCCGCAGCGTCACACTGATCCTGGCCGACGAGGTCGACGTCTCGCGCGGCGACATCATCGCCTCGGTCGCCGACGCGCCGGAGCCGATCGACACGTTCGACGCGACCGTCTGCTGGCTGGGTGACAAGCCGTTGCGACCCGGCGCACGCCTGCTGCTCAAGCACGGCACCCGAACCACCCAGGCGATCGTCGGCACTCTCCTCGAGCGCTTCGACGAGCAGCGCCTCGCCGCCGACCCGAATCCGGAGTCGTTGGCGCTCAACGACATCGGGCGCATCTCGGTGCGGGTCGCCGAGCCGATCGCGGCCGACGACTACCGGGTGAACCGACACACCGGCAGCTTCCTGCTGATCGACCCGTCCGGCGGAAATACGCTGGCCGCCGGACTGGTCGGCGATGTGCTGACCGCGGTCGAGGTCGGCGCCGGAGCCTGAGATGCCGCCCACGCAAGCCCCCTTCGGCGCCGCGCCGACCGTGCGCCGGTCCGGCCCGGCGCCATCCGGCGCCGCGGCAGTCCGGGTTACCGCCCGATCGGGTTATGCGACCACCTGGCTCGGCTACCCACCCGCCATGATCGGTGGTGTGACCGCCTCGAAGCCGCCCGCGCTGATCGCAGTGGCCCACGGCAGTCGTGATCCGCGGTCGGCGGCGACGGTGTCGGCGGTCGTCGCCGCCGTCGCGGCCGCACGCCCGGATATCGATGTCCGGCTCGCCTTCCTCGATCTCAATGCGCCCTCGGTCGAGCAGGTCGTGGATGGTGTCGCGGCCCAGGGACACAGGCACGCGGTGGTGACGCCGCTGCTGCTCGGCAGCGCCTTCCACGCCAGAGTGGACCTGCCCGGTCTGCTCGATACGGCCCGTGCCCGTCAGCCGCAGCTGCGGCTGACCCAGGCCGACGTACTCGGCCCGGACATCGGACTGATCGCCGCATTGCGGGATCGCGTCCTGGCCGCCTGCTCCGCGCGAGATGCCGTGCACCCCTTGGCGGATCGTCGCCTCGGCATAGCGGTCGCGGCGGTCGGCTCGTCCTCGGCCACCGCCAATGCGCGCACCGCCGAGGTGGCCGGTCGGCTCGCCGCGCTCACCGGATGGCGCACCGAGATCTGCTTCGCCACCACCGAACCGTCGGTGGCCGAGGCCATTGCGGCACTGCGTGCCGATGGCGCGGGCCGCGTTTTCGTCGCGCCCTGGTTCCTCGCCCCCGGCCGGCTGACCGACCGCCTGGTCGGCGCGGCGCCGCACGCGATCCACGCCGACGTCCTCGGCCCACACCCGGCCCTCACCGACGTCATCCTGGACCGCTATCACACGGCGATCGCCGAACCGCACGCGCTCTCGGCCTGACCGCGGGGTTTCTGCGGATCACCGAAACGGCAGCCGCAGAGGCTGAGGGTGTGATCAGCATCCGGCCACTGCGCGGCACGCTCAGCTCAGGAGAATGCCCTGCTGCAGATCGTTGAGCTTCGCCGACGGATCCATTCCGAGTTCTTCGGCAGCAGCCGGCATTCTTCGGCAAGCAGCCGATGCGTATCGGCGTCCGGATAAGTGCGGACGCGGTGCCACATGGCGATTCGAAGCTGCGGCTGGTTGCGCTCCCGTCGATCCCAACTAGCTGCCCTGCGCTGCTACGCAAAGCCTGAACGTCTGCGTGATCGATACTCGAGGCGGCATGGATCGCCCGGATGTCGCCTGCGAGCCGCGCCGACCCGATACGTCCCGCTTCCTCCACTGCCGCGAAACCAAGCGCGGCACCATCGACGGGATCGCCGCTCTCTGAGACCGACCGATGGAGCGACGCCGCGGTGGCGACGATCACCGGGTGCCCGTTGCCGGACGACTGCTGCGCGGCGACGACTTCGTTCTGCCGCAACGCCTGACCGATCATGGCGAGGATGGCGGCCTCTTCGGCCTGCGATTCCGACCGCCGTGGGGCGAGACGACCAGGGCGTGTCTCGAAGTCGGTTGAGGGCGGGATGATGGCCGCTCTCAACCGACTCGAGTATGCCCGCCCTAGGATTCCGACACTTTCACGAAGCGCTTGGACAGGGAAGCGGGTTCCGCGATAGCGGATTCCAAGGCCAGCACAGGTGTGATCCGGAAGGATTGTCGCGGTCCGAGGTCTTTGACGAACGGGAAGTTCCGGTTACCCGCCTTCTGCAGTTTGGTCCACCTTCCGCCTAGGTGCCGTCGGAATGTCTCGCCGAGGTACCACGCCGCACCGTCCCTGAACCTTCTGCGCTCCGGCCCGCCCAGTTCGGCGGGGGACGGCACGGACCCGCGTAGCACCTCCTCGAGAACCGGAAGGGTCGCGGGGTCGAAGTCCCATACGAGGTCGGCACCATAGTCGGCCACCCATGCCGGGAATCCCGCCTCCTGTTCGTCCAGCCAGGCTCGGAGAGCGTCTGTTTCCTCTTTCGGATCGTCCGCCATCGTCCGCTCCTTTTCCGGCCGCCACGACGGGTCCGTGGCACGGTGGGCGGCGACAGCGCGCAACCAGCGATCGAAGGCCTGGGTCAGCCGGTCGCCGGATCGGGCGGCCACGGCGTCGATCACGAGATCCAATGGCGCGACCGGCGCCAGCGCGAGCGCGGGATCCGCGCACACGACCGGCCCGTCCCCCCTTCGGAGTGCTGGTCGGTTCTGTCCCCAGGACCACTTCCCTCCCGCCGCGCGCATGAGGGTCTCACCGACATAGGCGGTCAGGCCGTTGAGGGTCTCTGGCGGCGCAATCCGTTCCAGGTCGTTCGGTGAGGCGAAGCGCTTCAGGATCTCTTGCTCCAACTCTGCAAAGGAGTGCCGCGAGTAATCGAGCCGGACCCCACTGTCCTTCAGGTCTCTATCGCTCAGGCCGAGCAGGAGAAAGAAGAGCCCGTCATGCCAGGACTTAAGTGGGTCCGATACCATCGCTGCTCCGTTATCCGTCGAATTGGCAAGCCTCGCTCGAGCGATACTCTCACATCCCAGACCCGGAGCTTGCGCACGGAATCTCCATAATTGGTGCCGGTTCTCCGCCCAGCTTTGCTTCTTGCTGGTGTCGTCGCCAGATCGACGTACCGGTCGAGCACGACTGCGGTCATGGCGGCCTGGAGCCACCCTCAACGGCCCGCGCCGCGGCACCCCGGATCAGCTCGTGCGGAACTCCCATGAACGCGAACGAGCTTGTGCGACAATGTGTTCCGTTCGCAATCTGGCCGCAGGCCCGAGCGTGATCGACACGCACGTTCGACCTCACACTCGACATGATGACCCCGCACCACCCAGGCGACGGGTGTGCAGAAAGCACAAAGCCAGCCCGAAAGTGTGTGCCCTCAGGACCTTTCCGACCTTGGAGACGGCCATTATCCTCATACTCCATAGCAATTCGAAAATGGTCGAGGTCACGGCTGCGACCATTAAACATTTCACATGGCAACGCGCTTCCGAATCGGGTGATCCGTATATGCCTGGACAAGGATGTCCGAGAGTTCACCGAGCGGTTCGGGCCCTTCGCGGCCCCCTCGATGTGGCCGTTTCGGCGGCACAGACGCCATCCGAATTTCTTTTCCATGAATTACTTTTGCGCTCGCGGTCTCCTGAGGAGGAAATATGGGATTCACCACAGGAGATCTTCCGCCGGTCGACCCGCCGACGTTCCAGCAACGACCCCTCGTGGGCCGGATGTGCGTAGTTACCACACACTGGGTCGAATGCGGGTTCAGCGCACCGAAAATGGTTCACACTGTCTATATAGTCAAATTGCCCTTCCTCTATATCGGCGGAATCATGCGCCGAGGACGAAATGAACCAGTTCATACCCTGGCCCGCCCCGATTACCCGCACTCAACTCCTGACCAGCTATCCGCCCGACGTCGCCGACGTAGCCATGCACCAGCCACTCGGGTTCCGGGCCATGCACTCCCAAGGCCGGGAACTTCTATCCCCCATGCTCCGCAGCGTCCGTCCCGACATCGACAAGTACGTGCTGCGAGAGGCCGAGTTCAGCTGCAGCAGCTTGGTCGCCTTCGACTTCGGCGACAACCATCTACGCGGCGAATGGCTGATTGCCGCCACCCTACGCCGCTGCCATTTTTGCGCCAAGTGAATTCCTGGTCGCCTTGATCGAATCTCAGCCCATGCGCAACACTACCCAACGCGATAATGTCATCGACGCCGCACTCGGAACGATCGAGACCGGCACCGACCGGGTCGCCGACGCGGTCGCCGAACAGCTCTGGTTGCCCAACAGCCCGATTCCATGCGACGTGGAGTGGGTGTTGGACTCGCATACCGACCCGGTCTTCAACCAGACCGATCTGCAGGAGTCTCTATGCACGACCCCGCATCCTCGACCGCCGAGGTTCGGCGGACGTGATCACAGCCGTTGTCGTCGTCGGCGAGCCCGATGGCTCGCCGCAGCCGTCCGCGTATCCCGGCACGGTGTCGAAGGTCGACTGGCGGAGACAGTCGACCGTCATCCACCGCAGTCGGCGAAGTTCGGCACTGCGGCATCCGCGGACACCTCCTCGTTCGCGAGTCACGCAGGAGGCGCACCTATGACCGCCTTTCCCAGCCCGCCCCATCAGCGCCAGTTGTCCCAGGTCCCGGCCATGGACGATGCCGTCGCGGTCATAGCGGACATCGCACGCACGCTGAAGTCGCGCGAACGGGAGATCGCCCAGGCGATGAGCGCCATGATTGCGCGAGAAGTCGACCACCTCGACAACGACCCACGATTGGTGGAGATGTTCGAGGCCAGTGTGCACGGCAACGTCACCACCCTCATCCATGTCTTAGCCAACGATATTCTCGTCGACCATTTGCAACCCACCACCGCGGCCGTCGAAAACGCATTACGACTCGCCCAGCGCGAAGTTCCGTCCCATTCGCTGGTACGCGCGTACCACATGGGCCAGAACGACATGCTGCGGATTTGCCACGATGAGATCGATCGCCTCCGCCTGCCTGCGCCACTCGCGCTCGCCGTCGTCAAGAGGCTCACCGAGATCATCTACACCTACGTCGAATGGATCACCCTCCACGTCTTGGACGCCTACGAGGCTGAGCGCAGCCGGTGGACGAACGCCCGCGGCAGCGTGCACTCCTCCACCGTGTACGCCGTGCTGTCCGTGGACACAGCCGATACAACTGCCTTCGAGACCGAGACCGGCTACCAGCTCGACCAAACCCATCTGGCTCTCATCCTGTGGCGCCCCGGCCATGAGCAACCGAGCACCCTGAACCTCCTGGACACCCAGGCGCGGACGCTCGCCCGTGGCCTGCACGCCGAGGGCCCGGCACTGGTCACCGCCATCGACCGCCACACAGCATGGGCGTGGCTACCGTTCGGCCACCGCTACCCGGTGATCAATACCACCGAACTGCACGCCATGGTGGATCCCGCCGACGGGGTGCGACTGACGGTCGGACTGCCCGGACACGCACTCGGCGGATTCCGCCGCTCTCATCAACAGGCCATCGCCGCATACTTCGTCGCCGGCGTTCCCGGGATCCCGTCCTCGCATACAATCGTCGGCTTCGGCGATCCCGGTGTCGCCGTCGTCTCCTTGCTGGCCAAGGACCTGGACTCCACCCGCGCGTGGGTCCGTGAAGTCCTGGGCGAACTGGCCGTCGACACCGACCAGGCAGCCACTCTGCGCCGCACCCTCAGCACCTACTACACCACCAGCGAAAGCCATGTGCGCACTGCCCAAATCCTCACTCTGCACCGCAATACAGTCAAATACCGCATCACCAAGGCGATCGAGGCCACCCGCGCCGGCACCGCCCCACATGACAAACTCGATATCGCGCTGGCCTTGCAGGTCTGCCACTTCCTCGGTGCCACCGTCCTACGTCGACCGTCCTGATTATCTGCCAATTCTGCATGCAGGGTACGCGGTGCTACCTCACCGGCAGAAAAGCGTTACGAATACCGCGAAATGGATGACGTCGGAATCATGGATTTCGATGTGGGCGAATGCGGTAGGTCACAGCGAGTATTTCGGCGCGAGCGGCCGACAATAGAACGACCAGTGGTGGGCGATCTCCTTCGATCGAGGTCGGGGCCGGCGGCGAGACCATTCGCCGGGTTGATAGGCATTACCGCCTGCGTTACGAAATTCTTTGCGATCCGAACTGATTCGATTTCGAGAAGGATAGTCTGTTGATTGAGGAACTGGTGACGGTTCGCATTCTGGCCGGTGTAGCCGGACTCAACCTCGCTCTTATGTCGGGGATGGTCAATGGCACCGTGGATAGTTTGAATTCCAGGAGGGCGAAAATACTGGCGGATCGTGGTGTCACACGGCCGACACCCATTCAGCCAGTCGTACTAGGTGTCAGCGGAGGGGCTATCGGGGCCGCCGCCGCAGCTTTGGGAATGAGTCGCACGCAGCTACGTCAGATCGCCGTCGATCATCCGGCAAGCGAAGTAGTCGGCAACCGAAGCCTTCGCGCGATGTTGACCAAACGCACGCTCTACCCCGATGCTCGCCTACGCGAACTCGCACACGCGGTTGTCGGCGATCGGACGTTCGCTGATTTCGTGCTGGAACCGAACCTGGCTCGGCGGCAGCCGTCGGGGATCGTTTCCTCGTTGATTATTCCAGTCTACTCGGGTGAGCACGGCACGTTATTCCTTCCACAGGATTTGCCGAAGCTGGGCTTGACCGATATGCCCGTCGCCGATGCACTGGTCGCGGCGACACGGATACCGGGGGCCTTCCCTGCCGCCACCGCGCTCGATCACATCTTCGACGGCGGAACACACCATCGTGTCCCGTGTGAGGTATTCGGGTCTCATCCCGCGCTCGTTCTCGACCTCTACGGCCCTGAGCCGCACTACAGCCGCGGCGGGCTACTCCTCCCATTGGCCCACTCGTCACTGCCGATGATTTCCCGTCGTCCACGACCTTTCCGTGACGAAAATCTTTGCGCGCGAACCATTTTCGCCGAATTGCCATATGGGTCGGCGCTGCAATCCCCGACGCGTTCGCCCGAGGAGCTCTTCGACCACGGGTACGACATCGCGGCAACGTGGATCGACACCCGCACCACCGACCAACTCTTCGCCGTCGTCGATCCAGATGTACTCGGTGAGCTGATGCTGGTGTCACCGGCCGAAGATGCCGCGGCGCTCGGAGCGCGGCAATAGCGGTAGACCGGGACATGAGGTGCGGATGCTTGTCGCTTCGCGTTTCACGGTGGCTTCAGCAGCGCCGGTGAGGCCCCGAGCCCGCGGCGGATTTCTGTCGATCCCGCCCTGCCTGCCCTATGGCACTCGACGGCAACGAGTGAACGCTCCAAGCATTAGAAAGGACTCCCGTGGCGATCACGGACATAAAGACGTTTTCCCATCTGAACCAAGCAGATATCGATGCCCTGTGCAAGAAACTGGACGCGATTCGTCGAGACATCGAATTGTCACTAGATAAACGCGATGCCAATTATATTCTGCGTGCGATCAGAGCACAGCGAATGCTGGAGTTGGGCGGACGATTGACGTTGTTCGCGAGTCGAAAGCGACCGGCATGGCTGGCGGGCACAGCGATGTTGGCTCTCGCGAAGATCATCGAAATGATGGAGCTCGGACACAACATCAGCCACGGTCAGTGGGATTGGATGAACGATCCGGAGATTCATTCCACGTCGTGGGAGTGGGATTTCGTCGGTACGTCGGCGCATTGGAAGCGGTCGCACAACCACTTCCACCACACATACACCAATGTCTTCGGCATGGACGAGGATCTGAGCTTCGTCGTCATGCGAATGACTCGTGACGAACCGTGGCGTCCGGTTCACCTGTTCCAACCGGTGTCGAGCCTAGTTGTCGCGGCGTTTTTCGAGTGGGCGATCTCGGTGCACGACTGGGCGCTGGAACGCCGGTTCACGCACACATCGCGCCAACGCCAGCGGTTGTTATCGAAGCCGAACAGGGAGTTCGCGCAAAAGATCGCCCGTCAACTCGGCAAAGACTTCGTCTTCTATCCGGCGCTGACAGGTCCAGCGTTCATACAAACGCTCGGCGCCAATGCCACCGCGCTGCTGCTGCGGAACCTGTGGTCGTTCATCGTCATCATGTGCGGGCACTTCCCCGACGGTGCGGAGAAGTTCACTATCGAGGAGTTCGACAACGAAACCCGTGGTGAGTGGTATCTCCGGCAACTACTCGGCACCGCCAACTTCGAGGCGGGGCCGGTGCTGGCATTCATGTCAGGAAATCTCAGCTATCAGATCGAGCATCATCTGTTTCCCGACCTGCCGAGTAACCGTTATGCCGAGATCGCGGTGCGGGTACGTGCGCTGTGTGACGAATACGACTTGCCCTACACCAGTGGTTCGCTGACCAAGCAATTTTTTCAGGCATTGCGGACGGTCCACAAACTTGCGCTGCCCGATGGGTTGTTGCGTCGCACCGTTGACGACGCGCCTGAGACCAGATCCGAACTCAAATTCATAGGCGTATCGAGCCAGCATGCGACATCGGATCGGCTTCCGGCTGACCCCGTCACCGGCAAGCGCCGTGGCCTTCGCACGGCACTCGCCAAGGTCAAATCAATACAGTCGGACAGTAGCGGTGCACACTCGCGCTCTTCGCGGGGAACCAAAATCCGGGCCGTCGGCAAGCCGAAGAGCTGCGGCTGGTAGGTCGTCAAAGGCAAACTCGTTGGAACGACCCGCCAACGCGACGGCGAACCACGCCAGCGGCGATTGGCGCGGCTGCCCGCTTCGGCGGCTTACCGTGTACAGGATCGGCAAATCCATGCCCCTGGTCGAGGGTGCGCCGCCGACCGGGTGATAGAAACTCAGCCGGCCGGATCGGCGCCACCTCCGCCGCGGTCAGCAGTGCAGGGGCGCACGCGAGCCCGCACCGAGCTCAGCGAGCGTGACCTTCCGCTAGACCTTGAACGAGCCGCTGACCACCGCCGCGCCGACCGCCGACCGCCGACCGCCTGTCGCCTGTCGCGCCTCGTCGTGCTCAGTGCAGACGCCTCGCTCGCCGCAGGCGGGACCGGTTGATGGCGATCGGTGAGTGGTCGGTCAGCATATCCCGCTCGTCCGGCCGTCAGCGGTCGGCCGGTAGCGGTCGACCAGTTCGGCGCCGAGGCGGGCCAGTTCGACACGGACGTCGGGCGGACCGAGGACTTCGAGCGAAGCGCCCCATCCGGCCAGTTGCTGAGCGATCATCCACGCGGTCGGGGCGGTGATGCGGACCTGGACGCGGCCGTCGTCGGTGGGGCCGTCCACGACGCAGTTCCTGCCCTGCTGGTCGCGCAGGACGGGCAGCAGGCGCTCGGGGACGAGAACGGTCGCGGCGGTGGTCGCGCGGCGCTGTTCCATCTCGTCGACCACCTGCTCCCAAGCGACAGAAAGATCGAAACCGGCGGGGCGGTGCGACTTTTCGTCGGTCGGGATCGCCTCTGCGATGCGATCGACACAAAAGGTCCGCTGCCCACGCTCGGTTCCAGCCACCAAGTACCAGATGGCGTCCTTGTCGACCAGACCCCATGGGTCGACGAGACGCTCGGAGCGCTCGCCTGCCCGGTCGGCGTAGTGCAGCCGAACCTTGGTGCGCTGCACCACCGCTCGCTGCAGCAAGGTCACGACCGGCGGCAGCTGCCGGTCGTTCGCACCCCAGCGGGCCTGGTCGATCACGATGGCGTCGGCCGCCGCCTCCGCGTCTCCGCGAAAGGGTTGCGGCAGCGCCCGGACCAGTTTGCGCAGCGCTGATTTCACCTCCGGCACCGCGCCCGCGGACGGACCTGCCAGCAGGAACAACGCACGCGCCTCCCCCGCGGTCAACCCGCTCAGGTCGGTGCGCGCACCGCCGACCAGCGTCCAGCCACCGCCGCGACCGGGCTGCGGGTACACCGGCACACCGGCCGCCGACAGCGCCTCGAGATCGCGGCGCGCGGTGGCCACCGAGGTCTCGAGTTCCGTGGCGACCTGCGCGGCGGTCACCCGTCCGCGGGTCTGCATCATCAGCAGGATCGCCACCAATCTGTCCGCTCGCATGCACACAATTCTGCCGAAAAAAGTGCTCATTTGATGAGCACTTCAAGTCGGATGATGGTTTCACAAACACGAACGAGCACACCGAAGGAGATCTGACATGCTGCGAGGAATGGCGACGAGCACCTTTTACGCCGACGACCTGGAGGCCGCGAAGGACTGGTACACCGAGTTCCTGGGCGTCGAGCCCTACTTCCATGTTCCCAACGGCTACTACGAGTTCCGCATCGGCGACTACCAACACGAATTCGGCATCGTGAACCGCGCCTACGCGCCGGCGGGTGCGCGCAACGAGCCGGGCGGCGCCATCGTCAACTGGCATGTCGACGATCTGCGGGCAACGGTCGACCGGCTGCTCGAGCTCGGCGCGAAGGAGTATGACCCCATCACCGAGCGCGGCGCAGGCACAGGTTTCGTGACCGCCTCTGTGGTCGACCCGTTCGGCAACGTCCTCGGCCTGATGACGAACCCGCACTACCTCGAGATCCTCGCCGAAACCGGCCCGGCGTAACCCGAGCCGCGGCGGATGGCGCCGGGCGGGTATTCGTTTGCGGGCGCCGTGCCCCGCAACGCTTCCCAACCGGTCGCCTACACCGCGACACCATCTCAGGTGGGACGACATCGGCGGCGCGCCGGGTAACCAAATGGTTGCGGTTCGATCTTCGTCATATGATCGGCCGCACACCCGCCGTCGCTGCACAGACGGCATCCGGCTTGGTCAGGCTTGGAAGGACACCGTATGGTCATCCGCGCCCGAGCAGTACACGGCGCCTTGGGCGCCGATGGCGTCACCGGCACAGCAAACACCCCGGACATGGTCCATGGGGACGACAAGTCCATGCAGGACCGGGCGCTCGCCGATAGCCGCACACGCGGGGAGTTGTCCGCCGAAGGACGTGACGAGCTGGACTCGACCCGGATCATGCCACCGCTCGACGTACTCGGCCGCGCCGGCATCCTGCCCCAACCCGACGCGCTCGGCCATACGCACATCCTGCCGCCGCTGGAGCTGTTCAGGGACGACGACACCGCACCGCTGCCCGCCCGCCACCCGTGGGCGACGCAAGTCGTGATCGGCACCGCGACGGCGGTGGCGGTCGCGCTCGTGACGATCGCCGGGTACGCGCTGGTCGGTCGGGCCGCGAACGGTGACGCCACAGTCGCAACGGAGCAGGTGCGCAGTGCGGCCGATACCGTCACCCGCAAGGGCACTGTGGTGACCGAGGGCGGCTCGGCAACAGCACTGGTGTCGCACAGTGCGGGCAAGATGGTCGTCTCGGCCGTCGGCCTGCCCACGCTGGACCGCGAACACGGCTACCAGCTGTGGCTGATTCCCACCGCAGGCGCACCGCGATCGGCCGGAATGATGCACACCGCGGGCGGGCGCACCGAGCAGGTGGCCGACCTGCGCGACGACACCGCGTTCGTCGTGATCACCACCGAACCCACCGATGGTTCGCTACAGCCGACCACGCCGATCGCGGTCCGGATCGACCTGGCCTGAGCAGTCCATGCTTTCACCACTCCGACCACGATCGGCGTGAGCCGACGAAAGGGCGACCACGTCAGGCATGGAACCAACGCTCCAATACGGTCGCGACGCCGTCCTCGAGTACGTGGTCTGTGACCTCGTCGGCAAGGCTCTGCACTTCTGCGGGGGCATTCGCCATCGCCACGGAATGCGCTGCCCAACGGAGCATCTCGCGGTCGTTGTAGCCGTCGCCGATAGCCAAGGTCGCGTCGTGCGGAATGCCGAGGGACATGCGCAGCCGCTCCAGCGCCCACCCCTTGGACACACCCTGACGGGCGACGGTCAGCCACGGGCCGAACTCACCGTGCACCCAGCTCGCTCCCGGCACCTGGAGGGTGCGCAGCGCACGGAGCATCTCCGCCAGCGAACCGGCCGGCCACCAGCCGTTCAGCCGCGGGGTGGGTTCGCTGCTCAACGCGTGGTGGTCGACGAGCAGGTACTCCCCGATCGAGAACTCGCCCGGACTGATACCGGTGGCCCAGGTTCCGATGCCGACCTTCTCCACGGCGAAGATCATTTCCGGGAACAGCGCACGCAGCGCGGTGACGGCCGGTGCGGGGTCGAAGGCCTGCACGGCGACCGGCTCCGCCTTCGCCACGTCGATGTGCACCGCACCGTTCGAGCACAACGCGTGCCCTTCGTACAAACCGAGTTCGGTGAGCACCGGACGCGTCGTCAGCAGGGTGCGCCCGGTCGTCACCACGACATGCGCGCCTGCCTCGACGGCCCCGCGCACGGCAGCGATCACGCGCGCACTGACCGGTGTCCCGGTGTCCAGCAGCGTCCCATCCACGTCCAGCGCGATCAGCTGGGGTCCCCCGGATACCACCAGCCCATTGTGCCTCCGGAGCCCGGCGCTCGTCAGCAGATCAACAACACCGAGATCTCCACTCGCGCCCGAGGATTCGGCGCCGACTCGGCCAGGGTCTAACGACCGCGAGCCCCGCCCCCGCCTGCGCCACCGACGCCACCGGAAAACGAACCGCCCGGCGAGTTTCCGGCCGAAGACGCACCACCGGAAGACGGACGCCCAGAACTACCACCCGACGTAGACCCACCGGACGACGCACCGCCGGAGGTCGACCCCCCGCCCAAACCAGGACGCCCCGCCGCACCACCGGAAGACGAACCGCCCGGCAAGTTTCCGGCCGAAGACGCACCACCGGAAGACGGACGCCCAGTACCACCACCCGACGTAGACCCACCGGACGACGCACCGCCGGAGGTCGACCCCCCGCCCAAACCAGGACGCCCCGCCGCACCACCGGAAGACGAACCGCCCGGCAAGTTTCCGGCCGAAGACGCACCACCGGAAGACGGACGCCCAGAACTACCACCCGACGTGGAGCCACCGGTCGACGTTCCTCCTGTGGAATTACCCGACGACGCACCCGCGGGACCACCAGTAGAACTGTCCGAGGAGGAACCACCTGTCGAGAAACCTCCGGAGGTGGTACTGCCGGGGGTGCCGTTGCCCGAAGATGTTCCACCGGTTGAGGTTCCATCAGACGTTTCCGACGACGCGCCACCGGTTGAAGCGCCGCCGGAGGAGGAGTCGCCCGGTGAGGTCGTGCCGGAGGAGCCGCCCTGGTTTCCACCATCCGTTCCGGATGCCGGAGTGCCGGACACACCCCCGGGGGATGGAGCGTCGGTCGAATGACCCGGCGTTGTCGCGCCGGGGACGGTCGGGGTGGACCCGGGATTCGGGACCTGAGGTCTCGAACCTGGCTGGGGCGCGGGTGCGGTCGCGCCCGGTGCCGGGACCGGCACCCCTACAGACGGTGCGGGCGGCGTCTCGGTACCCGACGCGGGCGGCCGAGCAGGTACCGGCGGCCGACCGGGCACGGGAGGCTGAGCGGGCACCGGCGGCTGAGCAGGCACCGGCGGCTGAGCAGGTACCGGCGGCCGACCGGGCACGGGAGGCTGAGCGGGCACCGGCGGCTGAGCAGGCACCGGCGGCTGAGCAGGCACCGGCGGCTGAGCAGGCACCGGCGGCTGAGCAGGCACCGGCGGCTGAGCAGGCACCGGCGGCTGATCGGGGACTTCAGGAATGCGGTGGACGAACGGACCGAACGGCAGTGGGTTTACGAAATAGGCCGGGTTCGAATACGTCCCGCCTCGGGATCCCTCCGGGCCGCAGCAGGTTCGAGGTTCGCGATGCGAGCCGCCCGGAGAGTCGGGCGCCGAAGGGCCATACGTCGTGCTGCGGGGCGCCGGCTTGATGAACCGGCTGTACGCGGAGGCTCGCGGCGAAACGAACGAGGGCATCACCTGCCCTGAGTTCCATCGCACGGGGCCGGCCATCCAGGACCATGCCTCGGCGGCCTCGCCTCGCGCGTCGTACAACATGGCGTCGGTCGGCGCGTCGATATCCGGTAGGCGGTCGAGCATCGGCGACAGGTCGGGAACCGTGGGACCGCCGAAGACGGTGACTGCCGACATGGCGACCGCGGAAACCACAGCGGCGCTGGATAACACGGCCACGCGCGGCGCGACGGCCCGACCGCCGGACGCGCCGAGTGCCATGGTCCGCGCCGCCATGAGGGCGGCGCCTGCTGCGACAGTCTGCCCGGGGTCAGCCGAAATCACCACGGGGCGGCCGAGTTCGGCGAGCGTGCACGCCACTTCGGCGGGCCGGGACGCGCCACCGACCAGGAGGACACGACCGATGTCGGACATCGTGATCCCTGCCTCCCGGACGCAGGCACGAACCACCTCGAGCGAGTCCTGCACATGTGCGGTGCGCAGCCCGTCGATGTCGACGATCGACGTCATCGACACGCCCGCGGACCGGGACGTGGCGTTCGGGGCGTACCGCGCGATCATCGACCCCAGCGGCCTGCCGCCGAAATCGTAGGAGCGTACCGGCTTTCCGATCATCGGATGGTTGTCCCAATCCGGGCCGACGCGCACGACGGTCACGTCGAGGCTGGTGCCGCCGAGGTCGTAGACCAGGACGAAGCTCGACTTCAGCGGGCCCTGCTCGTGTTCCAACCATTCGGCCGCCGCCACCGGTTCGGGAACCAGCAGCACATCACCTCCCCCGGATAGGTCCAGTGCCTGGCGCAGCAGCGCGACCTGCTTGTCGGAATAGCTTGCCGGATAGGTCGCTATGACACCGGACGCGCATGCGCCGGGCTCGGCCGCGCGCAGTTCGTTCACCACCGCGGCAACGAGGTTGGCGGGCGACCAGATACGGCCCCCGACGATCACGGGATCCGGGTCGCGGCTCAGATCGGCGAAATTCTGCACCGCCATGGCGAACTGGGAAATTCCGCCGATACGGAGCCCACCTGTGCTGTCGAATGTCACCGCAGTGCGCCGCGAACGCACCACGGGACGAGTGTGCTCTCCGGTGACCGAAGCCGTCACGGAGTTCACTGCACCGATGCTGAAACCCAGACCTGTGGCCATCTGCTATCCCGTCAACGCACCGTGACCACGTCCATCACATCGGAGAACCATGTGGCCGCGGTCGTCTTCCAAACAGCGAGTACAGGTTAGCTGCTTCGGGTCAATACATATGCGCAATTGATATGCAGTGTTTCGCCGCTCGCGATGATTGCTCTGAATCGCCAGGTAGAAGCATTGAAGGACATGAGTTCAGCGCCCTCGACACACCAATTCGACTGCACACCGCATGTTTCCGCTACTTCATAGCGATTGACATATTGCGGCCTTAACCCAACCGGAGGACGGCTTTCCCGGCCAGAACCACACCACGTGGTCGACACCTACCGGTCGGTAACCAGATCATTGCCGCCGCAGGGGATTTCATGGAGCGGCCACGCTGGAGCGACTATTGATACGTCAAACGCGAAGTCCGATATACGCCAGCCCCGGCCGCTCCCGACCGCTTGACTCGACAGCGCGACCCACCGCCGAGGTGAGATCGCGCGAGTGGAAAGGGAGTGGAGAGATGGGAACACGATTCGCCGAGCAGGTCGTCCTGGTCACCGGCGCCAGCTCGGGAGTGGGCAAGGCGGTGGCGATGCGGGTCGCGAGCGAAGGCGCCGCGGTCGTGCTCGGCGCGCGTGGCAAGGACGCGGGCGAACAGGTGGCCGCCGACATCCGCGCGTCCGGTGGCCGGGCGCTATTCGTGCCGACCGATGTCACGGTGGAGCAGGACGTGGCGCGTCTGACCCAGGCGGCGCTGTCCGAGTACGGCCGTCTGGACGCGGCATTCAACAATGCGGGCGCAGTGCACGCGTTCGGGCCGATCGAAGCGATCGAGGAGCCGGGCTGGCGCGCCGACTTGGAGCTCAACCTCACCAGTGTGTACTACGGCCTGCGGCACCAGGTTCCCGCGCTGGTCGCCTCAGGCGGCGGGGCAATCCTGAACAACGCCTCGAATCTCGGTGTGGTCGGAATGGGCTCGGTGGCGCCGTATGTGGCGGCCAAGCACGGCGTGGTCGGGTTGACCAGGGCGGTGGCGTTGGAGGCTGCCGACAAGGGTATTCGGGTCAACGCACTGGTGTCCGGGGCGGTAGACACACCGGCGTTCCGGAACTCGATGGGTGCGACGCCCGAGGGTGTGGCGACCATCGCGGCGCTGCACCCGCTGGGCCGGATCAGCACGCCGGAGGAGATCGCGTCGTTCTGCGCGTACCTGCTCAGCCGCGAGGCGAGCTTCGTCACCGGTGCGGCGCTGGCCGTCGACGGCGGGTTCACCGCGCGCTGACCATCCAGGTTCGGTCGCCGCGAGCGCCGAAGGCCGGACACCTGATCCACGCCTTCATCGCGTGGGCCTGTGGCCGAAACAGCGGACGCTCGAAGCGAAATATCGCGATATGGGACCTCGAGGTACCGGCGGTGGTGGTACCTCGAGGCGGGCTTCGGTCAGGTGCGGGCCAGCAGACGGCGGACCCGGCTCGGGCGAGCGACGGCTCCCCCGGCGTGGACCGCGGGCCGACGCCGACGCACCAGGCGGTCGAACTCCGCCGCGGTGCCGGTGGGTTCGGGCAGCCGGCCCGCGTTGAAGTCCGCGGCGAGCTGCCGCACCGTCTCCTGCGCGCAGGACTTGTTGGTGCCGATGAAGCCGGTGGGACCGCGCTTGATCCAGCCGGTGACGTAGCTGCCCGGCAGCACCGCACCGCCTACGCGGTCCAGCACCCGCCCGTCCTGGTTCGGAATCACGGCCGCGCTCTCGTCGAACGGCAGACCTGGCACCGGAACGCCGCGGTAGCCGACCGAGGTGAGGACCAAGCCCGCGTCGAGCCGATCGGTCGCTCCCGTCGCCACCGCGCGGACGCGTCCGTCCGGATCGATGACGAGGTCGGTGCGGCCGACCTCGATGCCGGTCACCCGGTCGGTGCCGAGAATCCCGGTGGGTGCGGACAGGTACCGGAACACGATCCGCTTGCCCTTGCCGCCCGGGCGGGTGCGCAGGCTGTGCAGCAACCGCAGCTTCTGTTCGACCTGATAGGGCAGCTCCGCACCGAGCTCGGGTAGCTCGCCCTCGATCACGACGTCCGCATCGGAGCCGAGCAGTCCGACGAATTCCGGCACGGTGAACGCGGATTCGAGCGGACCGCGGCGGCCGAGCACGACCACTTCCTCGAGCTTGCTCTCCCGCAACGCGCGCAGCGCGTAGGGGGCGATATCGGTGTCGGCCAGCGCGTCGGGGTCGCTGGTCAGAATGCGCGCCACGTCCAAGGCGACGTTGCCGTTGCCGACGATCACCGCACGCTGCCCGGACAAGTCGAAGACGCGGGCGGCGTGATCGGGATGCCCGTTGTACCAGGCGACGAAGTCGGTGGCCGAGACGCTGCCCGCCAGCCGTTCACCCGGGATGCCGAGTTTGCGATCCGACGACGCACCCACCGCGTAGATCACCGCGTGGAAGTGGTCGAGCAGTTCGGCCTGCGAAATGTGTGCCCCGATCTCGACATTCAGGTATGACCCGAACCCCGGCTGCGCCGAGATCACGTCGAACAGTTCGCTGACCTTGCGGGTCTTGGCGTGGTCGGGCGCGACGCCGTGCCTGGCGAGCCCGTAGGGCACCGGCAGCCGATCGAACACGGTCACCGACACATCGGGCTGCGTCAGCAACTCGTCGGCCGCGTAGATCGCCGACGGCCCTGACCCCACGATCGCTACCCGGAGCGGCTGCCGCTCGGTATGAATCTCCGCGGCGGGGACCGGGCGCGCCAGCAGCGGGCGCGGGCGCGTCTGGCGGTAGAAGTCCGCGTTGATCTCGATGAACGGCTTCTGCTCCTCGGTCAGCTTCTTCGATGACACGATGGCGTCGACCGGGCACGCGCTGGCACAGGCGCCGCAGTCGACGCACGCCTCGGGGTCCACGTACAGCATCTCCGCCGTCAGAAAGTCCGGTTCGTCGGGTGTGGGATGGATGCAGTTGACCGGGCAGGCGTACACGCAGGACGCGTCGCTGCAGCAGGACTGGGTGACGACGTAGGGCATGGTCGGCTCAGGCGACCTTGCTCGCGGCGCGCCGCGGCTCGGAGCGGTACCGGGTGGTGTGGCCATCGATCTGGAGCAGCTTCCAGACCGCCTTGGCAGCCGGGTTGATCAGCCCGATGTCCTTGGCCAGGGTACGCACATCGCAGAAGTAGTCACTGAAGACCTGTTTGGCCTCCCCGGACCCGTAGAAGAGCTCCTTGCGTACCTTCCCCGGGATATCGAACTTCTTGAAGAACGACCGTGGCGGCGTCACGATGGCGCGCCCGAGGATCCACATGACGATCGGCATGGCCAGCGACAACACGAACTTCTGGCCCGGTTTCGTCTGGGGCACATGGTTCTTCAGGAACTCGTGCGCAAAGGAGATGTGCCGCGCCTCTTCCGCCACATGGATGGCCATGACCCCGCGCATGATCGGGTGCACCTCTTCGCCCGAGCGCAGGATCTGTTTCTGGATGTGGTCGATCGGCTCCTCACCGGCCAGCACCGCCATGAAGAACAGGTTCGGGAACCAGGCCGCCACCGGCGCGCCCAAGTACTTGAACTTGCTGACCAGCGGACCCATCCCGGGAACGTCCAGCCCGATCCGGTTGACCATCTCCTGGAACATCAGCGTGTGGTTGTGCTCCTCGATCATTTCGTGGGAGCAGTACCGGAACTCCGGCGATCCGTTGGGCAGGCCGAAGTTATGGATAACCATGCCGCTGATCAGGATCGACTCGAACTGCAGGCCGACCTTGGCGATATTGGACTGCCGATACTTGCCGACCGCGATCTTCGCTTCGGTCGGCAACGCCTGGTACCAGGGGTGGCGGCCGAGGGTATCGGCGGACACGGGCAGGATCCAGCGATTTTCACCTGCGTCGACAGCGAAGTCGGGGTTGTCCCAGTCGATGTCCTCGAACGGGTCGAAGTGCTTGTCGACCGATCCCTCGGAGAGCAGCAGCAGCTTCGCGGCGTATTCCTGCGCCTTCGCCAGATCGGGATCAACTGTGGGCGTCACGGCTGTGGACATCGTCGTCACTGCCTCTCCTGGGTGGGACTTTTACCTGTATCCCATAGTTACACCAACGGAGAGTTACGTCAACCCAGCAGTCGCCAGGGTGGTCCGGCGATGCCCGCCCTCATCGCGGGCATCGCCGGACAGCCCGCTACCGCAGCCCAACCTGCGACAACCCCACGATCACCCCGTCACTGGGCACGACGGACAGACCGACACCGGCCAGCGACAGCGCCGTGACGACGGCGCCTCTGGCCAACCGGCGTTTGGCCCGACCCGACAGGAACAGGGCACGGGCGGCCGCGGGACGACCGGCGCCCCTGCGGCGGCCACCCCGACGCTGGTCGGACGGCACCTCGGCCTCCGCATCCGCCTCGGCCGCCGCCATGCGCCCGATGATCGCGGCGCCGTCGGCGATGGTGCGCTCCGGGTCCGGCGCGGTGATCACCGGCCTGGCAAGCTCGTCCGCGAGCACTCGAGCCACCTCCGCGGGCCGGGCCGCACCGCCGACCACGAGGACACGGTCGACGTCGGCCATGGTGACGTCCGCGGTCCGCAGGCAGCGGTAGACGAGTTCGAGGGACTTCTTGATATGCGCCGAACGCAGTTCGTCGGCATCAGCGACCGACTCCGTTATCGAGGACGAGGGCAGACCCTGCCCGGCGCGTTCGGCACACCGCGCCCCGAACGCGCGTCCACCGAACTCGGTGGAGCGCAACGACTCACCGACGATCGGATTGCGCGGACGTCCCACGCCGACCCGGACCAGTGTGACGTCTAGACCAGCGCCGCCGAGATCGTAGACCAGCGCGAGGCCGGGCATGAGCGGGCCGCGATCGGCCTCGAGCCAGGTTGCCGCCGCGATGGGTTCGGCGACCAAGGTCACCTGGGTGAGGTCCGCGGCGTCCAGCGCGGCACGTAGCTCCCCCACCTGCTCGTCGGTATAGCGGGCCGGATGGGTCAACGCGATGCCGACACCGGCGCCGCGCGACGGATGATCGTGCAGCACCTCGCGGATCACGCACTCGGCGACCGTCGCGACGAGATTCGCCGGCGAGAGCGTTCGGCGCGCGACCCGCGCACGGATGGTCGAGCGCTGGGTGAGGTCGGCGAATTCGGTGATCGCGCGACCGTGCCGGGGAATCATGCCGACCCTGGCCACTCCCGTGCTGTAAAAGGTCAGCGTGGTGCGGCGGGTAATCGCCTGCGGGCGCAGCTTTTTGCGTGGCCCCGGCGGAGCCTTGGCCGAACCTTCCTCCGCCAGAGCGGAAACCGTGTTCACCGTACCGATGCTCAAACCGAGACCAACCGCCATCGCAATCCACCTGATCGCCGTGCCGATTTGCTTCGAACGCCGTCCAGGCAACCACTCCGCGATCTCGGTGCCAACCCCGGACAACCGATTGTCCGCATGCCGCCTGTTCCGACCCGCTTCGGACATCTCGACCCATCGATCGGCCCACCCGCGCGCCGCCTCCAACACAGGCCGACCGGTCGGATTTCCTTGCGGCACGCGGGGTTCGGCGAGGCAAACCCGACGTTTGCCAATAAGCGGACATCACCGCGCAAATTTCGCAGTGATGCCTTCTCAACTGCGTCAACATCTCCAGTTAGATGGAAGCGAGCAATTAGCTGAACCAGATCGAAGCACCACTTCCGGAACCATGCCGAACCGATGCGGAAGCCGTGCCCGGCGCGATTTCCGACCGCGAAAGGTAGCCGTCCCCGGCGATTTCAGTGCGGCAGGGGACTGCCGCTCATGCCGGCACGAGACGGCATCCGCCGAGAAATCGAGAGGCTCAGCTACATTTCAGCTGCCAAACGACATGCGGCGCGTCGAGAACGACGCGCCGTTGGCCGAATTCGCGCCGACCGCTAATGCGTAGGCAGTTCCGGGATACGGGTGGCGCGGGCGTAGACGGTCTCGCCGTCCGACAGCCGCAGTGCCTCCGCGTCACCGCGGGTGACCTGCGCGGCGAACAGGTCGCCGGTCGCGGCATTACGCAGTTCGACACGCACCTCGAAACCGAGATGGACCACGCGCTCCACAGTCGCCCTTGTGACGCCCGCCGATTCTGCGGTGCCCTCGTGCTCGGCAAGCGCCATGCCCGGGTCGCGGCCGACGCGAATGTCGTGCGGGCGCACCAGATGTCCGTTCAGCCGGGCCACCGCGCCGAGGAAGGACATGACGAACTCGTTGGCGGGACGGTCGTACACGTCCTCCGGGCTGCCGATCTGCTCGATACGGCCCTTGTTCATCACCGCGATCCGGTCGGCGACGTCGAGCGCCTCCTCCTGGTCGTGCGTGACCAGCACGGTGGTCACGTGGACTTCCTCGTGCAGGCGGCGCAGCCAGGTGCGCAGGTCTGCCCGGACCTTGGCGTCCAGCGCGCCGAACGGCTCGTCCAACAGCAGTACTTGCGGGTCGACGGCCAGCGCGCGAGCCAGCGCCATGCGCTGCCGCTGCCCTCCCGACAGCTGCGCCGGGTAGCGGTGCTGGAAGCCTTCCAGCCCTACGATGCCCAGCAGTTCGTCGACGCGCTTGCTGATCTCGCTTTTGGGGCGCTTGCGGATCTTCAGGCCGAACGCCACATTGTCGCGCACCGTCATGTGCTTGAACGCAGCGTAATGCTGGAACACGAAGCCGATGTCGCGCTTCTGCGGCGCAACCCGGGTGACGTCGCGACCCGCGATGGTGACCACGCCGGAGTCCAGCGACTCGAGCCCGGCGATCGAGCGCAGCAGCGTCGACTTGCCCGAGCCCGAGGGGCCGAGCAGTGCGGTCAGCTCACCGGACGGGATGTCGATGGTGACGTCGTCCAGGGCCGCGAACGAGCCGTAGTTCTTCTTCGCGTTGGTCACGGTGATCACTTGGTGCCCCGCTTACGTTCGAGGAGGGTCATCAGCAGGAGACTGACGAGAGCGATGCCCATCAGCAACGTTGCGGCGGCGTAGGCGCCGAACGTGTTGTGGTCGTTGATGTATCGACCGTGCACGAGCAGCGTCAGCGTCAGCGACTTGCCGGGAAGGGCGGAGGACACCATGATCACCGCGCCGAACTCCCCGAGCGCACGAGCCACCGTGAGCACCACACCATAGGTGAGGCCCCACCGGATCGAAGGCAAAGTGATTCGCCAGAATGTCTGCCATCGAGACGCGCCGAGGGTGGCCGCGGCCTGCTCCTGGTCGTCGCCGATCTCGTGGAGCACCGGCTCGACCTCGCGCACCACGAACGGCAGCGTGACGAAGATGGTGGCGATCACCATGCCGGGCAAGTTGAAGATCACCTCGAGTCCCAGGTCTTCCAGCCCGCCGAACCAGCCGCCCGCACCCCACAGCAGGATCAGCGACACGCCGACCACCACCGGCGAGACCGCGAACGGCAGGTCCACGATGCCCTGGACCAGGCTACGGCCGGGGAACTTTCCGCGGACCAGCGCGATCGCGGTGACGATGCCGAAGACGACGTTCACCGGAACGACGATCGCCACGATGAGAATCGACAGTTGGAAGGCCGAGATGGCCGCGGGCGTGCTGATCGAGTCGATGAACGCGCCGACGCCCCGCTCGAAGGTGCGCCACAGAATGATGATCAACGGCAGAAGCAGCAGCACGAACAGATAGCCCAGCGCCACCGTCCGAAGTGCGACGCGAGTCGGTGCGGACGGTTTCATCGGGTCGGCTCCATCCTGCGGGCGTTCCCGCACCCCGGCCGCCCGACGAGCGCCGCGCGATTACGTCTCATCGGGTCGGCTCCATCCTGCGGGCGTTCCCGCACCCCGGCGACGCGACGAGCGCTGCGCGATTATGTCTCATCGGGTCGCCTGCTCCTTGCGCGCGGCGCGTTCGGCGAACAGCCGCAGCACAAGCAGCGTCGCGAACGAGATGGCCAGCAGCGCGACCGAGACGGCCGCCGCGTTCACCGGCCGGTCGATCTCGATCTGCTTCTGGATGTACTGCGAAGCCATCTCCGTCTTGCGCGGAATGGCGCCGCCGATCAGCACCACCGACCCGTATTCGCCGATCGCGCGGGCGAAGGCCAAGCCACCACCGCTGATGATCGCGGGCGCCAGCGTAGGCAGCACGATCCGGCGGAAGGTGGTCCAGTTGTCCGCGCCGAGCGAGAGCGCGGCCTGCTCGACCTCGAGGTCGGCCTCGATGAGCACCGGCTGCACCGAACGCACCACGAACGGCAGGGTGACGAACGCCAATGCCACGACCAGACCGGGCTGCGTGGCGTTGAGGTGGATATCGATCGGGCTCTGCGGCCCATACAGCGCTAGCAGCACGATGCTCGCCACGATTGTCGGCAGCGCGAACGGTAGATCGATCAACGCGTTGACGATGCCTTTGCCGGGGAACTCGTCGCGGACCAGCACCCAGGCGATCAGCGTGCCCATCACCACGTTGATCAGCCCCACCACCACCGACACCAGCACGGTGATACGGAGCGAGTCCAGCGCGGCGGGTGCGGTGACCGCGTCCCAGAAGCCGGACCAGCCGTCCTCGAAGCTGGTCACGGTGAGCGCGGCCAGCGGCAGCAGCACGATGATGCTGAGCCACAGCACCGCGGTGGCGATGCCGAGCGGGCCCACCGAGCCGGTCACGCGCAGCCACGACCAATTCCAGCGTCCGGCATTACTGCTGTCAGTCACGATCGTTCTGTTTCCCGTGTCCGAAAACGCCCGGTTACTTGGTCGCTTTGTCGTAGATCACCGCGACGGAGCCGGTGTTCGGGGTGAACAGCTCCTTGTCCACGCTCTTCCAGCCACCGAGGTCGGCGATCGTCCACAGCTTCTGGGGTCTCGGGAAGTCCGCGGCGTAGTCGGCGGCCACCGTCGGGTCGACCGGCCGGAAACCGGCCGCGGCCCACGCCTTCTGCCCCTCGGTGGTGAACAAGAAGTCGCGGAAGGCGACGGCCTTCTCCTGGTTCTTACTGTTCTTCAGCACCGCGACCGGGTTTTCGATCTTGAAGGTGACCGGCGGGACGGTGTGCTCGATCGGGTCACCGTTGCGCTCCGAGAAGATCGCCTCGTTCTCGTAGCTCAGCAGCACGTCACCGGTGCCCTGCAGGAAGGTCTCGGTCGCCTCGCGGCCCGACTTCGGCTGCACCTTCACGTGCTCCTTGGAGATCAGCTGGCTCAGATAGTCCAGGCCCGCCTGCGGGTTCTTGCCACCGTCGCTCTTGGCCGCGTACGGCGCGAGCAGGTTCCACTTGGCCGAACCCGAGCTGAACGGGTTCGGTGTGACCACTTCGACGCCCGGCTTCAGCAGGTCGTCCCAATCTTTGATGCCCTTCGGGTTGCCCTTGCGGACCACGATCGCGACGACCGAGCCGAACGGAATCCCCTTGGCGGCGTCGGCATTCCAGCTCGCGTCCACCAGGCCTGCGTCGACGAGGCGGGTGATGTCGGGCTCGACGGAGAAGTTCACGATGTCGGCCTCGGCGCCGTCCTTCACCTTGCGGGACTGGTCGCCCGAAGCGCCGTAGGACTGCTGGATCTGGATGCCTTTGCCCTGCTCGGTCTTGTTGAACTCAGGGATCACTTTGTCGAAGCCGGGCTTCGGCACCGCGTAGGCATAGAGGTTGAGGGTGCCACCGCTGCCGTCGGCTCCGCCTCCCCCGGTCGAGTCGCTGGCTCCGCCGCCGCACGCGGTGAGCGCGATTGCCGCGAGCGCAGTGAGTGCGACGGCGCCGTAGCGTCGACGCGAAGAGAGCCAGGAATTGCGAGACATCAGGGTTGGCCTTTCCTGCGGACCGCCATTGTCCGGTAGTGGTCATCGGTGGCGGAGACATTGCGGTAATCAGTAGACCTGTCGCCCGTGTTATGGCGATGGCGCGATCGTCGGCCGAATCGGCCGCCAGGGTTCGGGTACGTCTGCGGAAAAGTTGCGCGCCAGTCTACGGGGCAGGGAAGCGCAGCAGAACCCGGGTTCCGATCAGCGACAGAGGATGTCCGCGACCGCGAGATCTCCGATAGCGATCAACGCCAATTCATGGCGGACCTGCGGGACGGAACTCGAAGACACGGGCAGACTGTAGCAGAGCACGGCGTCTGAGTTCGAATCATAGAGTTTCGACATAAAGGGGGGTATCCCATGACTATCAGCCCAGACCGTGTCCGCACCCGGTTCCCCGGCATCAGCACGCGCGCATGGGAACACCCCGCGGACCGCACCGCCCTGGTGATGCTGCGCTCGCTGTCGGGGTTCGACGTCGTGCTGCGGACGCTTTCGGGTTTGCTGCGGGAGCGCCAGCACCGGCTGCTTTACCTGGCCACCGCGGTCCGGGTGGATGAGCGTCAATTCCGCACACTGCACCAGCTGCGCTGGGATTGCATGGAGATCCTCGACGCGCGCACGACGCCGGAGCTGTTCGTGCTGCAGAGCCCGCAGGTGAACGCCTTCACCATCGGAATGGACCAGCCGTTCATCGTGCTGACAACCGGACTGATCGACCTGATGGACACCGAGGAACTGCGCTTCGTGGTCGGTCATGAGCTCGGGCACGCGCTGTCCGGGCACGCGGTGTATCGCACCATGCTGATGCACCTGCTGCGGATCACGGCGAGCGTCGGATGGATGCCGGTGGGTGGCTGGGCGCTGCGCGCCATCGTCGCGGCACTGATGGAGTGGAGCCGCAAGTCCGAGCTGTCCGGCGACCGCGCCGGACTGCTGTGCGGCCAGGACGTCGAGGCCTCGGTGCGGGTGCACATGAAGACGGCAGGCGGCACCTGGATCAAGGAGATGGACCGCGGGGCATTCCTGGCCCAGGCCGACGACTACGAGCGGTCCGGCGACCTGCGCGACGGGGTGCTCAAACTGCTCAACCTGGAACTGCAGAGCCACCCGTTCTCCGTGCTGCGCGCCGCCGAGTTGCGCCGCTGGATTCAGAGCGGCGACTACGACCGCATGCTCGCAGGCGCTTATCCCCGCCGCGAACAGGACAAGAACACCCGGATCGGCGACGAGATGAAGGAGGCGGCTCGCGCCTACAAGGCGAACTTCGACCAGTCGGAGGACCCGCTGATCCGGACCGTGCGCACCCTCGGCAGGGATGTCGGCTCGGCGGCGAGCACGGTCGCACACGAAGTCGGCGACACGGTCTCGAAGCTTGGCAAGCGGTTCAACGACTGGCGGACGGGCGAGAACTAACCGGCGCTCAGCGGGTGAACAACCAGGCGACGACGACGAGCACGAGCAGAGCGACCAGCGCGAGCTGGACCCGTGAACGAGGCATCAACGCGCCCCGCTCTGCACGGGCTGACGGTTCTCGGCGGTGACGACCAGCTCGGGTTCGGCCGAACCGGACCTCATCGCGGGCGACGTCGTCAAGGCGGCGTTCCTGCGGTCGAGCATGCGCAGCACGGAGCGCAGAATGCGGTCCAGCCCATAGGCGATGGCGAAGCTGATCGGAACCATGCCCACGAGGACCACGAGGAACTGCGGAATGAACGGCAGTCCCGCAACCCACAGCTCGAAGCCGTCCCACCAACCTGCGATCCGATGCACGACTCCAGCCTAGTAGGTCCGCCCAGGTGCGCTTCAAGACCGACCACCCAGGGACCGACAAGATGCCGTAGCAGTAGACGACAGGCACGGATCGGTCCGAAGATGGGGGAATGGCGTCCTCCGATGATCTCACCGTCGACGAACCGTACGACCTGCCGGTGCCGAGTTCATTGACCGAAACGCGGCACTACCGCGCCTATCCCCCGATCGACGACTACGCCTTCTTGTCCGACTGCGAGACCTGCTGTCTGGTCGCCAGCAACGGCGCGGTCGAATGGATGTGCGTACCACGACCGGATTCGCCGAGCGTCTTCGGCTCGATGCTGGACCGCAGCGCCGGGCACTTCCGGATCGGACCTTACGGCGTCAGCGTGCCCGCCGCCCGCCGCTACCTGCCCGGCGGGATGATCCTGGAGACCACCTGGCAGACCGACACCGGGTGGCTGATCGTGCGCGACGCGCTGGCGCTCGGGCCGTGGCACAACAACGACCAGCGCAGCAAGACGCACCGGCGCACGCCGATGGACTGGGATGCCGAGCACTTGCTGCTGCGCACGGTGAAATGCGTGAGCGGGACGGTGGAGCTCGAGATGAGCTGCGAGCCCGCATTCGAGTACCACCGCGCCACCGCGCGCTGGGAGTACACCGGCAAGGTGTACGAGGAGGCGACCGCGGTCCGCAGCGACGACCCGAGCGCGGGCCCGAGTCTGGTGCTCACCACCGATCTGCGCCTCGGCTTGGAGGGCAGGGAGGCGCGCGCCCGCACCAGGATGCAGGAGGGCGACGAGGTCTTCGTCGCGCTCACCTGGTCGGAGCTGCCCGCGCCGCGCACCTTCGAGGAGGCCGCGCAGCGGATGTGGCAGACCACCGAGTGCTGGCGCCAGTGGATCACGCTCGGCAACTTCCCGGATCATCCGTGGCGCGACTACTTACAGCGCAGTGCGCTGACACTGAAGGGCCTCACCTACGCGCCGACCGGAGCGCTGCTGGCCGCGGCGACGACCTCACTGCCGGAAACACCTGGCGGACAACGTAATTGGGACTACCGATACACCTGGGTACGGGACGCCAGCTTCGCGCTGTGGGGCCTGTACACGCTCGGCCTCGACCGCGAGGCCAACGACTTCTTCGCCTTCCTCAACGACGCGACCACCGGCGAGAACGGCGAACCCGTCCCGCTGCAGGTGCTCTACGGCATCGGCGGCGAGCGCGATATCACCGAGAGCATCCTCGACCACCTCGGCGGCTACGACAACGCCCGGCCGGTGCGGACCGGCAACGGCGCCTACAACCAGGACCAGCACGATATCTGGGGCACCATGCTCGACGCGGTGTACCTGCATGTGAAGTCGCGCCAGCAGGTACCGGAGACCTTGTGGCCGTTGCTGGTTCGCCAGGTGCACGCGGCCATCGCGCACTGGAAGGAACCCGACCGCGGCATCTGGGAGATTCGCGGCGAGCCGCAGCACTTCACCTCCTCCAAGGTGATGTGTTGGGTGGCACTGGACCGCGGCGCGAAGCTCGCCGAGCTGCACGGTCAGTACGAGCACGCCACCGAGTGGTACACCATCGCCGAGGAGATCAAGGCCGACATCCTCGCCAACGGCGTGAACTCCGAAGGCGTGTTCACCCAGACCTACGGTGGCGACACCCTGGACGCCTCACTGCTGCTGGTGATACTCACCCGCTTCCTGCCGTCGGAGGATCACCGGGTGCGCGCCACAGTGCTGTCCATCGCCGATCGGCTCACCGAGAACGGCCTCGTGCTGCGGTATCGGACCGAGACCACCGACGACGGATTGACCGGCACGGAAGGAACTTTCACGATCTGCTCGTTCTGGCTGGTGTCCGCGCTGGTGGAGATCGGCGAAATCCAGCGGGCCAGGCATCTGTGCGAGCGGCTGCTCGGCTTCGCCAGCCCGCTGGGCCTCTACGCCGAGGAGATCGATCCGCGCAGCGGCCGCCACCTCGGCAACTTCCCGCAGGCGTTCACCCACCTGGCGCTGATCAACGCCCTAACGCATGTGATCAGGGCCGAAGAATCCCGGCACGCGGGCCAATTCCAGCCCGCGCACACGCCACAGGGCCATCCGATCTGACCGACCCCTCCGGTCGATAGCTGCTTACTCGGCGACGAGGTCGTCGGCTTCCGCACGAAGCGCGCGCAGCTTGCGGAGCCGCGCGTCGAGGTCGGCGATTCGTTCCTCCCTGTGATCGCCGTACTTCCCGTAGGCCTCCTCTGCGACGCGCAGCGCCTCGTCCGCGCGGCGCGATGCCTCCGTCGCGATGTCGGTGAAGTAGTCGCGCAACACCCGCTGCATGCCACGCAAGCGGTTGCGCGATTCCTTTCCGACCTGGAAGATCACGTCGTCCATCAGCCGGGCGACCGCGACCTTGGCCTCGGCGCGCCTGCGCAGCTTGCGGTTCTTGCGGTCGTCCCACAGCGCGTTGACGCCGAGCAGCACGCCCGCGCCCGCCGAGTACCAGTTCACCAGCGACATGCCGAGCAGGCTGGTGGCGAGACCGACCATCAGGATGCCGCCGTAGGACCCACGCAAACCGGTCAGGAACTGCTGGGTGACACCAGCTTTCGCGCTCTCCAGCGGTTCCAGGGGCTGCACGTGCCGGAGCACCTCGTCCGGGTCGGCCAGGCGCAGATCCAGTAGTGGCGCGGCGTGGTTGTCGGCCGGGAACTTCGCGGCCACCTGCTCGCTCAGCTCCATGGAGCGGTAGTGCGCCACGGCGAAGTTCTCCTCGACCGCTTCGCAGATCCGTGCGTCCAGGTCGGCGCCGAAGTCCCTCCATCGGCGAGCCGGGTCGGACTTGGCGATCTCGGCTTCCGCGTCGCGGATCAGGCTGCGCAGTCGGTGGCGCAGATCATGCTCGATATCGGCCATCAGCTCCGTACTGCCGTCGACCAGGGCGACCTGCCAGTTCGCCGTGCGCTGCCGCAGCTGATCGGCCTCGTCGCGGGCACGGACGAGCTGGCCGGTGATCTCGGCCCTGCGACGCGTATCGCGCAGCGCCTCGGACTCGGTACGCAACGTCACTGCGAGGTGGTCTCCGACCAGGCGGATGTCCTGCACCGCTGCTTCCAGCGCGACCGCGTCGGCGCGGGCGACCACATAGTCGCGCAGGTGGTCGATCAGTTGGGGCACACCGGATTCGATGTCGCGCTGGTGGTCGCCGGACTGTCCCGCCTGCCGGTGCAGCGCCGCCGACACCGGCGCCACCGCGAAACCCAGACCCGCCGCGTCGAGCAGTTCCCGGTTCCGCTGCTGGGTGTGCGACCAGTTCGGGGACACGTCGATCTTGTTCAGCACGCACACCACGGTGGGGCAGATCTGCTGGATGCGCTGCAGCTGGGCGATCTGCTCCATGGTCAGCTCCGCGCCCGCGTTGCCGACGTAGAGCACGGCGTCGGCGGCGGCGATCATCGACCAGGTGGTCCGGTTGTCGCCCAGCGCGCCCGGCGCGTCCATGACTACGACTCCGTCAGCGAGCAGCGGGCCCGGATGGGTGAACTCGGCCCGCACGACGCCCTGGGCGGCCAGCGCCGGGCCGGGATCGAGCGGATCGACCGACTGGCGCTCGGTGCGGCCCAGCTCGGTCTGACGCACCAGCGTTGCGGTCGCCTCCGGACCGTACTCGACGATCACCGGGATGCTCAGATCGCTGTTCGTCGCGCTGACCGACGCGCCGACCAGGCCGTTGACCAGCGTGCTCATGCCGTTCTTCGGCTCGCCGACGACCACGAGCCGCACTCGCGGATCGGTCACCCTGGCGTGGACCATGTTCAGCCGACTACCGAGGTCGTCGCGTCCCGCGAATCGGGCCGTCTCCCGCAGTTCGTCGAGTATTCGGATGAGCGGGGCCATCGCGTCCGGATGTTTCACGGTCGCGGCCTTCAGCCCGGCAGCGGCAGACAACCCTCCTCCTTACTCTCGGTGACTCTTGATCGATATACCCCCTGCGAATACTCCGCAGTCGTCCAATCTTTCGGCGCAGCTACATGAGCGGGAAGTCCAGCCCGCCGAACGCCATGTGGTGCGTCTCGGTCATGGTCGTCTCCGGCAGCAGTGCACCGGACAGGCTGCCGCCTGAGACCATGGCGAGCACCGAGTGGTCGCCGAACGTGTGGTCGGCGATAGGGAGCGGAGCGAAACCGGGGTCGGCGGAATGGTCGACCGCGAGCGGCGCGGAGATCCCGTGCGGCTTGGGGTCGATGACCGGTGGCTTGACCGGCGCGGGTATGTGGGTCGGCGCGGGAGCGATGTGGGTGGGCGCGACCGGGGTGGGCGGATCGATGCCGACAGTGGGCGGGTGAGCGGGTGCGCTGTATGTCGGCGCGACGGTCGGCTGCTCCGGCGCGGAGTACGTCGGCTCGGACGGACGCGGCGCGGTCGGCACGTCGTCGGTCGGCAGTTCATTGGTCGGCACGTCGTTGGTCGGCAGTTCGTTGGTCGGCACGTCGTTGGTCGGCTGGGTGCTGTGCGAGGTACCCGGCCCGGTGCTCGGACGGCCGGTGCCGCCCGGGGTCGTCACGTCGTCGTCCGGTGTGGGCGTCGAGTGCCCCGGGGTGTTGGTGATCGTCGCGCCGGGCGGCTTGGTAATCGTCACGTCCGGACCGGTGACACCGCCATTCGGCACCGTGGTGACGCCCGCGCCCGGCGTTTTCGTGATGTCGTAGTCCGGCGTTTTCGGCACGGACGGGATGACCGGCGTGGTGACGTGGTCGGAGATGACCGGCGGCGGCATGGTCTTGATGATCGTCGTCGGCGTGGTCACCGTTGCGATGGGCGACTGGGTCGGGTCGGACGGATGCGAATCGGTCACCGGCGCGGGCTTCACCACGGGCGTCGGCCGCACCGCGTCGAACAACGCGGGGACGGCCGCGGCCGGAGCCGTCAGCACCGACGAACCCTCCGGCGCGGCAAGCACATTCGCGATCGGCGTGGAGGCGGCGTCCGGCTGGATGATGGTCTGCAACGGGGTGGCCACGACGACCGGAGCGGCGGCGGCCGCGGCCTGGGCCGGGGCCACTGTGGCGGCGGGGGCGACGGACGCGGCGGGCGCCACCGAAGGGGCCGGAGCGGGGCCGGCGGCGATCGGCATCGACGCCGCCAGCGGCTGGGCGACCGGCTGCGCCGCCGAGAACTGCCCGGCGGACGTGCCTGCGGTGGGCATCGTCACACCGCCGGCGAGACCGGGATTGCCCTGGCCCGGCGACTGCGCCTCGGTGAGCATGCGGCCGGTGCCGTCCGGCACGCGCATGCCGTCGGTGATCCAGCCGGTGAACTCGTCGAGCTGGTCTCCGACGTGTCCAACGGCGACGTCGACCTCCAGCTCCGAAGTGACGTAGGCCCCGTTCGGGCCGAGTCCGAATTCGGCCGACCACTGCGTGCCGACGAAAACCCCGAGCCCGTCGCCGCCCACGCCGATGCCGTCGAACGGATCTGCCGCCGTCGGCGTCGCACCCAGGCCGTTGCTACCGGGCAGGTCGAAGATCGTGGAGCCGGGCGCGGCGAAGCCGTGCGCGCCGGGCAGGCCGAAGCCGTGCCCGGCCTGGCCGAGTCCGTGGCCGGGCAGACCGAAGCCGTGGCCGCCGGGAAGGTCGGCATCACCGGACGATTCGGTGCGGGCGGAGTCAGCCGTCGGCAGTTCGTCGGACACCAAGCCGCCCGTTTCGGCGATCGGCAGCCCGGCATGGTGACCGGCGAAGCCGGGCATACCTGGCAGACCAGGGATACCCGACATACCTGGCATACCCGGGAAACCTGACATACCCGGCACGCCAGGGATACCAGGGATACCCGGCGCAGGAGAGATGCCTGGCACACCAGGGATTCCGCCCAGCCCCGGGAAACCGTCACCGGAGGATCCGGGCAGCTGCATTCCGTGCCCGCCATCGTCGGCACCCAGCGGGGTCGGCGTCGGCACGCCCGCATCGGTTCCGCTGTACTCGTTGTCGAACGTGTGCATCGGCGCGTTACCGGTACCGCCGACGTCGACATGAACGTCGACGCGAACGTCAACGTGCAGTGTGAAGCCTGGTGTACCCCCACCCTGTGGGACAGGGGTGATCGGTGGATGCGGCGTGAACGGCGCAGGCTCCACCACGGGGTCCGGGAAGGTGATCACCGGGCTCGGCTCGTCGGGATCGGGGTCGCTGTTGTGCGCCCAGCCGGTGTTCCAGCTGTCGAGCCGGGACTCGCCCGGCTGCGCGGGAACACCACCGCCGTTCGCGGCTACGAGAGCGCCGCCCGTGACGTACGCGCCCGCACGCGCGACCCGCGCAACGCCGGTTGCCACACGATAGGCGGTGTCACCCGCGCGTTCGGCCGCTTCGGTGTCGTCGTCGAAGGGCAGATCACGCGTCATAGAAACTCCGCTCTCGGGTGTCCAGCATCCTCACCGCGCCGGACCGACCAAGTGAAGATCACCTAACAATATTTCGGGAATACTCGCCTGTCACATTCTTCAGGACTGTAGAGAATACGACTGTGGCGAGCAACATGACCTTGCCATCAGCGATAACAGGAACGAAAGCCCTATTTCGGGTGGCTTTACGAACTGGACGCGGTCTCGAAAACGCACCATCGCCAGGTGCCCCGGCGCTTTCCCGTGGTTGCGCCGATCATCCGCCCGCCGAATGGGCGAGAACTAACAAATCTCTAACAGCGGCCTGAGGAGTGCTGAAGATCCGCTCCCTACTGTCGAATTCGCCGAACCAGAGGGTCGGCAGCATCGCGAAGGAGACAGCACCATGGCCGCATCAACCGGGCGCCCTCGGGCGCGCATCGCCGTCGTCCTCACTGGAGCCTGCGTTGCCGCCGCGGCGACCGCGCTGACCGCGGGTGCCGCCGCGGCCGACGCGCCGTGGGTCCAGCCCGCCGCTCCCGGCGAGGTCGTCGTCTGCATCCGGGCGGACGCGTCGCCGCCCGGCACGCCGGTCCTTCCTCTACCCGGCATCCTGATCGCTCCGCCCGGCACGCCGATCCTCCCGCCCGGCACGCCGATGACCCCGGCCGCCCCGCCGCTCGCCCCGCAGGGCGGTGACCATCCGCACGTCAGGATCGAGCGCTACACACCGGACACACCAACCGACGACGCGGCATTGGTGTGCGGGTCACCGGATCCGTCGCGGGCCGTCGTGATTCCGCCCGGCGCGCGTGTCGAGAGGATGCCCGCACCGCCCCTTGGTGCCGCCCGTCCCGCGCCGGGCGGCACCGGCAACTGACCCGCCGATCTCAGACTGTGAGATTAGATTGACACCATGGCCGGTCAACGAATCTTGGTCGTGGACGATGAGGTTCGAGTCCTCGCGTCGCTGCGGCGCGGGCTCGAACTCTCGGATTTCGAAGTCATCACCGCCGGTGACGGCGCCGAGGCGCTGAGCATGGTCCACCGCAACACGCCCGACGCGATGGTGCTCGACGTCAACATGCCCGAGCTCGACGGAGCCGGCGTGGTCACCGCGCTGCGCGCCATGGGCAACGACATCCCGATCTGTGTGCTCAGCGCGCGCACCGCGGTCAGCGACCGGATCGCCTGCCTGGAACGCGGCGCCGACGACTACCTCACCAAGCCCTTCGATCTCGGCGAGCTGGTCGCCCGGCTGAACGCGCTGCTGCGACGCAGGCAGAAACCGGTGGACCGGCTGGACGAGCTACGCAGGGTCGGGCAGGTGCAGATCGACCCGGCGGGGCACCGGGTGCTCGCCTCGGGAAGACCGGTGGAGCTGACCAAGCGCGAATTCGAGGTGCTGGCTTTGCTCGCCGAACACGCCGGCATCGTGCTCGGCCGCGAGCAGATCCTTTCCGCCGTCTGGGGTTACGACTTCCCCACCGACACCAACGTGGTCGACGTGTTCGTCTCCTACCTGCGGCGCAAGCTGGAGGCGCACGGCACGCCGCGGGTGATCCACACCGTGCGCGGTGTCGGTTTCGTACTCCGGGAGCGGTCATGAACAGATCTCCGTCGCTGCGCACCCGGGTTGCCGTGGTGTCCGGTTTCGTCGCCGCGCTGGTTGCGCTCACCCTGACGGTCACCTTCGCCGCCCTGCTGGGCGCGACCGGCGAGCGCCAGCTGGACGAGACCGTCTCGTCGATGGCCGTTCGGATCGCACCGCCGCTCAAAGCCGCTCCGGCGCCGGCAATTCCACCGATGGTGGTCACCGTCGCCCCCCAGCAGGCGCCCGCGGACTCGGCTGTCCCACGCGGGCCCGGCGGGCCCGGCGACGCCGCGATCACCAGGGTGGATGGGCTGCCCGGCGTGCTCGTCGCACTCCATCCCGACCGCGGGACAGTGGACGCGGCCATCCATCGCAGCCAGCGGATCGGTCTGGGTATCGGCGTGGCCGGCGCACTGTTGGCCGCCGTGCTCGGCTGGTTCCTGGCCGGCTACGCCGCCCGGCCGCTGCGCAGGCTGGCCGATGCCACGCACGGCATCGACACCCTGGAGGAGCTGCCCCCGCTGTCGGGTCGTGGTGCGCGGGAAGCCGAGGAACTTTCCGACGCCATCACCCGCATGCTGGCCCGGCTCGAGGCCGCCCATCGCGCCACCCACCGGGCGCTGACCGGTGCACGCGACTTCGCCGCCGTCTGCGCGCACGAACTGCGCACGCCGCTGACCGCCCTGCGCACCGACCTTCATGTGTTGGCAACCAAGGAGATTCCCGCAGAACAGCGCGGCGCGATCTTGTCCGAAGTGCTCTTCGCCGAGCAACAGATCGAGAACATGCTGACCGACCTGGAACGCCTCGCGGTCGGCGAGCTCACCCAACCGGATGTCTTCGAGCCGTTCGACCTCTGCGAGACCCTGGATCGCGCGGTGCAGGACGCGCAGCGCAGGCACCCCGACGTCCGCATCGAACTCGTCGAATGCACGCCGATCACGGTCACCGGGCTGCCCGGCGGCATCATGCTCATCGTCACCAATGCCGCGGCCAACGCCGTCCAGCACGGCCTCGCCGACACCGTCATGGTGACTGCCGAACCGGGACCGGAGGGCACCGTGGAGATCCGCGTCGACGACGACGGTCGCGGCGTCCCGGACAGCGTGCGCGCCGCCGCCTTCGACCGGTTCGTCAAGGGGCCCGGCTCCCCCGGCTCCGGCCTCGGGCTCGCCCTGGTCCGTCAGCAGGCCGAACTGCATTCCGGCACCGCCGAACTCGACGAAAGCCCGCTCGGGGGCACCCGCTTGCGCGTGCGTCTACGCGTGCCGGGCTAGCGCTACTTCTTGTCCTTCGGTTTGTCCGAGGCAGCATCCGAGGACAGCGCGGCCACGAAGGCTTCCTGCGGGACCTCGACGCGGCCGATCGTCTTCATCCGCTTCTTGCCTTCCTTCTGCTTCTCCAGCAGCTTGCGCTTACGGCTGATATCGCCGCCGTAGCACTTCGCGAGCACGTCCTTGCGGATGGCCCTGATGTTCTCGCGCGCGATGATCTTCGAGCCGATCGCGGCCTGGATCGGCACCTCGAACTGCTGGCGTGGGATCAGCTCGCGCAGCTTGGTGGTCATCTTGTGGCCGTAGGCCTGGGCCGCGTCCTTGTGCACGATCGCGCTGAACGCGTCCACCGCCTCGCCCTGCAACAGGATGTCCACCTTCACCAGTTGCGACTCCTGCTCGCCTACTTCTTCGTAATCGAGACTCGCGTACCCGCGGGTGCGCGACTTCAGCGAGTCGAAGAAGTCGAAGATGATCTCGGCCATCGGCATGGTGTAACGCAACTCGACGCGGGTCTCGGACAGGTAGTCCATGCCGCCGAGCTCGCCGCGGCGGGACTGGCACAGCTCCATGATCGAGCCGATGAACTCGCTCGGGGAGATGATGGTGCACTTCACGATCGGCTCGTAAACGTTGCGCACCTTGCCTTCCGGCCAGTACGAGGGATTGGTGACAACCTGCTCGGCACCGTCTTCCATCTCCACCCGGTACACCACGTTCGGCGCCGTCGAGATCAGGTCCAGGTCGAATTCGCGCTGCAACCGCTCGCGGGTGATCTCCATGTGCAGCAGTCCGAGGAAGCCGCAGCGGAAACCGAACCCGAGCGCGACCGAAGTCTCCGGGGTGTAGGTCAGCGCGGCGTCGTTGAGCTGGAGCTTCTCCAGAGCGTCACGCAGGTCCGGGTAGTCGGAGCCGTCCACCGGGTAGAGGCCGGAGTAGACCATCGGGCGCGGCTCGCGGTACCCGGTGAGCGGTTCGGTCGCGCCGCCGCGCGCGCCGGTCACCGTGTCACCGACCTTCGACTGACGCACGTCCTTCACGCCGGTGATCAGGTAGCCGACCTCGCCGACGCCGAGACCCTGAGTCGGCTTGGGCTCCGGGGAGACGATGCCGATCTCCAGCAGCTCGTGTGTGGCGCCGGTGGACATCATCTTGATCTTCTGGCGCGGGGTCAGTTTGCCGTCCACCACGCGGATGTAGGTGACCACGCCGCGGTAGGTGTCGTATACCGAGTCGAAGATCATCGCGCGGGCGGGCGCGTCGGCGTCGCCGACCGGCGGCGGCACCTGGGCGATCACCTGGTCGAGCAGGTCGGCCACGCCCTCGCCGGTCTTGCCGGACACGCGCAGCACGTCCGACGGCTCGCAACCCACGATGTGCGCCAACTCGGCGGCGTAGCGCTCCGGGTCGGCGGCGGGCAGGTCGATCTTGTTCAGCACCGGGATGACCGTCAGATCCTTGTCCAACGCCAGGTACAGGTTGGCCAGCGTCTGCGCCTCGATGCCCTGCGCGGCGTCGACCAGCAGGATCGCGCCCTCACACGCCTCCAGCGCACGCGACACCTCGTAGGTGAAGTCCACGTGACCGGGCGTGTCGATGAGATGCAGCACGAAATCGGTGCCCGCGCTCTCCCCCGTCCGGGGCTTCCAGGGCAGCCGCACGTTCTGGGCCTTGATCGTGATGCCGCGTTCGCGCTCGATATCCATCCGGTCCAGATACTGGGCGCGCATCTGCCGCTCCTCGACCACACCGGTCAGTTGCAGCATCCGGTCGGCCAGCGTCGACTTCCCGTGGTCGATGTGCGCGATGATGCAGAAGTTCCGGATCCGGGTGGGATCGGTGAAAGTCGTGTCGGCGAAGCTGGCGGGCACTCCACTCCTCATGGGTATCGGCAAACTGCCGTCCATCGTCCCATGAGCAGTGCGAAGGCTCCGCCAGTGGTGCTCTGTTGGTTTTGCAGCGCCTGCGGCGCTGCGTGTTCGCGGCCCCTTGATGGCTCGCGTCCGAGCGGGCGAGACTCGCGACTGCGTCGCATGCGCTTCGCCCACTCGGACGCGAGCCGGGCCGCGAACGGTGCTCGTAAGACTCGCACCCGGCGGGGCTGAGAATCTCGCCGCTTGCCCACGCACTCCGAAATCATGTGCCGCCCAGATCGCGGATGACCCCGGCGACACGGCCGATCGGGCGCGGATGAGAAGAGGCGGGCGCGCCGTTATTCTCCAGAGATGGCCCGAAGTTGGAACTCTCTCGGCAAGCAACTCGGTCTCATCGCGAAGGAGCAGGGGCCCAAGATCGTCAAGCAGCAGGGGCCCAAGCTGGTGGAACGACTGGTGGGGACGCTGGCGCAGCGTCGCGCGCCCAGCGGCGTCTCGGTGCGGCCCGCCGCGTCGACACCGGTCCCGACGGCCGAGCGGGCGCGACAGATCGTCTATTCGCCGCAGCTGGACGGACGGGCCGATCCGGGCGAGATCGTGTGGACCTGGGTGCCCTTCGAAGAGGATCCGAGCAACGGCAAGGACCGGCCGGTGCTGGTGGTCGGCCGCGACCACCGCACGCTGCTGGGCTTGATGCTGTCGTCGAATCCAGAACGCGCGCACGACCACAATTGGGTCGGCATCGGCAGCGGGTCCTGGGACCACGACGAACGACCCAGCTGGGTCCGGCTCGACCGGGTACTCGACGTGCCGGAGGCGGGCATCCGCCGCGAGGGAGCGATCCTGCCGCGCAAGACCTTCGACTTGGTCGCACACCGGCTGGTGATCGAATACCGATGGAGCTGAGCCGCTCCGGCGCACGGGTCAGTCGACCTGGTCCCGGGCCGGAGCGGTGTCGATCGTGATGCCGATCGGATCAGGCGGTTGCCCGGTGCGGCCGAAGGCGTAGCGCCGCACCTCCTGGTATCGGCCACCGTCCGGCTCGGTGTACACGATCACCTCGGCGGCATCGCCCGGAGCGACGCCGTCAGGAGAGCATCTCGCGGGAACGGCCGTACAGCAGGCCGTATACCAGTGCGCCGAGCACGCCGCCGATCAGCGGAAACAACACGAACGCCCAGACCTGCCCCATCGCACCGTTCTGGTAGGGGGCCACGGCGAGACTGCGGGCCGGGTTGACCGAGGTGCCGTCCACCGGAATCGAGACCAGGTGGATCACCGCCAGCGTGACACCGATGGACAGCCCGGCAAGCGGCACGTCGGAGATCTGGTCGGTGGAGGCCAGCACCACGAACACTAGCAGCGCCGTCAGCATCACCTCGATGATGATCATGGCGGCCATCCCGTAGCCGTTCTGCACGACCACCTCACCGAGCGGCCCGGTCTTCGCCGACGGACTGTGCGCGCCCCAGCCGTTCGCGCCGAGCCCGTCGACCGAACGGTCGTAGGATGGCAGATTCTTGGCCAGCGCGAACAGTACGAGGCCTGCCAAGAAACCGCCGATCAGCTGGGCGATCACGTACCCGGCCGCGGACACCGCGCCCACCCGGCCGAGCAGCAACTGCCCGACCGTGACCGCCGGGTTGACATGGCAACCCGAGATCGGCCCGATCGCGTAGACCAGGAACATCAGCGTGAGTCCGAAGGCCAGCGCAGTCCCGAGCGCGCCGACCCGCTCCCCCGCCAGCACCGCCGTGCCTGCGCCGCCGATAACCAGGACGAAGGTGCCGAGCGCCTCGGCACCCCATTTCTTGCTGTCGGGAATCGGTTTGTTCTCGGCAACCTCTTCCACGACTTCCTGAGCCGTTGGAGACATCTGTCCACCTTCCGCGTTCCAGACATGGTGCTCTTGCGAGCCGTGGTACCGCTTCGACAACAGAGCCGCTCGAGTGATCTCTACAACGACTTCGAGATCGATGGAGTCACCTCCGGAGAATATGCCCTCCAGAGGCGGAACATCGACATAATCGCGGCCGACACCCACGGAAACGTGCTGTTCAGTGCTGGTGACGTTGTTCGTCGGGCCGTAGCACCACCAGGCGCCGGTCCACGCCTCGATCCAGGCGTGCGGACTGTTCGGCAACCGTTATGCCGATCTCGGCGGGCGGGTTCCGGTGCGGATAGTCGGAGACGTACCGGCTCGGGATACCAGGTCGGTGCGCACAGTCGCCGCCCGCCTATCCGGACCGACCGCACCGGCCCGGCTGTTCACGCCGAAGATTCCTCGCGTCACTCCCGGGTGGAACTCCGGCGGCCGGACGGATCGGTCGTCCGCTCTTCGGCACGGACACGCACCGATTTCGCGTGCCGAACGGCGACTGGTACCCTCGATCTTCGGCGCTGCGTTACCCATTTACCCCGGGGTTGTGTCGCGCGCTCCCGAACTTTTCAGGACAGACACCCACCAGACAGGAACACGAGGAAACAGGCGTGGCCAACATCAAGTCCCAGATGAAGCGGATCCGTACCAACGAGGAAGCGCGCAAGCGCAACCAGTCGGTCAAGTCCGCGCTGCGCACCGCCATCCGCAGCTTCCGGGAGGCCGCGGCCACCGGTGACAAGGAGCAGGCCACCGAGCGTCTGCAGTTCGCCAGCCGCAAGCTGGACAAGGCCGCCTCGAAGGGCGTCATCCACGCCAACCAGGCCGCCAACAAGAAGTCGGCCCTTGCGCTGGCCCTCAACAAGCTCTGACGCACCGGTACCGCACGCCGGTACCACCCCACGCTCTGACGCAGCCGCCGTGGCCTCGATGACCACGGCGGCTTTTGTCGTGCCCGGACCGCGTCGCCGACACTCCGGCGGACCCGTGCTTCGTCCACTCGGCTCCCGACCTGGCACTCTCCAGGGGATTCCGGATCAGCCCGCGCCGTGTCGATGGTTCCAGCTACCATTCGGCGCATGGTAACCGTGTATGCCAATCAGACCGTCGTCCGCGCCGAGGACCTGCCGGATGTGATCCGGGCAGCCGAGGTGCTCGGATTCGGCTTGAAGATCGAGAATGTGCTGGTTCCCGACGATGACGGCGGTTACTCGTTGGAGTGGATCGTCACGCGGGACGAGGACGTGCCAGCCTTCGAGGAGTGGGAAAGCCGCTACGAGGACGCGGAGGACGACGAGGAGCTGGTGGTACTCAGCTCGGCGGAGTAGTCCCGGTCACGGCTGGATCGGCGGCCAGTCGATCCAGCGCGGTCTGGGAATCCTCGTCCGCGGCCCGGTAGATGACGATCCGCTGGTCGGGATCCTGCACCGGCATCAAGACCTCGTAGGTGACCACCAGCGGACCCACCACCGGATGGCGTAGCGGCTTGTTCCCGCGTCCCTGCACTCGGACGTCGTGGCGGGCCCACGCTTCTTCGAACTCGGGGCTGTGCGCGGTGAACTCGCCGATCAGGTCGGCCAGCACCTGGTCGTCGGGGTGGGCGGCCCAGGCCGCGCGCAGATCCGCGATGCCCTCGCGAATGATGCGTTCCCGTTCGACGTAGAACTCCCGCATGCCCGGGGCCATCAGACACAACCACATGGAGTTGCGCTGCCGCTCGGGCAGGGCGCCGAAGTCGGTGATCAGCCGCGCCATCTCCCGGTTCCAGGCCAGGATGTCGTAGCGGTGATTCACCAGCATCGCGGGCAACGGCGACAGATCGCGCACCAGCATGGCCAGCGCGGGCGCCGGCACCGTGCTCGGTTTGCCGTTGTTCGGCAGCCGCTGCCGCGCCAGGTCGAACAGGTAGGCGCGCTCGTCGGCGTTCAGCAGCAGCGCCTGCGACAGCGCCTCTAGTACCTCCGCCGACGGCCGTAGCCCGCGTCCCTGTTCCAGTCGCACGATGTAGTCCGTGCTCACCCCAGCGCGCTCGGCGACCTCCTCACGCCGCAGTCCCGGCGTCCGCCGCGCCTGTCTGCGCTGCGGCAATCCGAGCTCGCGTGGGGTCAGGCGTTCTCGCCGAGCCCGCAGGAAGGCCGCCAGTTCCTGTGTTCGATCCACGCCGCTACCGGGCCCTCCGTGGTTACGCAAGCTTCCGCCTCCAGGCCTGAAGTCGCGGCGCTGTGTTGGATCTGCGCCGCTCCCGGGCCCTCCGTGGTTACGCAAGCTTCCGCCTCCAGGCCTGAAGTCGCGGCGCTGTCGCATTCACTGTGCCAGTCATCACCGTCGATCCTACGGCTGCCTAGGACTGGCTTTCCCAGGAAGAAGCCTCCCTTACCCCGCCCCGCGCGCCGCTGAAGACTGGGTACCGACGACACAGCATCTCGACGACAAGGAGCTGGACATGTCCGGAGCCCGCACCCTCGACACCTACCGGCTGCTCGGCCGCTCAGGTCTTCGGGTGTCTCCCCTGTCCCTCGGCACCATGACCTTCGGCGCCGACTGGGGCTGGGGCGCCGACAAGGACGAGGCACGCAAGATCTTCGACACCTACGTCGACCGCGGCGGCAACTTCATCGACACGGCCAATCAGTACACCAACGGCACCTCCGAGCAACTGCTTGGCGAATTCACCGCGGACAACCGCGAAAGCCTGGTGCTGGCAACCAAGTACACGATGCTGCGCCGCCCAGGCGACCCGAATTCCGGTGGCAACCACCGCAAGAGCATGTTCGCCTCGGTCGAGGCCAGCCTGCGCAGGCTGAACACCGACTACATCGACCTGCTCTACCTGCACGCCTGGGACTTCCTGACCCCGGTCGAGGAAATCCTGCGCGGCATGGACGACCTGGTGCGCACGGGCAAGGTGCTCTACGTGGGCATCTCCGACGCACCGGCCTGGCAGGTTTCCCGGATGCAGACCATCGCCGACCTACGCGGCTGGTCGCCGCTGATCGCGCTGCAGATCGAATACAGCCTCATCGAGCGGACCGTGGAACGCGACCTCATCCCGATGGCGCGTGAGCTTGGCCTCGGGGTGATCCCGTGGTCGCCGCTGGCCAGCGGCGTGCTCACCGGTAAATACAGCCGCGCCGATCTGGACCACGAGGCGGAAGGTTCGCCCGAGGGCAGCCGCAAGAATGTCGCCGCGGCCAACGGCTCGCTCACCGAACGCGGCCTCGCCATCGCCGATGTGGTGAAGGAGGTCGCGGGCGAGATCGGCACGACCCCCTCGCAAGTCGCGTTGGCCTGGACCCTGCGCAACCCCGGTGTCACGTCGCCGATCATCGGCGCACGCACCGCCACGCAGCTCGAGGACAACCTCGGTGCGCTCGACGTCGAGTTCGACGCGGCCCAGCTCGTCCGGCTGGAGCAGGCCAGTGCCATCGACCTCGGCTTCCCGCACGAGATGCTCGCCCGCCCGATGACGCGCAGCGTCACCTTCGGGGACCTGAAAATCGAAGGGCGTGACTGATCATCAACCCTGTGCGGCGGTGCGACCGCGACTTGCACCGCCGTATGGGGCTGTCCTACGCGCACATCGCGACCTCACATCGCCGTAAGCGTTCACGTCAACCAACGCACCGGCTTCGCCGCCCAGCGGAGTCGTTGCTTGACGAGAACTTTCGGAGCGAACGATGAATTCCGCGAACACCCACTCCCGCACCAGCTTCGGCAAACTGCCCGCCCGCTACGCGGCGGTACTCATGCCGATGCTGCTGTCGATCCGATGACCTGCATAGTTTCCCTGCTGAGCGACGGCGTCGCGGTCGGCGTGTGACTGCGTTCCTGGGCCGTGTCCTGGCCAATCGCGTTTCCGACGCTGCTGCTGGTGCTGCCTCTGGTGCGCCGCGCCACCGCGGTGTTAGTTCGGTAGTGCCCGCGGCGCTGCGTGTTCGCTGCGGAACGCGCAGCGCCCCTGAACAGCTTCGCTCGAAACCGGCGGTCTAGCCGATGTGGCTGGCGCAGTGTGCCGTGAGCCCATTCGTCGCAGTTACGAAGAGCCTGTTCAGCCGAGCGACGTACAGTGGCTCTTTCCTGTCGATCGCCGGGCTCGTCGGCGCGTCAGGTGCGGGTCGATGAATTCCGGTCCGCCGAACTGTCTGCATCGGTGACAGCACCGACCGCGGAGAGTGACGATGGATTTGGACGAAATCATGGTGTGGACGCGCACCGAACGGCTCGGGCTCGCCGAATTCCTCGACGACCTGGACGAACACGAGTGGTTGGCCGACTCCCTGTGTTCCGGTTGGACCGTGCACGAGGTGCTGGCCCACGTCACCCTGTCCAACCGGGTCACCTTCTGGCCGACGATCGCCGGAATGATCCGGGCTCGGGGGAACTGGAATCGGATGACCGAGCGGATGGCGCGCGATCGCGCCGCCCGCTACACACCCGCCGAGCTGATCGCGCAATTACGCGAGGGCGCCGGGTCGGCGCGGCGGGCGCCGGGAGCCGGTCCACTGGATCCTTTGGTGGACACCATGATCCATGGACAGGACATCGCGCGGCCGCTCGGGCGGGGGCGGGCGATGCCGACCGAACAGGCGGTCGTCGCGCTGGAACATGTGCTGCGCAGCCCGTTCTACGGCGCGGAGCAGCGGGTGCACGGCGTTCGGCTGATAGCCACCGATGCTGACTGGTCGGCAGGCGCCGGGACAGACGAGATTCGCGGACCACTGAGCGACCTGCTGCTTATGGCGACCGGGCGCACGGCGGGGCTCGACGGAGTGACCGGGACGGGTGTGAAGCGAATCGCGAACAGGTTGTAGGTGTCCGGGGTCCACCCAACCCGAAGACGGATCGAGGTGACGGAGGGTGACCACCACTTGCTTCGACAGCCGCCCAGGCGAATCCGGCAACCACCTCGGGAGTCCACGGTTGGTCCGCCTCCGTCAGCTCGCGCCGTGCAGGTCCAGGATCTGGGTAAGTGCGTGTTCGAGGGCGTAAGCGGCGTCGGCGGCACCGCCTTTGACGTCGGCGTTGAGAGTGGCGACCACCTGGAGGGCCGAGCCGACGGTAGCCGGGGTCCAGCCGCGGGCTTGGGCCTGCGCCTTTTTCACCTTCCATGGCGGCATGCCGAGCTGCTGGGCCAGTTTGAACGGGTCGCCGCGGCCTGCCGAGCCGACGCGCGCGATGGTGTGCACCGAATCGGCGAGGGCGTCGGCGAGCAGGACGTACGGCACGCCACGGTCGTTCGCCCAGCGCAGTGCCTCCATCGCGCCGGGGCGGTCTCCCGCGACGGCCAGTTCGGCCACATCGAACCCGGAGACTTCGGCCTTCCCCGAGTAGTAGCGACGCACGGCCGCGATATCGATCTTGCCTCCGGTGTCGGCGGCCAGCTGCGCGCACGCAGCCGCCAGCTCACGCAGATCCGAGCCCACCGCTTCCAACATGACCTGCACGACTTCGCCGGACACCCGGACCCCGGCGTTGCGGAACTCGCCGCGAACGAACTCCACCCGCTGTGTGGCCTTGGTCAGCTTTGCGCAGTCGTGGGTGACGGCCCCAGCCTTCTGCAGCGCGGGCGCCAGGGCCTTGGCCCGGCCGCCCCCGGAGTGCAGGACCACCAGCACTACGCCCTCGGGCGGGTCCTGTGCCGCTTCGGTGATCACCGCGACCGCGTCTTTGCCAGCCTCGGCCGCTGCCTCGAGAATGATCACCCGATCCTCGGCAAACAGCGACGGGCTCAGCAGTTCGGCCAGCTCGGCAGTGCTCGCATCCCCCGCCCGCAGCCGATCCACCGGCACCGCGTCCCCATCCGGCGCGGACGCCCGCACCTGGGCGGTGACCTCCGCCAACGCGCGCTCGACCAGCAGCTCTTCTTCCCCGAGTGCCAGGTGCACCTGCGCGGGACGCCCGCTCACCACAGCGCCTTCCCGGCACCCGACTCCATCGTGCCCGAGGGCCATGCCTCGGTGATTCGCCCGGCTGTGCTCATCGCTCACTCACGGCCTGATCCTACGATCCTCCACCGACACCCTGGGCCCGGCACCTCGTCGGCCGACTGAAGCCGCCGAACCACCTCGGCTCCCGCCGATTCGGTGCGCTGCGGCGGTCAGCTGGGTTCTCCGATCTCGCGAAGGATTTTCAGTAGGTCGTGCGGCGCGTCGCGCATGAGGTTGTGCTCGGCGTCCAGCGCGTGAGTTGTCCACGCCGGGTCTTCTCGCAGGCGCTGGTAGAGGGGAGTGAACGGGGACTGGCCTTTCCATCCCGCGGCGTACACGTACACGTTGCGGCGGATGTGGGTGAGATCGGTCGCGAGCTGGAGTGGTTGCAGCACCGAGGCGAGCGGATGAGGGGTCGCCCGCGGGTCGAAGAAGGGTAGCGGCCGCACCGCATCGCCTGTTTCCACCACGTCCAGGTACCACTGTCGTTCCTGGTCGGATACCAGGCTCCAGCAGGAGTCACCGTGTCCGGGTACTACGGCGTCCAGATACACCAGCGAGTCGACTCGATCCGGGTTTCGATCGGCCGCACCGGTGATCACCATGCCGCCATAACTGTGGCCGACCAGCACCGCGTTTCGTATGTTCTCGCTGACCAGCACACCGGCGACGTCCTGGACGTGGATGTCCAGGTTCACCCCGGTCCGCAGCAGGTGACTGCGTTCGCCGAGGCCGGTCAGGGTCAGTGGATAGACGTTGTGGCCATGCGCGCGAAGTTGTTCGGTGAGCTGTTCGAAGCACCATCCGCCGTGGCACATACCGGGTACGAGGACAAAGGTCGTCACTGCTGTTCTCCTTCGGGAAGCGGATGAGAATGCCGGATTGTGTTGTCGCGCAGGGGATGAACTGTCTGTCCGGTTACGGTGCCGTAGTGCGGCGGGCGACCGGCCGCACGTGGCGATCCGGTCCGCGGCGGAGGCGTGGCCGAGATCGCGGCGGCGGCGGTGCACAGAATCGCGGTCCAGGCCACCGCGGCGGCGATGGAGGTGTGGTCGGCGAGGATTCCGGCGCTCCAGGGACCCACGGTCTGCCCGATCGCGAACGCGGTCGTGAAGGCCGCCAACGTGGGTAGACGGCGTGCCGAAGTGCCGCCGCGCTGACGACGCCGACTCGGTGACGACATCACACCCCCTCAGATCGAACCGATCGGTACGACTATCCGAGCCTAGCAGGCGATCGAACTGATCGGTACTATGTAAAAGGTGCCAGTTGCCAAAGGTTCGACCATCGATCCGGGGCGCACCCGCGCCGCCATCCTCGAAGCAGCCGCCCCGATCCTGTACGAGCGCGGGCTCGACGGCGTCGGTGTGGCTGAGCTGTGCGCGCGCCTCGGGGTGTCGAAGGAGACGCTCTACCGGCATTTCGGTACCAAGGATGGCCTCGTGCAGGCCATGCTGGAGGAGCGCAGTCGCCGAGTCATGGAGTGGCTGGTCGGTGCCGTCACCGCCGTGGGCGACGACCCCGCGGCGCAGGTGGCGGCGGTCTTCGATGCCCTCCAGCGGTGGTACAGCGAGCCGACTTTCCGGGGCTGCGCCATGGTGAACGCGGCCACCCAGCACCACGACCGACATGTGCGGGCCATCACCGCGCGGCATCTGACGCGGTATCTCGACCTGTTCACCGACATCGCGGTCCGGGCCGGTGCCTCCGACCCCGGCGTGCTGGGACGCCAGCTGCTCATGCTGGTCGAGGGCGCGACCGTCGTCGCCGCATACCACGGGGCGTCCGACACGGGCTCGCACGCCCGCGATGCTGCCCTCGCCTTGCTCGCCGCCACGGCCGACTCCGAAGTCAGCTGAAGGCGCCGGGAACTCACCGCCGCGCACCTCTCCGGAACCGTGCGCACCGAACGCCAGCGGGCACATCTCGACTGCGTTCGCCATGCTTCGCGGTCCTCAGCGCGATCGAGAAGTCGCATCGACCAGTTCGATGAGCACCTTCGGACCTCGTGACTCATCGTGAGGTCGTGATGTGCAGAATTCTCCCGTCGCCGACGATCGCGATGTCTCCGTGCTGGTCGGTGCGTGCCACCGTCGCACCGAGCGCGGACAGGTCCGCGAGGACGGCGGGGTTCGGGTGGCCGAAAGTGTTATTCGTGCCGACACTGACGAGCACGAGGCGTGGACACACCGCGTCGAGGAAATCCCGGGTGGTAGTGCGTGATCCGTGGTGCGGAAGCTTGAGGATGTCGGCCTGGATGGGGATTCCGGCATGCATCAGCGCGCGCTGCGCGGGTGCTTCGATATCCCCGGTGAGCAGGATGCGACCGGCGGGAGTGCTGGCGACGACAACGACGGAGCGGTCGTTCGCGTCATCCGCTTCGGCTCCGCGGGTGGGCCGCGGCCCATGCAGGGTTGGCGCCAGCACTTCGAGTTCGACCGCGCCGAAACTCAACACGTGTCCGGCAGACAGCTCCAACAGTGGCACCCCTGCGTTTCTGGCGACGGTCGCGACCTGCCCCAGACCCACGACCGGCACCAGCGGGTCCGTGCTGCCGGTCCGATTCACCGTCGGCACCGGCCCGTATCCCGCAGGCCGGCAAGCAGTGTGCGCCCACGTCGAAGCGCCGCCGCCGATCCGGTCGCCTCCGGGCAGTCGCCACTCGGCCACGGATGTCGTCCGGACGTCAGTGCCTACCGGCACACCCGCACTACCCTCAATAGCGCTATCGCGGCCACCGTTACTTCGGAACCGCACACTCGCAGCACCCCCAGCGGCACGATCACGCCTGCCACCGGCACGGAACCGCGCACCCGTATGACCTTCGACAGCACTGTCGCGCCCGTCGCTGGTTCGGAACCGCGCACCTGTCGGCGCCACGCGGCTGTCGCGCGCACGGCTGGGCCAGGAGTCCGCATGTCTCCGCTCGCCGGACGACGTCGCGCCATCACCTGATTCGCAGCCCGAGTCGGCGCCAGGGGGCGGGTGAGCGTGTTCGGGTGCGATGGCCAGTGGGAGTCCGTCGAGTTCGTGCAGACCGACAGCTATCGCGGCGACCGCGCGGTCCTGCAAAGCGCCGGTGAGACCGCCGATGTGGTCGGCGTGCGGATGGGTGAGGATAAGCAGGGGGATCTGCGCGATATTCAGGCGGTCCAGACAGGTTCGGATCGGACCCGGGTCGGGTCCGACGTCGATCACCACGGCGGCGCCGGGACCGACCGCGAGGGCAAGGCCGTCGCCTTGACCAACGTCGCAAGCCGCGAGGATCCAGCCGTTCGGTGGCCACCCGGGATGCCAGACGCGGACCGGGATCAGGATCGCCGCGACGCCGAGCGCCATCGCGGCGGCGATTCGACGCACAGCACGCGAGCGCAGCGCCACGATTGCGGCCGCGACGACGATGCCCGCGATCAGCCCACCCGCGAGGCCGCCCGGCACCGCGACGGACGCCCCGGGTACTGCAGCCGCATGTTCGGCAACGAACAACAACCACCACATCGGTGGAGCGGCGCACCGTAGAACGAGTCCGGCCAGTGGCGACCAGAGGCAGGACAGAACCGCACCACCTGCCCCGATTACGGTGATCGGCGCGACGACCGGTGCCACAAGAACATTCGCGAGGATGGCGACCAGGCTGAGCCGCCCCGTGAGTGCGACCATGATCGGCGCGGTGACCACGAAAGCTCCCGCGGACACCGCGACGATCTCGGCGGGCGCGCGCCACCAACCCCTGGCCCGCAACCAATCGGCCCAGCTGGGCGCCACCAGAATCAGGCCGGCGGTCGCGACAACCGACAGAGCGAAACCGGCGTTCACGGCAAGTCCAGGCCATAAGGCGAGCAGCGCGATCGTCGCGGCGCACAGCGCGGGCAGTGCCTGCTTCCGACGACCGGTGATCAAGGCCAGCACTGTGATCGCACCCATCGCCCCGGCACGCAGCACACTCGGGTCCGGACGCGCGACGACTACGAACATGACCAGCGCCACCGCCGCGACAACCGCCGCAGTACGCGGGCCGAGGGTCAGCAACCGCACGGCGAACAACACAACGGATAAGAGGATGGTGAAGTTCGCGCCACTGACCACACAGAGGTGTTGCATCCCCGCGATATCGAACTCGTCGCGGACCTGGGCGGGCAGCGCCGAGGTGTCGCCGACGACGAGCGCAGGCAGGAGTCCCGCGGCGTCGGCAGGCAGGACCCGTGCGGCCGCCGCCGCAAAATCGGCACGCACCGAGCCCGCGACGCCTTGCCACCACGGCAGCGGCCCGACGATCTTCGGAGGTCCCTGCGCGCTCAGCGCCACGACGGTGAGATCGGCTCGACGCGGCTGATCCACCCGCGCCAGGAACTCGACCGGCCTGCCGGGCGACAGCTCGGCCCACCCCTCTCCGGTAGCGAGGACCACCACCGTGCCACCGGCACGAACTGTTGCGGCGCCGCGCCGATACTCCCGCAGATCCGCCCGGACCACCCACTGCTTTTCACCGCCGAATGTCTTGCCGCGCATCATTTTCGGATCGTCGGTCGGCGTCACTACTACGCGCAGCGACTGTCCTGACGCCGCACGCAGCGGATGTGTCGCCACCCGATGCGCCCGCCACGCCGCGGCGGCCGCGAATCCCGCGCCGAGCACCACAGCCGCGAGCGCCACCACCGCCACGACCCGCCATCGTTCACCGCGGTGCGCGATCGCCCATAGCAACAGCACCCACAACCCGATAGCCGACACGGCCAACGCCGCGGCCAGCATCACTCCCGTCCTCCACCCCGCCGTCAACGCCACAATCGTCGCTCCCCAGCAGCACAGCGCCGCGGGCAACAGCCTGGCATCGAGCACCTGCGCGGCATCGGGATCGGCGTCGTCGCGAGCCGAACTGTGACCGGCGGCGTGCGTAGTCTCGTCGTCCCCGTTCGAACGTGCATTTGTTGCGCTCGTCGAGCGGGTCACGCCGTCCGAGTCGCCCCTCATACCGTCACCAGATCGCGCAGCCGGGCCAGCCGGGCCGGGCCGATTCCCTCGACCTCCCCGAGTTGCTCCACGGAGGTGAAGCGCCCGTGGGTGGTACGCCAGCTGGCGATGGCGCGGGCGGTGACCGGGCCGACACCTGGAAGGGCGTCGAGTTCGGTCTCCGAAGCGGCATTGAGGTCGACCCTGCCCGCCGGGCGGCCCGAGGAAGACGACGAGCCGGACGGTGCGCGACCGCCCGCGCTGATCGTCGATCTGCCGGGCTGCGGCAGACCCGGGTTCGGTGCGACGGGACCGACCAGCACCTGGTCTCCGTCCGACAGACGCTGAGCCAGGTTCAGGCCGCTGGTGTCGGCTCCCTCGGTCGGGCCGCCTGCCGCGGCGATCGCGTCGGCAACCCGTGATCCCCCGGGCAGCCGGACCAGGCCGGTGCGATGGACCAGCCCGACGACACTGACAACCAGTTCGGTCGCCGGCTGGCCCGGATCAGTGTGCACCGGCAACGCACCTGGCGGCGCGGCCACGCTCGCCGACAGAACCCCGGCAGGTCGCGAAGCGGCCGTCGGCCGGATCGCGGGCAGCGGCGGAACGGCCTGGGCTATCGGACGCTCACGGAACGCAACCACCGCGGCGACCGCCATCGCGGCCAGCCCGACCACCACCAGCGCCCGCACACCGCGACGGCCCGGATCGAGTCGAACACCCCGGAACCGCACCGGCACAAGCCGATCCCGCCAACCCGAGCCGGCAACCGGTTCCTCGAGCCAGCCGGGAGACCGCACGCGGCCGACCTCGCGCCCGTTCTCCTCCGCCGGGGCCAGGTCTGCGGGCAACTGCTCGAGATCCCACTGCCCCACCCCGACGGGCCGACCGGCCGCACCGATACCCGCACCAGCCGTTCTGCTCGCGCCGATCCGGGCGGTCAGGTCGCCCAGCCGCCGTCGCACTCGCTCGCGTTCGTCCTGTCGTGACATGGCGGCGACGGTAGTGCCGCGGCACGGCGAAAGGCCCTGCACGACCAGCCGATTCAATGAACCTGTTGATAGCCACCGCGCTGTGGACAACTCGATCCGGAGTTCCCGGCAAGCCGGCGCATACCTTGCCGTGCTCGGCCGTCACAGGATTCCACCGCGCCCTGATCACCGCCGTGGGCGAACGGCACAGGAGTCCGAAAATGGCGGCCCGCTATCGAGGAACGAGGCGAGTCGACTACCTGCGCCGAGCAGGAAGATGTGGGTTAGCGGCTGCGGCGAGCCCCGGGCGTGACACCGACACCGACTGCGCCCCGCCGTTCCTCCTCCGCAATCCGCTGATCCGACACGTCAGCTCAGATCTTTGGCGAAGCAGTTCGACAACGGCAGCGGCTCATACGGCGAGAAAATCGGAATCCGATGGTAGCCATTGCGTTGGTAGAAGCGAACCGCTTCCGGTTGCAGGTGACCGGTCTGCAAGATCAGTCGCGGGCGGCCCGCCGCGCGGGCGGCCTCCTCTGCGGCGCCGAGGAGCAGCGCCGCGGCGCCGGAACCACGGTGTGCGGGACGAACGAACATCCGCTTGACTTCGAGATCGTCGGCATTCCAGCGGACCCCGGCGTGGCCGACGGGCTCATCCGAGTACGCGACGAAGGTGCGGTGCACGGTGGCGGGATCGACCGTATGCGGGTCGGTGCGCAACGTCCGCTCCAGGTGGGCGTAGCGCGGTCGGACCTCAGCGGCCATCTCCGCACGCAGTGCCACCGCGTCGGGATGCTCCCAGTCGACCGAGGACACGGTCAGAGACGGACGGATCGGCGGAATCGCGGAACTCGTCATTCCTCGACGCTAACGGTCAGTCCCGCGCCGTGCTCGAATTCGGATCACCGAGATCGCTGGTTCGGGTCAGGCGCAGCCGCCGGGAACGACAAGAACGCCGATGGCGCCGAGGCCGAGATGGACGGCGAGGGTGGGGCCGAATTCGGTGATCAGGAGTTCACGGATGCCGGGGATGAGTTCGCGCAGCTGGGTCGCGACGGTGTGCGCCGCGTCCGCGGCGCCGAGGTGCTGGACGGCGACGGCCGCGCCGTCCTCGCCTGCCGCATCGACGGCTGCCGCGACGAGTTTCGCGTACGCCTTGGAGCGGGTGCGGACCTTCTCGCGGAGTTCGAGCCGACCCTCGACGATATGCAACAGCGGCTTGGTGACCAACTCCGTGCCGAAGAACGCCGCCGCGGACGACAGCCTGCCACCACGTCGCAGCTGCTCTGTGCGGTTGACCAGGATGAACGAGCGGGCGCGACTGGAAGCGGCGACCGCCGTGTCATAGACGACGTCCAGTGGCGCCCCGGCCTGCGCCCGCCGCGCGGCGGCAAGCACCGGCAGCCCGGTCGCCAGCCCGGCGCCCAACGAGTCGACCAGGCGCACCCGGTCGGCGGCGTCCATATCGCGCACCGCCTGCCGACCCGCCTCCCAGGTTCCGGACAGCTGCCGGGAAAGGTGCACCGCGACAACTCCGTCGCCGCCGCTGCGCACCAGTGCCTCCTCGTACAACGCGCGCAGCTCCCCCGGCGACGCCGCGGATGTGGTCACCCTGTCCGCGGCATAGTCGATGTCGACCGGATCCACACCTTCCCTGATCGCCCGGTCACCGATCAGGACATGCAGCGGGGCGACGACGATATCCAGCTCGTCGACGTGTTCGGCAGGGAGGCTGGCGGACGAATCGGTGACGACCACGACGGCCACGGACTACCGAACCTCCTGCAAGGTCTTCACCATCGCGTTGGCCACGGCGGTGTGCCCGGCCCAGCCCCAGTGGATGCCGTCCGGATTCGCCTCGCCCGAGAAGATGTTGTCACGCACCGCTTCAGCGAGGTCGACCAGCGGCACCGAGGTGCGGCCCGACCAGGTTCGCAACGCCTTGACGGCGGGCTCCCGACCGGAGTGGACGCGCCCGTAGGCGTCACATCGATGCACCGACGGCAGCACCGCGACAACCGGCAGATCGGGCCGCAACTGAGCCAGCGCGTTGCGCGACTGCTCCAGGTAGTCGACGCTCACCTTCGGCGGAAGCGCCACGGGGCGGCGGAGTTTCGAGAGTTTCGGCTGCAACCAGGTATAGGTGGCGCGGACCGCGCGGCGTATGGCGGGCGGGCGCACGTAACGGATCAGCTCGCGCAGCGCGGTCGGCAGCGGCGAGGGCAGCGTGTCCATGCCGCCGACAGCGAAGACCACCGCACCGGCGCGCGGTACCGCGGCCCACACGCGCGGATCACCGATCAGCGCCCAGTAGGCGTCGCGGCAGGTCCAGCCGATACGGCCGACCAGCTCGACGTCCCAATCCAATTCGGCGGCAACCAGGTTCGGCCAGATCCGCGGATCGTCGGCGGGCAGCCCACCCTTGGGTCCGAAATAGGCGAGCGAGTCGGCGATCACCAGCAGTATGGGACGCGGAGAATTCCGCGGCTCGGCGGGTTCTTCCGTGCCCACCGATTTCGCTGTGGGAGCGACGGATTCGGGCGCGCCGACAAACTCGACTTCCCGAATCGCCACGTCAGTGGCGGGCTCGGCAACTGATGCCGACTCCGCTGCGAGGACTACGTCCGCATCAGCAACAAAGCCGGCGGCGGCAACCTCCGCGTCCCCGGCAACCTCCGCATCAGCAACAAAGCCGACGGCGGCAACCTCCGCGTCCCCGGCAACCTCCGCATCAGATCCGAGCTCCGCATCCAGGGCACGGACCACGTCGGCGGCAGGGTCGGTGTCAGCCGCAGGCTCTGCGGCGGCGGCGACCTCCGCGTCGATGGCGAAGACCCCGGCGGCACGCTCGTCGGCGTGGGTGCGGTCGCTATCGACGGCAGCGACAGGTGAGCCGGTCTCGGCGCCCATGAGTCCGGCGGAATCGGTTGCCGGAGTGACCGACTCCACCACGGCGACAGCCTCGACACCACCCTCCGCGCCGACGCCTCCGACAGCCACCGCTGCGTCACCCGCCGCGTCCGCTCCGTCGGAGTCCTCGGCGGATGACTGTTCCGCCGCACCGGATGCACCGACCGCGCCCGACGGCATCCCCTCGGGCTGGACACCGGATTCGCGTTGAGCCGGTGGCGGGCCACCGAACAACGCGTCCGGCAAGTGTCGTTCGGCCTTGGCCGAAACCTTCCGGAACAGTTCGTCAGGGACCGACCTGATCGGCTCTTCAGAGGACATCGGGTGCTACCTTCGCCGCTGCGTTCCACACATCCAGACGCCAGCCGGGCTGTTCGATGCTCGGGCCGTGGCTGCTGAGCTGCACCCAGCTGGTATTGGCCAATCCTCCGAGGATGGGCCAGTTCTGGGGCGGCAGGTCGAGCAGCGCGGCCGTGAGGGCAGCGATCAGCCCGCCGTGCGCCACCAGGATGATAGTCCGGCCGGGCCAGTCCTGCCGCTCGACAAGCAATTCCTGGACCACCGGCAGCGATCGCGCGCCCACCTCGAGTTTGCTCTCGCCATTCGGCGGGGTGTAGCTCGCGTCGAGCCGCCACGCCATCCGCGCACCGGGGTAGTCGGCGTCGACCTCGAGGTGGGTCAATCCCTCCCAGTCGCCCAGGTCGGTCTCCCGCAGCCGGGTGTCCGGTGCGATGGTCAGCCCGGTGTGGTCGGCAAGCGCCGTAGCGGTGTCGAACGCACGGCGCAGGTCCGAGGAGAGGATCGCGATGGCGTTGCGCGAGACGAGTTCGCGGGCCGCCTCTTTGGCCTGCCTGCGACCCAGCTCGGTGAGATCGGTGTCGATCTGGCCCTGCATCCGGTCGGTGGCATTCCATTCGGTTTGCCCGTGGCGCAACAGGATCAGGGTGCGCACTCCGGCGTACTTGCTCACGGTCTCGCCTCGCCGACCATAGGCGGGGCCGCGAACCATGTTGTCGCGGCGGCTCGTTCACTCACCGGGCCTCGTCCTCCGTCGCCGCGCCGGCCCGAACCTTCGGCCCGCCGGTGATCCCCTCGACCGGCACGACCGGGCAGTCCTTCCACAGACGTTCCAGCGCATAGAAATTGCGCTCGTCGTTGTGCTGGATGTGCACCACGACGTCGACGTAGTCCAGCAGTGCCCAACGGCCTTCGCGGGTGCCCTCACGCCGGACCGGCTTGTGCCCGGCCGCGCGCAGCTTCTCCTCCACGTTGTCGACGATGGCATTCACCTGGCGTTCGTTGGGCGCGGAGGCGATCACGAAGCAGTCGGTGATCACCAGTTGCTCGGACACGTCGAGCACCACCACGTCGGACGCCAGTTTCTCGTCCGCCGCCCGCGCGGCGACCTGCGCAATCTCCACCGACTCGACCGACGCGGTCATACCCGCACCTCGCTGACACTCATTGCCCGCACCTCGCTGCGCTCGCTCACGCTCAGCTACCTTCCGCTGCTCCGGGCACATACAGGTGCCGCTTCGATATGTACTGCACCACCCCGTCGGGGACGAGGTACCACACCGGCCGGTTCTCGGCGGCGCGGCGACGGCATTCGCTCGACGAGATCGCCAGCGCCGGGATCTCGATCATGGTCACCGCGTCGGCCGGAAAATCCCGCAGATGCTCCTCGAGATGATCGGTGTTCAGCTCATACCCCGGACGGCTCACCCCGACGAACTTCGCCAGTTCGAACAGTTCCGCCCAATCCTGCCATGTCAGGATGCTGGCCAAGGCGTCAGCACCGGTGATGAAGTACAGCTCGGCGTCGGGATTCTGCGTTTGCATCTCCCGCAGCGTATCTACGGTGTAGGTGACCTTGCCACGGTCGATGTCCATGCGGCTGACCGAGAACCGGGGGTTGGACGCGGTCGCGATCACGGTCATCAGATACCGGTCCTCGGCCGGGCTGACCTGTTTGTGCGCCTTCTGCCACGGCTGACCGGTTGGGACGAAGATCACTTCATCCAGGTCGAAGCGGTTCGCGACCTCGCTGGCCGCGACCAAGTGACCGTGGTGGATAGGGTCGAACGTGCCGCCCATCACGCCCAGCTTGCGGCGGCGCCGACCTGTTTCGTGCATGACTGCCGAGCTTAACGGGTCGCCTTCGGCCTGCTCTGGGTCGGTCAGCGGGGGCGGGCGTCGGCGGTGGACGACCGCCCGCGCGGCGAACCCTGCTCCGGGGCGGAAACGGTGCGCCGGGTGCTCAATCCTCACGGCTGCCGACCGCCACTTTCCGAGCCAGGTTATCGCGGGAGGTCAACTCCGCGCACGAACTGGCAGTGCAACGACCACTGGGTACTCTCGCCGCATCGTGCGCAGCCTACTCGGCATTCTCGCGCTCGGGAGCGGGCTTCGGTGCGCCCGAACGGTCACCCCATCGATGGACAACCAGAACTTTCGCGCCGCAGAAGCATGACGCTGCGCGCTGACCTGACCGCATTGCTTGCCGATGCCGGCATCGTCGACGTGGACATCGACGAGGCCGTCGAGGACGGGCATCGGCCGCCGCAGGTATTACCCTGGAACGGCCCATAGTCAGCATCCTGGTGATCCTCGAATCCGTCGGCCCGGCCGCTGCGGGTCGGGGAAATCGCGGCCAGGATGCAGGTCGCCGGCCCCCACGTCACCCGGCAGCTGAACAGTCTCGAGCAGCGCCGACTGGTCACACGCGTCTCCGATCCGGACGATCAGCGCGTCCGCCTGATCACCCTCACCACATCCCGAGAAAAGCTCATCGGCCGCTACCTGGACGTCGTCAACGACTGGTTCGACCAAGCCCTGTCCGGATAGCCCGAATCCGATCAGCGCACCCCTGATCTGCCTGCTCGACCGCCTCGTCGACGACCTCTCGACGCATCTGAGCACGATTATCGACCCCGCTATCGAATAACCCCGACTTGCCCTCCGGGCTCTCCCCAGCCCATACCCAACGCGGCGAGGCGAGCCCCCTCGATGAAGTGGTGCGCCGCGTCGCGGTGCTCGGCGGTATGTTTTCGTGCCGTCGAATTCTGGTGCGGGGCAGGGCTACCGATTATCGTGATGTGCCGTGCGTCAACCATCGACATTGGCCTGGCACATGCTCGCCGAGCGCGTGTGTCACCTGTCGATGGCTTCCCTGGAGACTGCATGACCGCGTCCGTCGCCCAGTAGCACACCGGTACCGCCGCGTTCTACACCTTGAACGTCACCGATGGTGTTGCTTGGCAGCTCGACGTAGTGATTGCTTTCGGCACCGGTCCGGCCATGGACTCGACGCTCGAACTGCTGGCCCTTGTCGTCGACCGGGCAAGCCCACACTATTTGCATATGGACTGTTGGAGACGAGGCGGTACTTGCCGTGAATTACTATGACTTGACCGTGGATGATGCGAAAACCTGGACTGAGGTCAGCAACGGCTTCGTTCCGATGGAGCAGAAGTACCGTGAACCAGACCGATGGCACGCGGAGCTGTTCGGCCAGGAAACGGCAGCCTATCGCATGGTGCACTGGAATCAGCGCGGTGACCGGATTGCGCACCGTACCGCATCAAGTGTTCGCAAGGCTCCGCGCGATGAATTCTACTGGATAATCGTTCCCGAGCGAGGCGCGTATTCAATCCGGTATGGCGACGAGATAATGCAGGCGGCACCCGGCAGCGTTATGGTGACCGGATTCGACGAGGTATGCCTGAAACACGTACCGACTTCATCAGCCTATGCCTTGCAAGTACCGCGTGCGGAAATCGACCATCGAGTGAAACCATCCGGAAGGCTGCGGCTGGTACTCGATATGAACTCAGGGCTCGGGCGGGTGGCAAAGGACATGATCCGTAGCGCACATGCCGAGAAGTCGAATCTTTCCGACCGAGAATTCAATGCAATCTGTGAGCGGATCAGCGAACTGCTGTGCATGCTGTCTTTGGGCGATGTACACCCTCAGCAGGCTCACCTTCCGGAGGCAGTCGAGGCCATCCGGCGATATGTGCGGGAGAATGTCGGCGTCGGGGACCTTCGATTGCCTGCGGTAGCGCACACCCTCGGATGGTCGCCGCGGAAACTGCGGCTCGTTCTACAGCAGTCCGGCACGACATACCGAGACGTGCGTCAGGACGAAACGCTTCGTGCGGCTCGCGACATGCTGGAGAATCCTGCGCGGGATGCCATGTCCATCCGACAGGTGGCTGTCCGCAGCGGCTTCACTCCGACGTGGTTTTCTGCGGCGTTCAAAGCGCGATACGGCGAAACTCCTGGCGAATTCCGGCGGCGGAGGCTGGCGGAACTCGCCTACCAGCGGGTACCGCAGATCGGTGCTTGATCAGAGTTCGAGCATCGTCGTCGAGGGGCCGGATCTCGGATCGCGTGGTCCGGCCCCCGCGTAGTTATCCGGTGGGAGCGAGTCGAACAGGAACGCTCAGTGGGCCGACGGTGATGAACTGCGGACCGTATGGGACATGTTCCGGATCGCAGGCGAGGCTCAACCGAGGGTACCGAGTAAATAGTGCGGAAAGCGCTATTCGGCTTTCCAGCCGTGCCAGCGGGGCACCGAGGCAGAAGTGTGGTCCTCGGCCGAATGCCAGTTGGTCTCTGTGGTCATGATCGATGTCGAACGTGTCGGCATTCGGATAGTGTTCCGGGTCTCTTCCGACACTGCCGTACCAGAACACCAAGCTGCCTGCTGGGATCCGGACTCCGGCGACCGTGACATCCCCTTGTGCATATCGGACGAATGGAGCGAGTACGGATGAACGGTAGCGCAGCGTTTCCTCTACGACGTCGGACCATCGATCCGCTGCGAGGGCGATAGCTCGTTGTTCGGGATGGGCACACAGCGCTATCACCGCATTGCCCAGCATATGGACAGTGGTCTCATGCCCAGCGATGATTACCAACCAGAGCATATTGACCAGCTCGTCGGTGGACAGGTCGTTCTCCGCATTGGCCTGCAACAAGGCGGAGGCGAGGTCGTCGCCCAGTTCGGTTCGCTTACGTTCGAGCAGTTCGGCAAGGTAACCGATCATGCCCTGCACCGCGGATTGCATTTCCTCGGCTGTGCTCGTGTGCGACACGACCGCGGTCGACCATTGTCGAATCTGCGGCTGATCGGATTCCGGCACACCGAACAGTTCGCAGATGACGCGCACCGGAAATGGTGTGGTGAAGCTGGAAACTATGTCGATCTCGTCGCCGTCGGGAAAGTCGTCGATGAGCCTGGCTGCAATTTTCCGGATCCGCGGCTCGAGCGCGGCTACCCTACCCGGGGTGAACGCCTGGCTGATCGTCTTGCGGAGCCGCCGATGGTCGGCGCCGTCCTTGTTGAGCATGTGGTCGATGTCGGTGAGTGCGCGCAAGGGCCAGTCGGCCGGGATTGTGCCGTCGTGCAGGGACGGGCAGTTCTCGGCGTTCTTGCTGAACAGTCTGCCGTCGCCGGCGAGGACTTCGCTGACCGCTTGATAACTGACTGCGATCCAGGCCGGCACGCCGCCGGGAAGCTCGATCGGAACGACCGGGCCGCGGCGGCTGATTCGATCATATGTCTCGAAAATCGACTCCCCGGCCGTTGGTAGCTGGATGATGGACTCGGTCACGACGGTACCTCCACGAAGAAAGGGATTGGATCGAAATCCCAACCAGCATCGACTGTCGACGACCAGTGGCGCAGTGACACCGGCTCCTCCGTGCCACGTAACGGTACGAGTAGCACGAAAACATAAGAAGACAAGCCGGTTTCGCGTCGGCGCACGCCGACCGCAGAGTTGGTTGGCGGCTTCGGCAACGACATGCCGCACGGACGCCGGTGCGTGACAATCGGCGGGTTGCGGTGCGCGCCATCGCCCAGCGTCAGCCGAGCTGACATGATCCTTCCCTCGCCTCGTCGTCCTGCCCACAGCACTCCAGAGCGGCGGCGGCCGACCACGCGAGATCGGCGTGCAGCTCCTGGCGATCCGGGTCGTGCTCGACGAGGCGAGCCCCCTCGATGAAGTGGTGCGCCGCGTCGCGGTGCCGGTTCAGCGCAGTCAGGGATCGGCCGAACTGCGCTCGCACCACGGCCAATTCGGCGGGCGGGTAGGGAATCTCCGCTCCCGCGAACGCCTGGTCGAACAATGCCACCGCCTCGCCGTGATGCCCTGCGCGGTGGAACGCGCGCGCGGCGACCATGGTGTGGTGCAGCACGTCCGGCTCGGACAGGCCCTCCCAGTGGGCGGCGGCGCGGACCGCGGCGTCAGCCAAATCGAGCGCGCGGTCCGGCCGACTCGCGATCGCGATGACAAGTTGCGAGCCGAGCCGGGCGAGGTGATCCTGGGGCAGCACCGCCGCGCCGAACGTCAGCGCCTCCCTCAGGTGCGCCTCCGCCGCTTCGGGCGCGACGGCGAGCCGGGCGGAACCGAGTTCGGCCAGCCGCCGCGCCTCGGCGACCCGATCGCCGGAGAAGTCGCCGGCGGTGGGAACCGCGGCCGGGACGCTCGTCGTATGGGGCAGCCCGCTGCGCACGCCGAGCGGAAGCTGGTCCAGCAGCGGTTGCGCGGCGAGCCGGGCGGCTGTCCGCAGGCCGACCGTGCTGTTTCCGTTACGTGTGTCGTATCGGGCGCACAAGCCCCCGATCTCGACCTCCAGGTCCGCACGCACCGATTCCACGGTCCCGGCCCCGAGCGGCAGATCGCTCAGGCCGAGCTTTACAAGTCTGCGCAGCAGCACGCAGACGCCGGTCGCGAACACGAGCCGCGCGGCGGTGTTCGCGCCCGGGTCGGTGAGCCAGATCACGTGTTCGGCGAGGATTTCCAGCCCGCGCGCCTCATTGCCGGTCAGCGCGCAGAACTCGAGGTGCAGCGCGACCGAGGGCTTCAGGTACCAGTGCACCGAATGAGTCATCGATCCCAGCTCGGCGGGGTGGTCGTCGTAGATGCGTAGCAGCCTGCCGTAAGCGACCAGCGCCAGATCGTGTTCGCCCGTATAGGTGTAGGACTTGGTCAGCACCAGCAGCACACGGCTCTCGAGCGCGCGGTCCGATCCCGCTTTCGCGGCGGCGGCCAGCGTTTCGAGTCGTTCGGTACGCGCGCGGCCCTGTGGCAGGGCATCAACCTGCGCAAGCGCCGCGGTGATCTCGGCGGCATCCATGCTCACTCCGTCCCTTCGCCGCGGCCCGCGGCACGTCGCGTCGCCCAGCTGAGGAATTCGCCGAAGGCGCGGTCGAGCAGCGCCGTGTCGGCCGGGCGCAGCGGGCGGCGGGCCATCAGTAGGGCCTGACCGTACAGCGATTCCATGGCCGTCTTCTGTGATAGTTGAGGACGAGCCCGGCGCGCGGGGTGAGCCACACCGTCGTTCCCGGCTCGGGGTGCTCCCGTGGGTCGAGGGAGCGCAGTGCGTAGGTACCGTCCGCGGCGGCCGGCCACTCGACCGGAGGGGCCGCGGTGTCGACAGCCGATCGAGTGACCACCCGGACGGTCTCGGCGACCATGAAGCAGGCCAGCAGCCCGATGCCGAACTGCCCGAGGAACTCGCACCGGGCGCCTTCGATGTCGTCGCGCTTGGAGGAACGGCCGACCATTCGGCGTTTTGTTCACCATGCGGCCGATCTTGTCGGCGTACGCCAATGGTTCGCTTAACGAACCCTTTCGATCATCGAGTAGGGCGCTTGGACTTCGGCAGCTTGCGCACGACCACCTCCGCGGTCGCGGTGCGCTTCATCGACCCAGCCGGGCTGACATCGTCCTTCCTCAGACCGGCAGCAGCCGGGACACCACGGCGGTCAGCTGTTTCGCCGAGCGGCATTCGTGCATCTCGATCACCTGCCCGTACCTGTCAGCGGCGGAATCGCCCGAGCCCCACTGGTTGCGGGGCTCCGGGTTGAGCCAGTGCGCGTGCTTGGCCATACCGACCAGCGACCGCAGCGTCGCCAGCTCCGGGTCTCGGTAATTGGTGCGGGCATCGCCGAGGATCAGCAGCGAACTTCGGCTGGTGACGGCGTCGGGATAGTCCCTGGCGAATCCGGCAAGCGCGTTGCCGTAGTCCGAGTGCCCGTCCACACCGACCACGCCGGCCTCGGTGAAGATCTTCGTCATCGCCGTGTCCAGCCGAGTGCGCGGATCGAAGAACCGGGTCACCTCGTCCACCTGGTCGACGAACGCGAAGATCCGCACCCGGGAGAACTGTTCACGCAACGCGCTCACCAGCAGCAAGGTGAAGTTGCTGAAGCCGGCCACCGAGCCGGACACATCGCAGAGCAGCACCAGCTCCGGGCGGCCCGGACGCGGCTTGCGGTGCACCAGGTCGATCGGCACTCCGCCGGTCGACATGGATTTGCGGAGGGTGCGCCGCAGATCTATCTCGCCGCGGCGAGAGTGCCTGCGCCGCACCGCAAGACGTGCCGCGAGGATGCGCGCCAGGCGCTGCGTGCCACGTTTGAGCTCGGCCAGCTCGGCCTCGGAGGCGCGCAGGAAGTCGACCTCCTCGGCTTGGCGGGCGACGCCATAGGTCGCTACGCGCTCGCGGCCGATCCGTTCGGCGACCCGCCGTCTGGTCTCGGCCTCCACGGTCGCGCGGAAGCGGTCGATGCGCCGCCGCACCGCGCGGCGGGCGATCTCGGTGTCGAAGTCGCTGGTGTTCGGTCCGACGACCAGTCCGGCGACGATCTTGGCCAGCAACGTCTGCGGCTGCACCTCGCGCAACGCCTGGTACGCCGAGAACGAAGGGCCACGGGCGGATTGGTACTGGCCGAGCTGTTCGACCAGCTGCGTGGCCAGTGCCTCCAGTTGCGGGGTGGCCGCCTCCTGCCCCAGCAGTTCCGCGAGCAGCTCGCGCAGCGCCGGAATGTCCACGTCGCCCGTGCGGGTGTGCGGAATCTCGACCTCGTCCGGCGCCGCGGTGCGTTCACCGATCGCGACCGGGAACCACAGGTCGAACATCCCGTCGAAGGTCGTGCGGTGCGTAGTGCGCCGCAGCAGCGCGCAGGCCAGGCCCTCGCGCAGGACCTCACGGTCCATCAGGTCGAGCACGGTCACCACGCGACCCGCGTCCACCGTCTCCGAGGGGCCGACCGGGATCCCGCGCGCCCGCAGCGCCTCCACGAATCCGACGAGATGTCCGGGCAGTCCGTGCGGCGCGCGCAGTGGCCCGACATCCACGGGGACCGATCCCGCTGCCATGGCTCAGGCCAGCTTCAGTTCGGCCAGCGCGCGCTGGTGGTCGCTCTGGTGTTTGAGCACGACACCGAGGGTGGCGCGGACGGTGGTGTCGTCCAGATCCGTGAACCCGAGGGCGAGCAGCGTGCGTCCCCAGTCGATCGATTCGGCGACCGAGGGCAGCTTCTTCAGCTGCATGCCGCGCAGAACGTGCACGATCCGCACCAGCTGCGCGGCGACGGCGGCAGACAGCTCAGGGACCCGGCTGGCCAGGATGCGGCGCTCGAGCTCCTCGTCCGGGAAGTCCAGGTGCAGGTAGAGGCAGCGGCGCTTGAGCGCCTCGGACAGCTCGCGGGTGGCGTTCGAGGTGAGCACGACGAACGGCTTGCGGCTGGCGGTGATGGTGCCCAGTTCCGGGACGGTCACCGCAAAGTCGCTGAGCACCTCGAGCAGCAGCCCTTCGATCTCGACGTCGGCCTTGTCGGTCTCGTCGATCAGCAGCACCGTCGGATCGGTGCGCCGGATCGCGGTGAGCAGCGGCCGGGAGAGCAGGAACTCCTCGGTGAAGACGTCGGCCTTCGTCTCCTCCCAGTCGTTTTCACTGGACGCTTGGATGCGCAGGATCTGCTTGGCGTGGTTCCACTCGTACAGTGCGCGAGCCTCGTCGACACCCTCGTAGCACTGCAAACGGACCAGCTCGGCGCCCGAAGTCTGCGCGACCGCGCGCGCCAACTCGGTCTTGCCGACACCTGCCGGACCCTCGATCAGCAGCGGCTTGCCGAGCCGATCGGCGAGGAACACCGAGGTAGCGGTGGCCTTGTCCGCCAGGTACCCCGTGCTCGCCAACCGGTCGATCACGTCTTCCACCGATCCGAAGACCGGTTCTTGACCTGCACTCTCCGACACCACGCACCACCTTCCTTACCCAACCACCCACCACGCTACGGCAGCGCCGCGAGCACGCCGACTCGACGTCGGGGTCTGTGGCCCGGCCACTGAGGTGAGCGCCGACCCCGCGACTCGACCCTCGCCATACGGATGCTGATCGGGTTCGCGATGACGCAAGAGTCCGACCGAGATCGGTGGTGTGTCGGCAGTGGGGTGCTCCGGTCGGTCAAGGCGCCCTTTTCCGCCAACTCCTCCTGTGAATCCCTTCCGGTCGGTATTCTCGATGGATACGAAAGGCGTTGACCAGCGAATATCCGGACATCGGGTCCGGAAGACGGGATGGCCACCGCACGTCGACTCGAATACTCGAATCCCTCCGCGGTATCGCCGGAGCTGTAAATACCCGTCCCGGCAATGCGGCCGCGTCGATCGGCGTCGTGCGCGTGTGCGCGGCACGAGGTCCGGAGCCCGGCCCACAGAATCAACGGCGAACGAACAGCTCTCGTTTCTGGAGGTGGATGATGGCCAGGAAGTTCGAGGGACATGTCGCGCTCGATATCCGCGATTCGGCGCCCGACTGGGCGCCTTTCGCGGAGCCGACGGCACCGCAGGGTGCGCCGAACGTGCTGTATCTGGTGTGGGATGACATCGGGATCGGCACCTGGGACTGTTACGGCGGTCTGGTCGAGATGCCGAATATGAAGCGCATCGCTGATCGTGGTGTGCGGTTCACGCAGTTCCACACCACCGCGCTGTGTTCACCCAGCCGCGCCGCGTTGCTGACCGGCCGGAATGCGACCTCGGTCGGTATGGCGACGATCGAGGAATTCACCGATGGGTTCCCGAGTATGAGCGGACGCATACCGGCCGAAACCGCGTTGCTGCCTGAGGTGTTGGCCGAGCGGGGCTGGAACACGTATGCGGTCGGTAAGTGGCACATGACGCCGCTGGAGGAGGAGAATCTGGCGGCGTCGAAGCGGCATTGGCCACTGGGGCGTGGGTTCGAGCGGTTCTACGGTTTCCTGGGCGGCGAGGCCGACCAGTGGTATCCGAATCTGATGTACGACAATCACCCGATCTCGCAACCGTACGCACCGGAGGACGGGTACCACCTGTCGAAGGATCTGGCCGACAAGTCGATCGAGTTCATCCGGGACGCGAAGGTGATCGCCCCCGGCAAGCCGTGGTTCATGTACCTGTGCCCGGGGTGCGGGCACGCGCCGCACCACGTCCCGCGGGAATGGGCCGACAAATACCGCGGCCGGTTCGATATGGGCTATGAGAAGTATCGCGAGATCGTGCTGGAGAACCAGAAGCGCATGGGTCTGCTGCCGGAGAACACCGAGCTGTCGCCCATGAATCCGTATTCGAATGTCACCAGTGCGGACGGCAAGCCATGGCCGGTGCAGGACACGGTACGACCGTGGGATTCGCTGTCGGAGGACGAGAAGCGGCTGTTCCGTCGGCAGGCGGAGGTGTTCGCCGGATTCCTGTCCTACACCGACGCGCAGATCGGCCGGCTGCTGGACTATCTCGAGGAAAGCGGCCAACTGGACAACACGATGATCGTCGCGCTGTCGGACAACGGCGCCAGCGGCGAAGGAGGTCCGAACGGCACCGCGAACGAGATGAAGTTCTTCAACGGCTACGTCGACACGGTCGATGACAGTTTGGCCAAGCTCGACGAGCTCGGTTCGCCGAGCACTTACAACCACTACAGCATCGGCTGGGCGATGGCGTTCAACACCCCGCACAAGCTGTACAAGCGGTATGCCTCGCACGAAGGCGGCATCGCCGACCCGTGCCTGGTGTCGTGGCCGGCCGGGCTGGCGGCCCGCGGTGAAGTGCGCCACCAGTACGTCAACGTCTGCGATGTCACCCCTACCGTCTACGAACTGCTCGGCATCACACCGCCGGACACGGTGAAGGGTGTGGTGCAGCGCCCCTTGGAGGGGGTCGGTTTCCAGGCGCTGCTCGATGACGCGGACGCGGACACCGGCAAGCACACGCAGTTCTATTCGATGCTGGGCACGCGCGGGATCTGGCATCGCGGGTGGTTCGCCAACACCATTCACGCGGCGTGCCCGTCCGGCTGGGGGCATTTCGACAAGGACCGCTGGGAACTGTTCCATCTCGAGCAAGACCGCAGCCAGATGCACGACCTGGCCGACGTTCATCCCGAGAAGCTGGAGGCGCTGAAGGCGCTGTGGTTCTCGGAGGCCGAGAAGTACCAAGGGATGCCGCTCAACGACCTCGACATCGTCACCGCTATGACCCGTTACCGCCCAACATATGCCACCAAGCGGGACAATTTCGTCTACTACCCGGGTAGCGCGGAGGTGGGACCGGGTGCGGCGCTGGAGATTCAGGGGCGGTCGTTCGCGCTGCTCGCCGAGGCGACCATCACCAGCTCGGATGCGCAGGGCGTGCTGTTCGCCCACGGCGGGCGACTCGGTGGGCACACCCTGTTCGTCCAGGACGAACACCTGTACTACATCTACAACTTCCTCGGCGAAGAAGAACAGACCATTGTTTCCGATCGCCCGGTACCACTCGGCGATCACATCCTCGGGATCCGGTACGAACGCCACGGAACCCGTCCCGACAATTTCACGCCGACCGGTGCGGCCGTGCTGTACATCGATGAGAACCCGGTCGGCTCACTCGATGACATGCGGACCCAACCCATCACGTTCTCCGGTGTGGGAGAAGGAGTCTGCGTGGGCCGTGACAGCGGTCAGTCCGTTTCCGTGCACTACCGGCCACCGTTCCCGTTCACCGGGGGAACCATGCACCAGGTCCTCGCGGATGTGAGCGGCAAACCATATGAGGACCTGGAAATGGCTGCGGCCGCGGCCTTTTCGCGCGATTGAGCGGATCGCCAGTGGCTACCGCGACCGCCGCCCGACAAGGTCACCCCCGAGGACACCGCGACCTGCCATCGCGGCTTCCGGTGCGTGGTGCGCGACTAGACCGGCCGAATCTGCCCCTCACCCCAGACGATCCACTTGGTGGAGGTCAGTTCTGGCAAGGCCATCGGGCCGCGGGCGTGCAGCTTCTGAGTGGAGATGCCGATCTCGGCGCCGAAGCCGAATTGCTCGCCGTCGGTGAAGGCGGTGGAGGCGTTCACCATGACGGCCGCGGCGTCCACGCGGCTGGTGAACTCGCGTGCGGCGGCCAGCGCGCCGGTGACTATGGCCTCGGTGTGGCCGGTGCCCCAGGTGTTGATGTGCTCCACCGCGGCGTCCAAGTCATCGACCACCTTGAGCGCTATGTCGAGGGTGAGGTATTCCTCGCCCCAGTCGGCGTCGGTGGCCGGAACCTGGCCGGGCAGGTCGCCGTGGATGGTGACGCCGTGCTCCTCCAGCGCCTTGGCCAGCCTGGGCACGGCCGTGTCGGCGATCGCGGCATCGATGAGGACGGTCTCGGCCGCGTTGCAGACGCTGGGGCGGCGGGTCTTGGCGTTGATCACGATTTGCTCGGCCATGTCGAGGTCGGCGGCGGCGTGCACGTAGACGTGGCAGTTGCCGGTTCCGGTCTCGATGGTGGGCACCTGCGCGTCGCGGACGACCGCGTTGATCAGGCCGGCCCCGCCGCGCGGAATGACCACGTCGACCAGGCCACGCGCCTGGATCAGATGGGTCACGCTGGAGCGGTCCGCACTCGGCAGCAGTTGCACGGCGTCGGCGGGAAGGCTCTGTGCGACAAGCGATTCCCGCAGCACCCCGACCAGTGCGGCATTGGAGCGGGCCGCCGATGACGAGCCGCGCAGCAGAGCGGCGTTGCCGGATTTGAGCGCGAGCCCGAACGCGTCGACGGTGACGTTCGGCCTGGCCTCGTACACCATACCGACCACGCCGAGGGGGACCCGCACCTGCTTGATCTCCAGGCCGTTGGGCAATGTCGAGCCGCGGACGACCACGCCCACCGGATCGGGCAGCCCGGCCACCTGGCGCAGCCCGGAGGCGATGCCGTCGATGCGGGCCTTGGTCAACCGCAGCCGGTCGAGCAGCGACTCCTCGGTACCGGCCGCCTGTGCCGCGGCGATGTCGCCGGCGTTGGCGGCGAGCACACGGTCGGCCGCCGCCAGCAGCGCGTCGGCGGCGGCGTGCAGCGCGTCGTTCTTCTGCGCGGTCGTCAGCTGAGCCAGTGCCCGCGAGGCGACCCGAGCCTTGCGCGCGGCGCCGTGTACTACCGCGCGGATATCCGGCTCGGTTGTCGTTCCTACCGTCATGGGTACAGCCTACGCACCCGGTAGACCACCGATTCCACCCGCTCGGCGCGGCCATATCCCGCCTCTGATCAGCGCGACCGGCCCGCACAGCCTCGGCTCCCTTTGCGCCCGTGCCGTTTATCGTGGTGCACATGGCCACGACGCCGGATCGAATCCCCGCCGACGGCGACGCCGACGTGTTGATCGGCAGGTTGGATGCGTCGATGGTCGCTCTGAGTTTCGTCGACAACGCCGGCATCACGCGGGTGAAGGCGGTGCCCGAGCGACGGCTCCACCACGCGGCCCGATTCGGGGTCGGCGTCTCACCGTGTTTCGAGACCTTCACCTTCGACGATCTGATGACGGTCGGGCGATATCTGGGCGGTCCCGACGGCGATCTGCGGCTCGTCCCTGACCTGTCGATGCTGACCGAGCTGGCCTGCCAGCCGGGCTGGGCGTGGGCGCCCGCCGACAAGTTCACCCAGGACGGCGCGCGCTTCGTCGCATGCCAGCGCTACTTCGCGGCACGCCAGGCCGAGGCGGCGCACGCGACGGGGCTTCAGCTGTCGATGGCCTTCGAGACCGAATGGTCCGTCGGCCGGGACGACGACGCGGACGGCTTCACGCCCGCGATCCACGGCCCCGCGTACGGCATCGTGCGGCTCGGCCAGGTCGCCGAGTATGCCAAGGACCTGGTCGCGACGCTGGCCAGGCAGGGCATCACGGTCGACCAGTTCCACCCGGAATACGCACTCGCCCAGCTGGAACTTTCGGTCGAACCGTCGCAGCCGGTCGCCGCCGCCGACGAGGCGGTGTTGGTTCGGCACACTATTCGCCAGGTGAGCGCGCGCCATGGGTGGCGCGCGCTGCTGGCGCCATGTATCGCGCCGGGCGACGCCGGTTCCGGAGCGCACCTCCACCTGTCCGTGCACGACGACGAGGGGCCGCTGCTCGCCTGCGGTGCGGGCCCGTACGGCATGCGGCCGACCGGCGAAGCGTTTCTGGCCGGAGTTCTGCGAGAACTGCCCGCGCTGGTCGCGGTCGGCGCGGGCAATCCGGCGAGCTTCCTGCGGCTGGCGCCCTCGCGCTGGGCCGGTGTGTGGCAGTGCTGGGGTCGCGAGGCCAGGGAGGCCGCGCTGCGTTTCATCACCGGGGTGCGTGGCACCGAGCAATGGGCCGCCAACGCCGAGATCAAGTGTTTCGACGCGACCGGAAACCCGTATCTGATCGTCGGTTCGGTGATCGCGGCCGGGTTGTCCGGCATCGCCGATGAACTGCGCCTGCCCACCGAAATCACCGGGGACCCCGTGACTTTCGACGAGGAAGCCCTCATGATGTCGGGTGTGCGCCGACTGCCTACCACGCCGACCGAAGCCGCCGACCGCCTCGCCGAGTCCACAGTGCTGGCCACCGCGATGGGCATTGAGCTGCACGACGCGCTACTCACCGTGCGCCGAGCCGAAGCGGAGCGGTACACCGCCGCGAGCGCGGACGAGCTCGTCGCCATGACCCGTTGGCGGTTCTAGCGTGCTCACCGACGGCGTTTCGCTCACCGACCAGCACTGTCACGGCGTGGTCACCGACGATCTGGACCGGCCCGGCTTCGAGCGGTTGCTCGGCGAAGGCGCACGTGGCAGTTTCGATTCCGCGATCGGGCTCGCGGTGCGCCGCTGGTGCGCCCCCGCGCTCGACCTGCCCGCCCATGTCGGTCCGGACGTCTACCTCCGTCATCGCGCCGGGCTCGGCGGACGCGAGGTCGCCGCGCGGCTGCTGCGCGCGACGGGCGTGACCCGGTGGCTTCTCGACACCGGCATCGGCGGCGGCACCGGAGAGTTCGGCGAGCTGGCGGACGGCGCGGTCCACGAGATCGTGCGTCTGGAAGACGTGGCCGAACAGGTCGTCGCCGAGGTCGGCGCGGTGTCGGGCGTCTACGACCGGATCGAAGCGGAGCTGCGTGCCAGGGCCACGAATGCCGTCGGGCTGAAGACGATCGTCGCCTACCGGTGCGGTCTGGACTTTCCGCTGCGCGATCATCCGCCGACCAGCTTCGCGCCCGAACGCAGGCTCACCGACCCGCACCTACTTGGCTGGCTGGTCGGTCTGGGCGCGCGTGTCGGGGCCGAACTCGGCCTCCCGTTGCAGTTCCACACCGGGTTCGGCGACTCGGATCTTCGACTGCACCGTTCGGATCCGTTGCTGCTCACCGACTTTCTGCGCAGGACAACCGGCACGGGGCTCTCGGTGCTGCTGCTGCATTGCTGGCCCTTCCATCGCCATGCCGCCTACCTCGCGCACATCTTCGAGCACGTCCACCTGGACCTGGGCCTCACCATCCCGTACGTGGGACAGCGCGCCGGGGCCGTGCTCGCCGAGGCGCTGGAACTCGCTCCGTTCCGCGCGCTGTGCTTCTCCTCGGACGGCTACGGGCTGCCGGAACTGCACTACCTCGGCGCCCTGCTGTGGCGGCGCGGACTCGGCACGCTGATCGACGAGTGGATCGTCGCCGACACGATCACCGCCGCCGACGCCGAGCACCTTGTCACCGCGCTCGCCCACGGGAACGCCGAGCGCGTCTATCGCGCGGCGCTCGACCGGCCGCAGCTTCACGTCGCGGGCTGAGGCGGACCGATCCGGTCGGTCGAAAATCGGGGTGCGGCGCCCGCTCTCGATGCCTACCGTTGATCGTGCAGACCAACGAAAGGATCGAGACCATGTTTCCCGTCGAGCTGCGCGGCACCAGGGCGCAGACGCTGATGTGGGCCCACGAGTACGAGGTCGACCAGGCCGCGCTGCAGCAGCTGCGGAACATCGCCGGGCTGAAATGGGTCCACGGCGTCCGCGTGATGCCGGATGTGCACCTCGGCAAGGGGGCCACGGTCGGCTCGGTGATCGCGATGAAGGACGCGGTGTCGCCCGCTGCGGTCGGCGTGGACATCGGGTGCGGCATGGAGAGCGTACGGACCGATCTCACCGCCGCCGATCTGCCGGACAACCTGCATTCGCTGCGGTCGCGGATCGAGGCCGCGGTGCCGGTCGGCTTCCAGGCGCACGCGAACGCGGTGAATGTGGCCGCGCTCGGCGGGGACGTGGCCGCGCTCGGCGCGAGCACCGCGACACTGCGCGCGGGCTGGGATCGGTTCTGGGGTTCGTTCCGGGCGCTCGACGACCACGTGCAGGCGCGAGAGTCCAAGGCGCACAAGCAGATGGGTACGCTCGGCGGCGGCAACCACTTCATCGAGGTCTGTCTGGACCAAGACGACATGGTATGGATCCTGCTGCACTCCGGTAGCCGCAACATCGGCAAGGAGCTCGCCGAGCGGCACATGACGATCGCGCGGACGCTGCCGCACAATGTCGATCTGCCCGACCGCGATCTTGCCGTATTCGTCTCCGGGACAGCCGAGATGGACGCCTACCGCCGCGACCTCACCTGGGCGCAGGAGTACGCCGCGCGCAACCGCGCGGTGATGCTCGCCCTGGTGTGCCGCGCGGTGCGCGACGAATTCGCCGGGCGGGAAGTGCGTTTCGAGCAGCCGATAACGTGTCACCACAACTATGTTGCGGAGGAGATCATCGACGGAGTGCCGATGCTGGTGACCCGCAAGGGCGCCGTACGCGCGGGCGAGGGTGATCTGGCGTTGATCCCCGGTTCGATGGGCACCCGCTCGTATGTGGTGCGCGGCAAGGGTAATCCCGCTTCCTTCCAGTCGGCCTCGCACGGCGCGGGACGGCGGATGAGCCGCAACGCGGCCAAGCGGCAGTTCAGCGTCGCCGATCTCATCGCCCAGACCGAGGGCGTCGAGTCGCGGAAGGACGCGGGCGTCGTGGACGAAATCCCGGCCGCGTACAAGGACATCGACGAGGTCATCGCGGCGCAGCGCGATCTGGTCGACGTCGTGGCGACGCTGCACCAGGTGCTTTGCGTGAAGGGGTGATCACCGACGTGATCTCGCGCCGGGCGAGTTGTGCTTGCCCGGTGCGAGATCCGCGGGTGTTCAGCGCCTGCGCAGGGTGGCCGCGATCCCGGCCGCGATCAGCATCAGCCCGATGACGAGGGCGAAGCCGCCGAGCACCCAGTTGTGCACGGCCAGGCGCAGTTCGGGCGACAGCGCTGGTGACTCCTCGATCAGTCGCCAGGTGTCGTCCGGAAACACGATCTGCGCGACCCCGGGCAGCAAACCCCATACCAGGCCCGCGATAACGGTGCCCGCGGGCGAGTACGCCGCCAGCAGTGCGACCAGGAACAGCAGCAGCGCTCCGCCGATGATCTGTCCGTTGGAGCCCCACCGGTCGCTATCGCTGCCGGCGATCACCCACTGTCTGGTGTCGAGTGCGCCGTTGGCGGCCAAGCCGATCCCGATCGGCGTCACCACCAAGCCGATGAGGGTGCCTAGCGCCGTGCGCGAAAAATCGCCGCTGGTGCGGAACTCGGCTCCCGGCGGGGCCCAGCCCGCAGGCGGCTGATAATTGCTCGGCATGCTGGCCTCCCGCGCGGTTTCCCTGTGACGGAGATATTTCCGCCCATTGTCCGTCCCGCGGGGTGAATTCGGGGTGGATGCGGCATCAACCGCGCGCGACAAAACGGGGCGCTCGGTCTGTATTCCGCGGCGGTTCACCCGATACGATCGACTATGCCCTGGCGGCCATCGTTCTTCTCCCCCGCTTCGGATTCGGACCCGGCGGCCGGTCCGCCGGATATCCGTGGTGCGCGGCGGTCGTTCGTCACCGCGCGCGGCGTCCGCTTCCACGTCACCGAGGCGGGGCCTACCGACGGACGGCCGGTGCTCGCGCTGCACGGCTGGCCACAACACCACTACGCCTACCGCCATCTGCTCGCTGATCCGCCGGATGGGCTGCGGATCATCGCACCGGACCTGCCGGGATACGGCTGGTCGGGTCCCGCACCGCATCGGTGGGCGAAGGAAGACGTCGCCTCCGACGTGCTCGCGCTGCTCGACGCGTTAGGCCTCGACCGCGTCCTGCTGGTCGGGCACGACTGGGGTGGCTACATCGCCCACCTGCTCGTACTGCGCGCGCCGGAGCGGTTCGACGCGCTGCTGGCGCTGAACATGGCTCACCCCTGGCAGACGCCACGCGTTTTCCTCCCGCACGCGTGGCGGTTCCTGGTCTATCAGCCGCCGGTCGCGGCATTCGGCAGGTACCTGCATCAACGCACCAGGTTCCTGGAACAGCTGATCTTCCCCGGGGCCGTGCGCCATCGTGCGGAGTTCGGGCCCGAGGTGGTTCGCGCGTACGCGGACCGCTTCCGCGACCCGGTCTGCGCGCGCACCGCCACTGACACCTATCGCACGTTCCTGCTGCGCGAGGTGCCCCGGTCCGCGAGGCGCGGTGAGGGACGCCGCGCGACCATCCCCATCCGCGCCCTGTTCGGTGTCGAAGACGCGGCGATCCACCCCTCGCTCGCCGCCGAAGAGACTGCGCTGGCCGACGACTATCGCCTGGAGCTGGTCGAGAATTGCGGCCATTTCATCGCGGAGGAGCGGCCGGACCTGGTCCGCGCCCGGTTGGTCGAATTGGCGGCGGCGACCGAGCCCGACTGAATGCACGCGGTCCTTCCAGCCTCGTCGGCGCCCGGTTGGCCGGGTCGGCGGCAATCACCAGGCCCGACCGACTGCACGCGGTCCTTCCAGCGGGTGCCTACCCCGCCGGTCCTGCCGACCGCTCAGTGGCAGCTCGTGCGGCCGCGTGCCGACCGGGGTGCCGCGGCCTCGATAGTTCCGTGCTCGATGGCCACAGCTTCGCGTCGGCTCCCGCAGTCAGGTGCGGGCGCCGCGCCGAGGAGTTGCGCGATGTCACCCTGGTCGGGGGCGCGGTCGCGGCGTGACGCCGCATGTCGGTACCGTCGGGCACGATGGACCGCATGACCACGGCGACCGATGTCCCTGAGATCGACCTCACCGCCCCCGACCTGCGCGATCGCGCGGAGCATCTGCTGCGCGAGCTGGCCGGATCGGGCGCGCGGCTGCGGGAGGACCAGTGGACCGCCATCGAGGCGCTTGTCGTGCAGCGCCGCAGGGCACTGGTCGTGCAGCGAACCGGCTGGGGAAAGTCGGCGGTGTACTTCATCGCGGCCAAGCTGCTGCGCGGGGCTGGTCGCGGGCCGACGGTGATCGTCTCGCCGCTGCTGGCTCTCATGCGCAACCAAGTGGCGGCGGCCCAGCGTGCGGGGGTGATCGCCGCGACCATCAACTCGGGCAACGTCACCGAATGGGACGAGATCCACGCGCGGGTCGCCGATGGCGCGGTCGATGTGCTGCTGGTCAGCCCGGAGCGGCTGAACAACCCGGACTTCCGCGACCAGGTGCTGCCCAGGCTCGCCGCGGACGCGGGACTCGTGGTGATCGACGAGGCGCACTGTGTGTCGGACTGGGGCCACGATTTCCGGCCGGATTACCGCCGTATCCGCACCCTGATCGCCGATCTCGGTTCGGACGTGCCCGTGCTCGCGACCACCGCGACCGCCAACGATCGAGTGGTCACCGACGTCGCCACCCAGATCGGCACCGACACCCTGGTCCTGCGCGGCACGCTGGATCGCGAATCGCTGCACCTGTCGGTAGTCCGTTTCGACGACGCGGTGGAACGCACCGCCTGGCTCAGCGGTCACCTGCACCGGCTGCCCGGCTCCGGAATCGTCTACACACTCACCGTCGCCGCCGCCCACGATCTGGCCGACGTGCTGAACTCGCACGGCCACCCGGTCGCCGCCTACACCGGTCAGACCGACCCCGCCGAACGCGAGGCGCTGGAGGCCGCGCTGCTGAACAACGAGGTGAAGGCGCTCATCGCCACCTCCGCGCTGGGCATGGGATTCGACAAACCCGACCTCGGGTTCGTGGTGCACGTCGGCGCGCCGTCCTCGCCTATCGCCTATTACCAGCAGGTCGGTCGCGCGGGGCGCGGCACCGATCGCGCCGAGGTTGTCCTGTTGCCCGGCCCCGAGGACGCGCGGATCTGGAGCTACTTCGCCTCCGTCGCCTTTCCGCGCGAACATATCGTGCGCGCGGTACTCGACGCGCTGGACTCCGGCCGGGCGCTGTCGACGGCGGCGCTGGAACCGCTGGTGGAGCTGAACCGGTCTCGGCTGGAGATGGTGCTGAAGGTGCTCGACGTGGACGGCGCGGTGCACCGGGTACGCGGCGGCTGGATCTCCACCGGACAGCCGTGGATCTACGACACCGAACGCTATGAGCGTCTGTCCGCCGCCCGCGAGGTCGAGCAGCAGGCCATGGTCGACTTTCAGTCCACTTCCGACTGCAGGATGGAGTTCCTTCGTCGTCAGCTCGACGACCCGGGACTGCCCGCAAGCCGAGCGGATTCGCCCGGCTGCGGCCGCTGTGACAACTGCACCGGCGCCCGCCCCGATCGCACCGTGGCCGCCGATGCCGTCGCCGCGACCAGAGCTCGCCTCGATCGCCCCGGCATCGACCTCGCTCCGCGCAAGCAGTGGCCCACCGGCATGGCGAAACTCGGAATCCCGTTGTCCGGCAAGATCACCGGTGGCGCCGAGACCGGCCGCGTCCTCGGCAGGCTCACCGACCTCGGCTGGGGACAGCGCCTGCGCGCGTTGCTCGACGGCCCGGACGCCCCCGTCCCCGACGCGGTCTTCGACGCCTGCATCGCCGTACTGCGCGAATGGAAGTGGGCAACCCGCCCCACCGCGGTGATGGCGCTGGAATCCCCGCGTTACCCCGTGCTGACCGCCACCCTCGCCGCCCGGCTCGCCGAAGTCGGCCGCCTGCACGACCTCGGCACGCTCCTGACCCGTCCGGACCGGCCGTCGGTCTCCGCGGCGAACTCCGCACACCGGGTCGGTGGACTGTTCGACTCGTGGGAGGTTCCCGACCTCACCGACGTGACAGGCCCGATCCTATTGGTGGACACCGTCACCGACACCGGCTGGACGTTCACCGTCGCCGCCCGCGCACTACGCACCGCAGGAGCCGACGCGGTCCTGCCGTTCGCGCTGGCCACGCCGACGTAGCGGTGCGGAGGTTCCGTTCCGATACAGGCGCGGCCCGCACGCTCGCGGCCCGCTGGATCTTTGCCGGCGCAGCAACATTCGTGGTCCGGCTCGGCGGCATTCGATGACCGCCTCTGGGCCGGCAGCCGCTCGGATCGCCGCACCGCGGCCGTCCCCGGCTGATCCGCCATTCGCGTGTGCGGCGCACCGGATTCGACGATGACCCCGTGACCGATTCTCTTCGAGCGCTGAACCTGCGTTTCGTCACCTCCGAGAGCGGCATCACAGGCATTGGCTCGTGGAACTCTTTGGCGCACAACACCACTCACAGACTGAGTGTCGCCCGCAGCCTCGCGTCGAGGGATTCCGTCTCGGCCGCGGTCAGGACGCCGAGCTGTTCGGTGAGCCACGGCCGGTAGGCGCGAAGCAGCTCGAGGGTGTCGGCCCAGCCGTGCTCGGTTCGAGTGGCCAGCACATGGCCCGGGTCCGCGTCGCGCAGCGGGACGACGTGCAGCCAGCGGTAATGCGAGGTGATCACCGCTGAGTCGGAGACCAGCACGACGGTCGGACGCCGCGGCAAGAAGGTGCCGTCGCGCAGCGTAGGGGCATAGCGCCAGACCTCGCCGCGCTTCATGCCGCGCCGCCGACGTCGTTCTCGGCGGCCTGGGTGAGCCGCACGTCGTCGTATGCGGCGGCCAACTCGGCCTCCTCCTCGATGACCAGGGCGGTCAGGCTATCGTGCACGAGCGTAGTCCGCAGCGCGGCGTTGATCACGGAGGAAAGGCTACGGTTCTGGCGATCGGCGGACTCTCTGGCCCATTCGGCCACCTGGGGATCAAGTGTGACCGTCACGCGCATCGCCTTGCCCATACTCGTATGCATACCAGAACGGTGCAACGGCCGAAACCTGTCCGGGGCATCGGTTAGGGTCGGACGCGTGGCCAGCAAGTCTGCGGCGCCGGCGATCGAACTCGAGGTCGGCGGCCGCACGATCCGCATCTCCAACCCGGACCGGGTCTACTTTCCGGAGACCGGCGCGACCAAGCTCGACCTGGTGCAGTACTACCTGAGCGTCGGGGACGGCATCGTCAACGCGCTGCGCGACCGGCCATGCATGCTGCACCGGTTCCCCACAGGGCTGGTGGGAAACAAAGTGCACCAGAAGCGACTGCCCGCGGGCGCGCCGGACTGGATTACCACCGTGCGGGTGTTCTTCCCACGCTACGGCAGGCACGCCGACGAACTCTGCGTCACCGAACTCGCTGATGCCATCTGGGCGGTGCAGATGTCGACAGTCGAGTTTCATCCGTGGAACTCCCGCTCCGCTGATACCGAGCGGCCCGACGAATGGCGCATCGACCTGGACCCGATGCCGGACTGCCCGTGGTCGCGCGTGCGTCGGGTGGCGGGCGTCGTGCATGAGGTGCTGGACGAACTCGGCGCGGTCGGCTGGCCGAAGACCTCCGGCGGCGAGGGTCTGCACATCTACGTCCGGATCGCGCCGAACTGGGGATTCAAGGACGTCCGCCGCGCCGCGCTCGCGTTCGCCCGCGAGGTCGAGCGCCGCGCGCCCGATGATGTGACCACCACCTGGTGGCGCCGCGACCGCGACCCGGAACTGCTGTTCGTCGACTACAACCAGAACGCACGCGACCACACGATCGCCGCCGCGTACTCGGTGCGCGGCGTCCCCGCTGCGACGGTCTCCACACCGGTGCGGTGGGACGAGATTCCCGACATCGATCCGCGCGACTTCACCATGTCCACCGTCCCCGCCCGCTTCGCCGAACTCGGCGACCTGCACGCGGGCATCGATGACGCGGTGTTCCACCTGGATCGATTGCTGGAGTGGGCCGACCGGGACAAGGTGGACGCCGAGCTGGACGCGCAGCCGGACCTGGACGAGAGCTAGCGCGGGGCGAAGTGGGCGGGTGCTGTGCGACACTCCGCCATCCGGCGGACGAGCGGCGGTGCTACCGTCGCTGCGGCGACCCCGGGTCGTCGTCGGCCTGTTCGCACCACCGCTGACCACGCCATACCGCACCGAAGGAGGTCCATCCATGAGCCGACCGGCAGTACCGATCGCGATCGGCCCGGCCGAACCTCCCGCCGCGCTGTTGGAGAAGGCGGTGCTCGAGGCTGGGGCCGCCGTGTCGGAACTCGACGAAGCCCGCGCGCTGATCTGGGCCGGCAGTCCCGGTGAGTTCCCGGACGAGCTGCCCGCCACCGTCGAGTGGGTGCAGCTTCCCGCCGCCGGCATCGAGGACTGGTTCGCCACCGGCATCTTCGCCAAGTATCCCGGTGTCCGATTCACCTCCGCCGCAGGCGCTTTCGCGGCCAGCGTGGCCGAGCACGCGCTCATGCTGCTGCTCGCGGGCGTCCGGTATCTGCCCGAACACCTGCGCGCCGCGCGCTGGCGCCAACAGGACTTCTTTCCGCACGTCGGCACGCTGCGCGGCAAGACGGTGACCATCGTCGGCGCGGGCGGCATCGGCCGGGCACTGATCCCGATGCTGGTCCCGCTTGGCGCGCACGTGATCGCCGTCAACCGCAGCGGGCGACCGGTCACCGGTCCCGGCATCCCGGACACCGTCGAGACGCTCGCCGCCCACCATCTCGCCCGGATCTGGCCACGCACCGACCATGTGGTCATCGCAGCGCCCGCCACCCCCGACACCAGGCACCTCCTCGGTGCGGACGAACTCTCCCGGCTCAAGCCGTCGTCCTGGATCATCAACGTAGCTCGCGGCAGCCTCATCGACACCGACGCCCTGGTGGCGGCGCTGGCGTCCGGCGCGATCGGCGGCGCCGGGCTGGACGTCACCGACCCCGAACCGCTTCCGGACGGCCACCCGCTCTGGGTGCTGCCGAATGCCATTGTCACGCCGCACGATTCGAACCCGCCGCAGTTGCGGTTCGCGGCGTTCGCGGATCACGCCGCCGAGAACGTGACACGGTTCCTCGCCGGACGCGAGCTGCTGGCGCCGATCGATCCCACACGCGGGTACTGAGCGCGGAACTACCTGGGCGGCAGTGCGGCCCGGCGCTCGCAAGTCGGCGAGATAACTCGGAGCCGCAGGCTGAGTGCGCCATAGCCGCCCCCATGGACGAGATCGAGGACCCGATCTGCCAAGAGGCGTTCAAGAAGATCAACTCCGACGAATCCCGGCACCTCGCTGTCGATTTTGCGGTGATGGACCCGTTCGGGCACACCCAGCTGCGCAAGCTGCTCATCGACCTGGTCGGCGGCTAGGCCAAGCCTTCGCTGATCATCGGCGTACTGAGCTACGTGCCGCTGCTGAACAAGATCCACAGTGCTCGTTGGGATCACGACTACGACTTCACCGGTAAGAAGGTCGCTGTCGCTACGCAGTATGTCAATCAGCTACGCACCGTCGATCTCGACGACTACACCGTCCTGCCGTCGGACGACGACCAGCGGAAACCGCGGATCGCGGCGATTCCCTAGCCGGCAGGGGCCGGCGGCGCGGACGATAGACTCGGTGCCGCAGGGATTCGAAACGCGAGCGCCGCCGGTCCATCGGCGCGGTTGAGCGAGGGAGGTGAGGTCGACGGCGGAGTACCGGATCGATGACCTCGCGCGCGCCGCGGGCACCACCACTCGCAATGTGCGCGCCTACCAGGAGCGCGGTCTGCTCCCGCCGCCGGTCGGCAAGGACGGCCGGGCCAGCATCTACGACAACTCGCACCTGGAGCGGCTGCGCCTGATCGACGCGCTGCTGCAGCGCGGCTTCACCACCGCGCACATCGCCGACTTCATCACCAGCTGGGAAACCGGCAAGGACCTGACCGAGGTGCTCGGCCTACAGCACGCTGTAACGGCGTCCTGGGCCAAGGACGAAACCTTCGAGGTGCCACGCGAACTGATCGGCACCATCCTCGGCCCCGAAGCCGACGAGCTGGTCGACCGGCTGCGCGAGATGAAGCTGGTCCGGCTCGAGGGTGAGACGGTGGTGTTCACCGAGACCCAGCTGCTCACCTCGTTCGCCGAACTCCACGAGTACGGCCTCGAACTGCGCACGCTCATCGAGATCTACGCCGAGGTGGCCGACCGGATCGATGACATCACCCACATCATGATCACCGCCGCCAAACAGCACATCATCGACGAACACGGACCGGGCTGGCTCCCGGACACGAGCAGCGAAATCGCCGACACCACAACGATGCTGAACAAAATGCGGGAGCTGGCTGTCGCGGCGGTGCACTCCACACTGGCCCGCTCGTTGGACGTGACGCTGCGGCGCGAACTCGGCGACTACCTCGCCACGGCCGCCGATCGGGAGCGGCAGCGCAGTGAATCCCGTCCGGAGGTCAGCGATCAGCTGACGACTCGCGAGGTTCACCGCCCCCGACCACAGTCCGCGCCGAACGAGACGTTCCACACATAGCGCGCCGCCTTCGCATAGCAATGCTGTTCGCACACAGGTTCACACAGCACCGATGCCGCACATAAGTCGCCGGCCTTCGCAGCCGAACGGCCTTCACCAGCCAGCAGCCAACGCCCAGACGGCGGTTCACCGACCACTCAGGCCCAGACGGCCGACCAGGTGATCGGGCCGACCGAGGACTTCGCCGAGCGGATCCGCGCCCACGGTCTCGACCGGCCGATCCGGGGCCGCAGGTCAGAGCGCGCATTCCCGCGTGCACGCCCGAACGGACCCACTGCGACGTACGCTCCTAGACGAGCGCAGAGTGCCGACCTTCGACGGAAGAGTCATTATGGCGTCCGACCGACCGAAAATCCCACCGCAGCCGCTGGTGCGCGCTGTCGAATCGGCCCGCGCGATGCTGGCGGTGGCGTTCCGCAAGCTGGTGCCGGGACATATCGCGCTGATGGAGCTGACCGCCGCCGGATGGATCACCCAGGCGATCCATGCCGCGGCTGCGCTCGGGATAGCCGACGAGCTCGCGGCGGGGCCACGGTCGAGTGCGGAGCTGGCCGCGGCGGTCGGCGCCGACGAGGACGCGTTGCGGCGGCTGCTGCGGCTGCTGATCAGCCACGGCATCTTCACCCAGCGCCGGGACGGCAGGTACGCACTGACGCCGATGGCGCGGGCGCTGCGCCGCGACGCCGACGTGTCGCTGCGCGACGCGGTGCTGTTCTTCGGTTCGCCTGGCCACCGCGACCACTGGTCGCACCTGGTCGACGCCGTCCGCACCGGCAAACCGGTCGGCGAGGAGCTGGACGGGATGCCGTTCTTCGACTACGTGCAGAGCGATCGCGAACTCGGCGAGCTGTTCGACCGCGCGATGACGAGCATCAGCACCCTGGCCATGGAACCGCTGTTCGCGGCCTATGATTTCGGCCGCTACGAGACCATCGTCGACGTGGGCGGCGGCGAAGGAACCCTGCTCACCGAAATCCTCCACCGCGCACCACGCTCGCGCGGGATCTTGTTCGACCTGCCCGAGGTGGTGGAGTCCGCACCCGCCCGGCTCGCCGAACTCGGCCTGGCCGACCGCTGCTCCGTCGAGAGCGGATCGTTCTTCGACACCGTCCCGAAGGGCGGTGACGCCTACATCCTCAAACACATCGTGCACGACTGGGCCGAGCCGGAGGCGGGCCACATCCTGAGCGCGGTGCGGGCGGCGATGACGCCCGACGCGCGGTTGCTGATCATCGAGTTGGTGGTTCCCGAACACGCCGGTCCGCACCCGAGCAAGTACATCGACCTGGAGATGCTGGTCAACGCAGGCGGCCGAGAGCGAACCGAGGCCGAGTACCGCGAGTTCCTCGCCCGCCACGGGTTCACGCTGACCAGGCTCGTACCGACCGTGTCGCCCAACAACGTGCTCGAGGCCCGGCCGAGCTAGGGTGCGTCTCCCAATATCTTGTTCGCCGGGGTTGGTGCCTGCCGTTGTTGTCGGTGGCTGGTGGCATGCTGCTGATGTGGTGCGGCACACATCATTCCGGTTCTGCTTGGACCCGACGGTCGAGCAGCGGATGGTGCTGTCGCGGCATGCCGGGGCGGCGCGGTTCGCGTTCAATCAATGCCTGTAAGCGGTGAAGTCGGCGTTGACCGCCCGCAAGGCCGATCCCGCGGTGTCGGTGCCGTGGTCAGGGTTCGATCTGATCAACCATTTCAACCGGTGGAAGAAGTCCCAGGACGCCGGGAGGGTCTTCGCCGTCGATACCGAAGGCACCGCCGCGGTGGTGGTGACCGGTTTGGTGTGGCGTGATCAGGTGTGTCAGCAGGTGTTCGAGGAAGCAGCGGTCGATTGTGGGCGGGCGTTGGCGGCCTGGGCGGACTCGCGTCGCGGTACCCGCAAGGGCTGTCGGGTCGGGTTCCCTCGGTTCAAGAAGAAGACCGCAGCATCTCGATCGTTCCGGTTGCGCAACAAACACTCCCAGGGCCGTCGCCCGCCGATCCGAGTGGGTGACAACGACTGTCCACGGTCAGTGACGTTGCCGGGGATCGGGACGGTGCGGGTGCATGACGACACGCGCCGGTTGCGGCGGATGCTGGCGACCGGTCGGGCGAAGATCCTGTTCGCCACCCTCGGTCAGCGGGCCGGGCGGTGGTCGGTCACGTTGAATGTGGAAGCCGCCGACCTGCACCCCGGCCTGTGTCACCCACCTCATGGGGATAGGGATCATGGTGGCTGGGCGGGGGTCGATCGCGGGTTGTCGGCATTCCTGGTCGCCGCGACCGGCGACGGCCGTGAGGTCGCTCGAATCATTGATCCGCCGAAAGCATTGGCGGCCGGGATGCGCAAACAACGCCGTCTCGCGAAGGCGGTGTCGCGGAAATTGAGGGGTTCCAGCAATGGACGCCGGGCGGTGGCCAGGTTGGGTCGTCATCACGCACGTGTCCGCAACATTCGTCAGCATTTCCTGCATCAAGTCTCCAGCGTGCTGGTCAAAACCCACGACCGGCTCGCCCTGGAAGACCTGAACATTGCGGGGATGCTGCGCAATCGGTATCTGGCGCGGGCGATCAGCGACGCCGGCTGGGCCGAATTCGCCCGCCAGGTCTCCTACAAGCAGGCTTGGCGCGGCGGCACCGTCATCCTCGCCGATCGCTGGTATCCGTCCAGCCAGGTCTGTTCCCGCTGCGGCACCCGTAACCGCGAGCTGACCCTCGCCGACCGCGTTTTCCGGTGCGGGAACGGACACGAACTCGACCGCGACCACAATGCCGAGGTCAACCTCGCCGCCTGGGGCGAACAACACCATGTATCCCAGGATCCGGGAGCCCGAAGCGCGAGCCCCGGTCATCAACGCCCGCCGACGGGAAGGCACCGGCCCACACACGCGTGTGGGTGAAACCGGCCCGAATGACGCGGGAACCAACACCCACGCCGTATCGGCGTGAGTCGAGGACGTCCGAGAAGGACGGTGTCTACCGACTCTTACCGGTCGGGAGACACGCTGTAGCTTCTGCCGTGGTTCCGTTCCTGCCGCACAGCTTATGGCGCGGCAGGCATGACGAACGCGGCGGTCGCGATACCCACCGTATTGTCGGAAACGCAGGTGACGCGCATCGCCCTGCCGACCGGCGTCTGCTGAGACTCGAATCCGCTGTAGTAGCCGAACACCGGCTCGGACTGCGCAGGCGGGACGAAGAAGCCGAGGCACTCGGCCTCCAGCACCGAAGACCCCTCACCGCTATGGCAGAGCGCGGCCGCGTCGGTGAGCCCGCGGTCGACGAAACAGCCTGCCGGTTCGGCGGAGGCGGGCCCGGCTCCCGCGAGGAGGAGTCCGGCCGCGATTACCAGCAGGCCACCGCCTCCGCTTATCCGCCGCATCATGGTGTGCACCGCAACCCTTTCCTCGGCAACTCTGGCGTGCCCGCGTCCGGGCCAGTATCATCCTCGAGTCCCAAATCCTCGGAGGTAATTTCACCAGAATCGGGCGGACCGGTCGAGTGCGACACAACCGAGACCCCGCGCCGTTCAGGAAAGGACCAGAGCCTGCGCGATGAGGACGAGATAGAGCGCGAGAATGAACACGACCGCGGGAAGCACAGGATGATCCGGTCGATCCCCGGCGACGAACCGCCAGAATCCGAAGGCGGGAATCAGCAGCAGCGGCAATGCGATCCAGGCGATCAACACCCCGAGCCCGGAACACTCCCACGGCCGGACCAGCGCGAGATCACCCGTAACCGCCACCGCGGCGCACAGCAGCGCGGCGACCGCGCTGCCCCTGGCTCCCAGAACATTCGAGTACAGCATCGCGTCCGAACGCCCAACCCGAGTCGTCTTCCTCGCGAACTCGAACTGGAGGAAAGCCCCCGCGAAGACGACAGCGACAGCCGCCGCCTGCCACCGCGTGCCGACGGCGCCGGTGTCGATCGCCGAAACGACGACATATGCGGTGACCAGCAGCTGCACCGGATAGGTGACGACCAGGTTGACCAGAATGTTCGTCCGGATCGTCTCGAAAAGGCGCTCCATGCCCCACAGCGCAAGCCCGTAGACCAATGCCGTGGCGATCATTACGGCCGATCCGACCGACAGCGCGAGACTCGCGGCTCCGGCGCCGACCGCGATGAGGCCCATGGCAATACGCAGGTCGGCGGCGCTGACCGCGCCGGTGACCAAGGGACGATCGGGATTGTGCACACGGTCGTATTCGAGATCCTTCTGCTCGTCGACCATGCGGAGATACAACAGCACGAACGCGACGACCAGAATGCGCACGACGGTGGCGCCGGTCGGATGCCAGTCCAAGCCGGTCACCAGCGCGGCGGTACCCTCCAGCGCGAGCACCCAGAGGATGCCGTAGAGCAGGTAGTGCGGCTTGTACATCACCGCAGTGAAGTGTGTGATCCGCGCGGCGGAGGCGAGCACGCTCATGCTGTGTCCTTCCTCGCATTCCCGGGCCCTACGTGGTTACGCAAACTGCCGCCTCCAAGCCTTACCCTCATGCCGTGCCCCATCTGTCCCACATGGTCACCTCGGTGGCGGGGGCGCGTCGACCGGCCGCGGACGGCCCGGGCCGCAGATGCGCCACCGGGATCAGCGCCACCTGCGCCACCTCGTCGAACGGGATACCGAGTAGCTCGGCGATCTCGCGCTCGTAGAACAGATGCGCGGTGGTGAGGCAGGAGCCGAGCCCGCGCTCGTGCAGCGCGAGCATGAAGTTCCACACCGCCGGATAGATCGAGCCGTAGAAACTCGCGAGCCGCGGCGGCGAGGCAGGTTCCGGCGGGCGACCGATCGAGCAGACCAGCACCAGCGCGGGCACCTCGTGCAGATGCTCGGCGAGATGGCGGGCGGAGGACAAATCGCCGAGCTGATCGGGGCGCGGGGTGCGGCCGGAAAGGTTGGCGGCGAACACTTTTCGATAGTACTCGGCGATCCGCTGCTTCGTCTCGGAGTCCTGCACCACCAGAAAGCGCCACGGCTGGCGATTGCTTCCGCTCGGCGCGTGGACCGCGATCCGCACACAGTCCAGCAGATCCCGGCGGGCCACCGGGCGGGTCAGGTCCAGCCTGCGGCGGAAGGCCCGGGTGGTGGTGAGCAGTTCGACGCCCATCAGATGCCGTCCACGGTCAGGTCCGCGCCGTCCTGCTCGGTGACCAGGTCGTCCTCGGCGAATTCGAGGTCGACCGCGGCGGCGACCGCGCCGCACTGGCGGATCTCGCAGTGCACCACGGTCCGATCGGCCTGGCTGCCGGTGATCTCGGTGACGCATTCGGCGGGACGGTCCAATTCGACGAACCGCTCGAACGTGCTGCCGACACACTCGAGCCGCAGCAGCTGCGGAACCACCATGGCCAGCGCGGTCTGCCTGCACGCCTCGATCAGCAGGCTGCCCGGCACGTGATCGAGTTGGTGGTCGAACAGGAAGGGGTGGTTGAGGTCCGGCGCCAGCGCCGCGCGAGCGGCCGTGCCGGCCAGGTCTGGCGGGCCGATCACCACATTGCGCCAGTTCTCCCTGCCCACCGCGGCGCAATCGGCGCGTTCGGTGTGCGCGGCGGCGCCGGCGAACGGGCCGAGACCGAGGCTGTCGCGAAACGCGGAGCGCAGTGCCGACCAGTGCTGCTGTGTCGTCCAGGAGAACGATCCGTCGACCGTCATCATCGACTCGGCGCCTGCATCGATCTCGAGCACCATGTCCAGCCCGATCAGCGTGTCACCGCTGTGGTGGCGGCGGGGCACCCGGACCTTCATCACCAGATCCGCAGGTGCCGTGGCGATCTCCCACGCAGCGGTATCCGCGCCGGTGCCGTTGAAGGTTCGCACGATGAAGGCCATCTCCGGCGGCACGTTATAGAACTCGTGGGTGAGCGCGATGGCGCCCTGCCGAGCCGCCTCCATGACCAGCAGTGGGTCGTAGCGCAGGCCCAGCTGTCCGGCGTGGTCACCGTAATAGGCGTGCATTCTGGGAAGTTGGGCGCCGACCACGAATTCGTCCTCGCCGAGGGCATCCAGCGAGGTGACGAACACCTCCGACACCGCGCATCGGTGCGCTAGCTCGCGGGAGATCGTGCGGAGGTGGGTCGCGGTCTTCACCGTTTGGACGTTCACGGTCGTGCCTCCAACCATTCTTGCGCCGACACCGGCCGCAGCGTCTGCGGCTGCTTGCCGGTCCGCATGGGAAGTACATAGGACCCGAGCACGATCACCGACCACGGGTCGAGCTCTCGATCCTCGTCCCACGCGGCGTCCAGCAGGCGCGCGCAGTCCGCGTCCACCGCCGGATCGAACTCGGACGGGACCGACACCCCGGCTCGCTCGAGGTCACGCAGGATTCGCTCCAGTGCGTCGGCTCGGTCGAAACTGCGGGCAGGCGTGTGCGCGTACAGGTCTCGGGCGATCGCGACGGCCTCGGACGCACGGTCGGCGCCGGTCGTGATCTGCGCGAGCACCGTCGCCCTGCTTCGCTCGTCGAGGTAGATGGCGAGTTCCCGCAGCACGTCGGCGGGATCGTCGGGCGAGTGCACCAGATTCAGCAGGTAGCTGTGGCGCCCGAGCAGATAACGCAGTTCGCCCGGCGTGCGCTTGCGGGGGTCGGTCGCGCCCTTCGCCTCGGTGAGCCGGACCGGGACCGGCAGGTCGCCGTCCTCGCCCCGCACTACCAGCACCAGCACGTCCGCGATGCGAACGAGCAGATCGGCCAGGCGCCTGCGCTCGGGCGAGGCGATGTTCCATGCGAAGTACCACAACGCGCGGGCCAGGTGCCGGTCCACCGGGACGCGGCGGGCCGCGACAACCCGAAACCCGTTGTCTCCCAACCACTCCAGCGTGGGCTCGATCCCTCTCGCGACGACCGCGTCCGGCTTGAGCAGCAACAGGGAATGCTCCCTGGCGAACTTCGCCGCATCGATGCCGAGACGATCGAGCTGATCGACGGTCTCCTGCAGGTAGGTGTCGCCCAGGTAGGCGTCCACCTTCTCCGGCTGCGGCGTCAGCGCGGCGAGCAGCTCGCGCAGCGGAGCGTTCACCGGCCTGCTCCGCCGAAGTCGTTGCCCGCCAGCACTTCCTCGATACCCGGAAGCGGAACACCGAGATAGCCGGCTTCCAGACAGTGGTCGAGCAGCAACCGCAGATACTCCTTGCCGGTCGGCGGGGACGGCCTGCCGATCAACACCTCCGCGTGTGTGGTGTCGAAGACCAGACGGCGCTGGAAGTAGCTGGTGTAGAGCGACCCGATCCGCCCGTAGTATTCGCGTTCGATCGTGCCGAGATCCTCCTCGCGGAAAGTCGCCGCTGGCACGAACGTCGCGACCTCGAACGACGGGTACTCGGCCAGGACGTCCGAGACCTCACGCAGCGACAGCGTGTCGCGGCCGAGCGCGTGCAGCGTGCACCCGTGTGCCGAGTCGAAATCCAAGACCGCTGCGGCCACCACGTCGGCGACGTGGTCGACCGGCGCCAGAGACAGCGTCGCGTCGTAGCGGCCGGGCAGCGAACGCAACTTGCCCTCGACCATGAGTTTGACGACGGTGTAGAGGTTCTTGTACTCGCGGATCACGCCGGTGTCGCTCGCTCCGGTCACGATGCCGGGCCGCACGACGGCCGAGCGCACACCTTGCTCGCTCGCGGCGCGCACCAACTGCTCGGCCCGAAACTTGCCGCGCTCATAGCCGTTTCCGAATGACTGCCCCAGATCGAGATCATCCTCGGCGATGATCCCACCCCGCATGCCGCACACATACGCGGTACTGACGTGCACCAGCGGCACATCCCACTGCCGGGCGAGGGCGATCGCGTTCGCCGCACCCCGCACGTTGAGTTCGTCGTACTCGGTTTCGGAGGCGTCGAACGCCGTGGTCGCCGCGCAGTGCACGATCATCCCCACCCGTTCGGCGAAATCGTTCCGGTCTCGGTCGGACAGACCGAAGCCGGGGGCGCGGATGTCGCCCGCGACCGACGTGCCCGCGCCGATCTGCGTTCCGTCGTTTCGGACAATGCGCGCCTTGCTGTGCAGCACGGCGGCGACCGGTCTGCTCGCGGCGGCGAGCCGAGCGACCACTTCGGCGCCGATCAGTCCGGTGGCGCCGGTGACCAGCACCGTGTCGCCGCCTGTCACGACGAGCCTCCCGCCACGCTGCGCCCGACCAGGGCGATCACCTCGCCCACCCGGCGGACACCGACCAGCTCCTCCGGCCGGTAACGCGGCAGTCCGAAGGCGCGCTCGAGCACCACGGTCAGCTCCATCAGCCGCAGCGAATCGAAGCCGAGATCCTCCACGAGCCGCCGGTCGTCGCCTTCGGGCGCCCCGTGATCGGGCGCCATGGCACGGACCAGCCCGCGTACCCGTTCGGCCACTGCAGTATCGGCGGCGGCGGTCATGCCCGGCCCCCTTCTCGTAGATGGGGTTGCTGCCCACCCGAGGCCAGCAGGTCGCGCGCCTCGTCCAGGGGCAGATCGGTGTCGAGATAGCCCGCGATGCGCAGCCAGTCGTACCCGATCGCCAGCGTGCGCCGCCACTGCTCGCGCGAGTCGAACGAGGCGGGGAAACCGTCCACACCTGCTGCCGGATCGGTTCCCGCGGCGACCAGACGCACCAGGGTGACGAAGTCGTCGAGCGTCGCCAGACCGGCCATGGCGTCGCCGCCTGCGGCGATGATCTCCGAGAAGCGCACGCGCTGAGCGGATTCCAGTCCAGCAAGCAGGTCGTCACGGTACGCGGCGTGCGGCGGCAGGATCCGGCGCAGCGTCGCGGCGGGAGCGACGTCGGCGGGCAGCGGATGGAAACCGAAAGCGCTCAACACCACCCGTACCGCCATCGCGACCAACCGGTGCGCCGCGATGTCGGCGACCGCGCTCTGGGTGTTCTTCACCGCGCCCGCCAGATCCTCACGCGCGTTCTCCAGCACGACGTTCGACCAGACGAGGTTCAGCGCGCATTCGGTGAAGCGCCGTGCAGGCAGCGGCGAGAGTGTGGCGACCGCGTCCGCACGAGCCGCACCCCCCACTCCGAGCGTGGGCGCGATCGTCGCGGGCACCGGGGTATAGGGCCGCAGCGGTGCGCACATCGCGAGCGCGGGAGTGATGAGTCCACCACCGCGCCAATGCAATCCGACCAGTCCGAGCCGAAGGAACTCGGTGAGCTCGACGGAGATGTCACAGCGTGCGCGCGCCAGCACGTCGGCCAGCGAGTGGCGGAACACCACCGACCGCCACGCTGGGGCGCCGCTGTCGGATAGCGCGAAGACGTCGCTGTCACCGCGCAACACATGGATGCGCGGGCCGATCGTCCAGGTGGTGACGCCGGGGACCCTGGCGAAAAGGATCCGCTGTGGATCGTCGACCGGTTCCGCTACGCCGAGGTCCGCTGCCAGCTCCAGCAGCTGTTTCCAGGCGCCGAGGACGATGGGCGGGGTGTCACCGAAGGTGCGTGCCTCATCATCACCCGCCCACGCCTCCGGGCCGCTCAGGTCGCGGTAACGGTCGATCAGGTCGCCGCCGCCGATCCGGTCCAGCTGCCGGGGTAGCCACTTGGTTTCCAGATAGGTTTCGCCGCGGCGGGCCGCCCATCCCTTCATCGCCTGAAGCAGCCCGTCGCGTGCCCAGCCGATGGCCTCGTCGCGTGCCTTCAGGGTGCGCAACGCGGCGGCGTAGCGCAGGGCGTGGAGCGCACGGCGGCGCCACCAGTTCGCGATGATGCCCGCGAAGACGGGATGCGGTAGCAGAGCACGCAACTCGGTGACGTCAGGAGCGTCCGGCGTGGTGCGCACCACGGTGGCGCGCAAAAACCGTTGGCACCGATTGAGCACGTCCTCGTCGAGTTCACCCGGGGCCGCGGCGTGCGCCACCTGCTCGAGCCGGCGGCACAGCTGCGCCACCGAGCAGGTGCGGATCTCCACACGGCGGCCGTCGACGAACAGCACGGTCGGCAAGGTCGGCAGTTCCGCGTCGCCGGGCGCCAGGACCAGAAAGTCCACGTCGGAGCCCTCGTTGCCGAAACCTTCTGCGAGCGAGCCCTCGAACAGGATGGTCGAGTTCGCCGGAACCTCGACGCTGTCCATGGCGTGGTCGAGCAGCATTGCCACGCGGTCGGCGGGCAACGTCGGTTCCGGTGTGCCGTCCGCGGCGGCGGGACCGGCGACAGGTGCGCTCTCGTCGCCTGTCGCCGTTACCTCGGCCACGCTGTCGGAGTGCGAGTCCACCGTGCCCGCGGTCACGATGCCGTCGGCCTCGTGCACCACCGCTCCGGCCAGTTCGCCGTCACGGAACTGCTGCCACATATACCTGCGGCGCGGCTTGCCGCTGGAGGTACGCCGGATGATACCGCGCGGTCCGGTGACGATGGTCACCGTCTGTGCGGGCCCGAGTTCGCCGCGAATGATTCTGCGCGCCCTCGCGATCCACTCCCCAGGCCCGGACTCCGCGAACAGCGCGATGCCCTGCGAGCCGGGATCGGTGATCGCGACGGCCGCGAGCTTGCCCTTGGTGATCCCGGTTTCCCCGGCCACCCGCGATTCGATGTCCTCCATGAAGACCGACCGTCCGCGTACTTTGAGACTCGACCCCATTCGTCCCAGCACGAAAACCTCGCCGCGGTGCAGGAATCCGGCGTCCCCGCTGTAGAGCGCGCCGTCGGCGATCCGGGTGGACGCGGTGGCCGAATCGTCGGAGTAGCCGAGCGCCACCGAATCACCGACCACCACCATCTCACCGAGCACCCCGTCGGGCAGCTCCCGTCCCTCCTCGTCCACAACCCGCACCGTCGATTCGGGCGTCGAATAGCCGAGTCCGGTGATCCACCCCGCACCCTCGACGCGGTGCGTGTCGTCGAGCAGTTCCTCGTCCAGGACGCGCACCGGCTCGCCGAACCGCAGGCTGGGGTTGTCGACCCGCAGCGCGGTGATCGGCCGGTTGCGTGCCGACGAGGTCACCATCAGCGTCGCCTCGGCGAGACCGTAGGCCAGCGTGTAGGCGTTCATCGAAAAGCCTCGGCTGCCTGCGAGACTCGCGAAAGACTGCAGGTCGGCCACTTCAACCGGTTCGGACCCGACGGCGAGCGTGCGCCAGCCGGACAAGTCGAGGTCGGCGATCGCCTCCTGTCGCACCCGATGCGCGACGTAGCCGAGCGCGAACGACGGCGAGGGCGAATGCTGGGCATGCGTCATGGCACGCAACCACCGCACCGGATCACGGACGAACTGATCGGGGCGCATCAGATACAGCTCGCCCTGATTTGTCACGGTGGTCAGGAACGCGCCGACCAGGCCCATATCGTGGTACAGCGGCAACCAGGAGACCATTGCCTCGCCGTCGCGCCAGTCGATCAGCGCCGAGATCATGGCGATGTTGTTCGCCAGGTTGTGCCAGCTGACCCGCACTCCGCGCGGCGCGCCGGTGGAGCCGGAGGTGAATTGCAGCAGCGCGCACTCGTCCGGTTCGCCGAACTCGCGCACCGCGGGCGGCGCGGGCAGGGTCGCCGCACCGATCACGAGCGGTTCGTCGCTGCGGCCCGCCACCTCGGCCGCCTGCCGCACCAGTTGCTCGAACTCCGGGGAGGTCACCACCAGCCGTGGGCTCGCTGCGGTCATGATCGCGGCGATGTGCGCGACGATCTGGACCAGGTCGCCGAACATCGGCGGTGCGACGGGTGTGAAGACGCCACCACAGGCCCACACGGCGTAGAACGCGGCGACGCAGGGGAAGCCGGTCGGCATGATCACGCAGGCGCCGTCACCGCTGGTCATCCCGTGCGCCCGCATCAGCGCCGCGATGGACCAGGTCTGCTCGGCAAGTTCGGCGTAGCTGCGGAACTCCCACCCGTCTACCTCGTCGGCGAGGTGGATACCGGCGGCCCCGGCGGGCTCGGCCAGCCAATGTCGCACTGCCGCAACGTCTTTGTCACTGTGCATCGTGGTGGTCTCCTTCGGACAGCACAGTAACCGTTCCATTGGTGCCGTCCACCCGAATCTTCGTGCTGGTCCGTATCTTTTTGGTGACGTCTTTGACCTGGACCACCGTCGGAACGCCCAGTTCCCGCGCCACAATGGCCACATGAGTGAGCGGGCTGCCGCGCTCGATCACCAGCGCCGCGGCCGAAGGCAGCGCGGCCACCCATCCGGGATCGGTGCGGTAGGCCACCAGGATTCCGCCCGCGACGTCGCGCGGCTCGTCGACCACGATGGCTGTTCCCTCGGCGACTCCCGCGCCAGAGGGCGTGCCCGTCAGCACCGTACCCGCTTCGGCCGCAGGGGTGTCGGTGATCGGAACCCATCCCTGGCTCGCCAATTCCGCGCGACCGAAGGTCGAGCCGACCGTGACGAATCGCGCCGGAGCGGCCAGCCCGGAATCTCTGGCGCGCTGCGCCTTCCGCGCCACTACCAACCCGCGTAGACCGCTGGTGTCGGCCCCCTCGAAGCTGCCGCGCAGCTCCTGCACGGTCAGGTGGAACACGTCGGAGAACTCGTCGATCACGCCGCGCTCGGCCAGGTCCCGGCCCATCACCCGGATCATTCGTTTGACCATGCCGAAGGCTCTCGTACGGCAGAACCGCAGCCGCTCGCGGTGCGCGGCGCAGCGGGAAACCTTGCCGCGCAATCGTTCATAGATCCGACGGCGGATGCCACCCAGGTGCGCGTCGAGGTACTCCTCGGCGTCGTCGCCGCGGCTGAGCGGTGCGGCCGGAAGGGCGCTGCGCAGCATGACGAACAGGCTCGCCGGATCCTCGCGCAGATCAGGTGTTTCGAGTTTGAGTTCGTCGAGGCTGCGGTAGCCGTAACGGTCGATGTACTCGTCGACCCGTGTGCGGAACTCCGGATGAGCAGACAGCGCGGGGTAAATCTGTTCCGGCTTCATCGAATTCACCACAATGGTCAGGTCCGGATCGGCGCGCACCAGCTCGGCCATCGCTTGCATCGCACGCGCCGGCTCGGCCGATTCGACGTCGGCGCCCGGCCCGACCACGGCGTAGAGGAACCACTCCGGCGCCTTCGGCAGGAACAACTTGGTCAGCAGGTACATCAATCCGGTGCAGGTCAGCAGGATCGCGTCCAGCACCATCAGCGGACCCCAGCGTTCGACCAGATCCCGGTCCACCCTGCGGTAGGCGGCATACGCCTGCTCGCCGGAGAGCGCGGTGTAGTCCAGGGTGTCGTACTCGTCGTAGACGCGGTAGAAGTCGGTCATGAACCGCTCGACCATCTCGTCGATGCCGAACAGTCTGCGCAGATAGGTCACGGTGGTGATCGCACGGGACCGCGCCTCGGCGAACGGAGTGCGGAAAGTGAATGGGTGCAACGACTTTGCGATGTCATCGGTGAGTGACTCGTCCACGCCGAGGGCGGCCTCGAGCACTTTGCGGTTGAGCGGGTAGCCGGGGGCGATGCCCACCATCCGGTACCAGTGCAGCAGGTTGTAGTAGACGCGGCCGTGAAAATAGCCCAGCAGCACCGAAGTCCAGCTCTCGGTTTGACGCAGCTGCTCGCGTGGCACCCGCAGCGATTTCGCGTAGCCGTGGTAGACCCGGCCGTAGATATCGGCTGCGGTCGTGTAGGTCAGCGGGGAGGTGACGCCGCTGAAGCTCTCGATGATGTTGGAGTTGTCCCAGATTCTCTGCTCGGCGTCGGGGACGTCCTCACCGGCACCGCGGAGAATCGCACCGTCCGGCACGCCGACCGCTGTGGTGATCGGTCGCGATTGCAGCAACCACAGGCCGTCCTCGTCGATCGCCCACTCGATGTCCTGTGGCGCGCCGAAAGTCTCCTCCACCCTGCGGCCCAGCGTTGTCACCTCGGCGATTTCGGCCTCGGACAGCGTCGGCTCGACTCGCCGTGGCTCGTCGACCTCGGTGACCACCAGGCCCTGCCCGTCGGTCGGCGCGTAGAACCGGTCTTTGTCCCCTACTACTGTCTCCAGCACCGCGCCAGAGGATTTGTCGACCACCACCGAGTCGGCGTCCACCGCGCCGGACACCAATCCCTCGCCGAGCCCGTAGACCGCGCTGATCACGAGTTCGTCGGACGCGCCGCTGATCGGGTTCGCGGTGAACGCCACACCACTCGCCCGCGCCGCGATCAACCGTTGCAGCACAACGGCGGTCGCGACCGCCCTCGGCTTGCCGTCGGCGAAGGCATACCGGACCGACCGCTCGGAGAAGGCCGAGGCCCAGCAGGCCCGCACCCGGTCGAGCACCGCGTCCAGACCGTGGACGTTCAAGAATGTGTCGAATTGGCCCGCGTACGAGTGTTCGGCGCCGTCCTCGGCGGCCACGGAGGAGCGCACCGCGATCGGTCCCGCGCCGAGCCGGTCGTATGCCTCGGCGATCAGGGCACGGATCTCGGACGGAAGGGGTGTCGCGCCGATCGCCGCGCGCATTGCCTCGGCCGCCGTGAGCGCCGAGTCGAGATCCACCGCGGACGTGACGTCGATCACGTTCGTTGAAGGGGATGCGGCGAGGAATCGGGCACAAACGTCCGTACCGAGCGCGGTCCAGTCGGGGACTCGGAACCCACCCCGATGCAGCCGGTGCAGGCCGCCGGCCTTCCCGCCGCCGATAGCGGATATCGTCGCGTTATCGCTCCACGATCCGAGAACCTGCACGCCACACTCCCATCACCCCGAGATCGTTGTGAGCACAGCGCTCCGGCACGATCGAGCCGAGCAATAGCAGCTGGGGTCGTTTGTTGTATATCCGATAATCCGCTGCGGCGTTAGCCCATAATCCTGGGTCCCCATGTGCGACAGGTCCGATTCGCCCTGTGGACCGCTAGGCTGCGAGCAGCATTGGCGGGTTCGGTGAGGATGTGATCAGGCCGTGGATTGGACCTTCACTCCAGACGAGTTCGCCCACATCTGGCGCGAAACCGATCTTGATCGCCACCCGTATCCGCTGCGCATCCTGGAAACGCCGCGGACCGAGGACCAGGCCGAGAGGCTGAGGATCGCACTCGCCGAGCGGATGCCGCTCGGCTCCGACCCGGATCTTTCTGCCTGCCTTCGCATTCTGGCGAAGCCGCACACCAGGATCGTGGCGATCGGCGCCGCGCACGAGCCGGGCAGTGAACTGCGACTGCTGGCCGCGACGATCTACGATCGCGCCGTGCTCGCGGTGCAGGAACCCGGCGCGACGGCGGATTTCGGTGGCCGCGTTCGTGTTTCGATCGGACACAGCGGCAAACTGGGGACGCGGATCGCGGCGCTGCTTCCGAACACCCCGCCGGGCGCGCAGCCTGCCCGCGTCGCGCAGGCCGACGCGGTCCGCGATGAGGAGATCGTGCTGACGCGGCAACCGGCCGGGCCGCGGATCCGCAGGCTGCTGCTCGCGCCGCACACCGCAGCGGGACACATCCGGATCGAGCCGCGACTGGACCGTCCGACTCCACCGCCGCCGATCCACTACACCTGGATCGATGTGCGGAATGACGGGCGCTACCTGATCAAGGCCGGCGACGCAGTGCGCATCACCCCCGCCTCGCCCGAACAGATCGCCGCACAACTGCAAAAACGCATTCCGGCATAGGTTGTCTCGTCCCCCGCACCGGTCGGTGGCTACTGCTGACCCGGCACTCGGCTTCCGGTTAGTCTGGGTCGGACCGACCGATCTCAGGGGTGACGATGACGATCGAGACCAGCCGAGCCGATATCGCCCGATTCAAGAAAGCGGCGCAGGCAGGAACCTTCCAGTTCGATCCGGCGGCGGCGCGACGGTGCGCCGAACAATACGACCGACAGGCCGATCAGCTGATCCACCTGCAGCGGCGCCTCGAATCCGCCGCGGATCTGGGCGGATTCGGCGGATTCAACTCCGCGCAGCAGCTGCAGGCAGGTTTCGGCCACAAGGCGCGCGACGCCGCGGCACTGCTCGATCATTACATCGAGGCCGCCTATCGAATGAAGGAGGCGTTCCTGATCAGCGGCGGACTGCTCGAAGAGGCCGACGCCGCGAACGCCGCCGCCCTGCGCGCCATCGAATCGAGGTTACCCCGATGACCGGCTCGGACCCCACCTACATCAGCGCGATGGAGCACTTCGAGTCGATGCGGCACGAAGAGATCTACGCCAAGGCACAGCAGATCGACGCCGCGCAGGTGCTGCACGCCTCGGCGATCTGGCTGGAGGTGGCCGGGACGCTCACCACCTCGTTCCCACTCACCCGGGGCAGTGTGGACCGCGTGCTGAACTCGACGGAGTGGAAGGGCGCCACCGCCGACGCCGCGGATGCCAGCGCACGCAGCTTCGCGGCGTCCGTAGACGAGCTGGCCGCGGTCATGGGCCAGGTCGGCGCCCGGCTCGGCAGCGTGGCCGCGGCCGCGGAGGCGGTGAAACTCGCGGTGGCGCCACCCGGCAACTCCGGACCGATCAGCACCGTGGCGAAACTCCTCGAGGCCGCGCACGTCATCAACGCGCAGACGGCCCTGGAAGCGCTGCGGCAGGAGGCCGTGCTCGCGATGAACATGATCTACAAGCCCGCCTACACCCTGGCGGGAACATCGGTGCCCGCCCTGCCCACGCCGCCCCAGGCGCCCGCTCCGAACTCGCAGTTCGCGCCGCAGGCCGTTTCACCCGCGCAGCCAGGCTATTCGACGCCCGCCCCCGTGCGTCCGGACGGGGACCAGTCGATGCCGAACACACCACAGCCCGCGCCCTCCGCGCCGGAATCCCGAGCACCATCGCAGACTCCGGCACCGCCGACTCAGCAGATGCCCGATTCGCAACCGACACCGCCGACGCAACAGGCTCCGCCGACTCAGCAGGCACCTTCGAACCCGCAGGCACCGTCCACACCGCCCGCGCCGCCGACGCAGCAGGCACCGTCACCCGAACCCGCACCCCCGACACAACAGACACTCCCGCCTCCCCCACCCACACAACAGATCCCGCAGCCCGCACCGTCTCCGCCGCCGATCCCTGGCCCCGCCGGACCTCCGGTACAACTACCCGGTCCGGGCGAGCAACCGGGCGTCACCGGCCCGGTGCAGGAACACCCCGAGCAGGTACCCACGACCAACCAGCCCGGCGTCGTCCCGTACTGACGTCGAGACCGGGTGCTGAGCACCCGGCACCGTTGCTCGAATTCGCGACGGACCAGCACCGCCGGCGCCTCGTCGGCAATCTGTCGAGCCGCACCGCTCGCGCGACGACAATCGAAGGCGCTCACCGATGGAGCACGAGCTTCGGCTCGAAGCCCGCCAACGTCCTGCCCGCCTCCGATGCCAACCCAGGCTGTACGCGTGCCGCGGTAGCCGATGCCGAACACCGTTGTCGTTCTGTGCATTCAGGTCGCACGTCGATCGGCCTGCCCGTTCGACAGCGGTTCCCCAGGCGCCGTCCATGTACGCCGTTTACCGCACCCCGCGGCACCGCACGGGGAAAGCCGCAGCCGACCGGCATCACCCCAGTTCCGAAGACATCAAAATTGGCCGATACCAACATTTTCCGCGCCAAATACTGTCAAATTCCACTGTTCGACGGTGTTATAGATGTCCGATGTAACCAGTCAGGAGTGCCCACGTGCCACGTGAAATCGATTCCGCGGTCTTCCCGCATCTGAATGCGGACCTGGACCGCGTCCGCGAGGTTCTCGGACCCGTGCAATTGCCGGCCAGGCCCGAACTGGCCGCACTCACAGACGAGGGACCCGACACCTCTCGCCGCCTGGTCCGCCCCACGTTGACGTTGCTGTCGTACTACCTGCTCACCGATCCCACGGTCCCGGCCGACGACCGGGCGGTGCGCGCCGCTGCCGCCGTGGAGTTGCTGCATCTGGGTTCGCTTTACCACGACGACGTCGTCGATCACGCCTACGAGCGTCGCGGCCGTCCCAGCGCCAACGTAGTGTGGGGATCGCATATGGCCGTATTGGGTGGGGACTCCGTGATGCTCACGAGCGTGCGCATGCTGGCCGAACTCGGCCAGCGAGAAGTTCTCGCGGGGGCGATCGCGGGCGAGCAGATGTGCGCGGGCATGGTGATCGAGGCCGCCGACCAGTATGTGGCCTCCCGCAGCGAGCAGTCCTACCTGGACGCGATCGACGGCAAGACCGCGGCGGTGCTGTCGCTGGCATGCCGATTGGGCGCGATGCAAGCCGGCCGCTCCGAGGCTGAGGAAGAAGCGCTGGCCGGGTTCGGTCGACAGTTCGGACTGGCCTACCAGCTGTATGACGACATCCTCGACTTGACCTCGACCGCCGAAGAAGCGGGTAAACCGGTCAACGCGGATCTACCCGAGGGCATCTACACACTTCCCGTGATCCGTGCCGCAGCCCGCGACCAAGACCTTGCCAACATGCTGTGCAGAACAATGACGCGTGAGCAAGCCGCACATGCCCACGAGCTCGTCATCGCCTCTGGCGCCGTGGACGAAGCACAAGCGAGGGCCGAGGAATTCATGGACGAGGCCGCCGGTCAGCTCGCCGCCGTGGCCGTTGCACCGGGCGCCCGCCACGCGATGACCGCCTACACCCGATCCATACTCGACCGGCGAACTCCTGGCCCCGCGGTCCACCGACCCTCGACACAGCCACCCGGGGCTCACAGCGATGCGTTCCCGCCGCAGGTCGCGCAATCGTTGAAAAGCTGGATGGTGGACACCGGCCTTGCCCTCACCTCGGACGAGGCCGACTACCACCGGTGGACAGGAGCGATCCGGATCCCGCGACGCTGGGCCCCAGCAGCGGACGCGGCCGTTGAACAGACCGCCTACCGCATGGCCGTGCTGCTCCTTGCGTGGGACGACCTGTTCGAGGATCCGCAGCTGACCGACCCGGCAGTCGTGACCGCGCTGAGGCGTGGCATGGTGGCAACGCTCCGCCAGGACCCGGAGAAACCGTGGAGGCCCGGCGCGATCCCGGCGTCGTGGGCGAGTTTGTGGCCGCGTCTGCGCGAGGGCCGGACCGCCCGCTGGCAGGAGCAGTTCCTCGACAACCTCGAGCAGTGGTGCGTAGCCTGCGAACGCGAAGCGCACCATCGCATCAACGGCTACATCCCGCCCACAGCCGACTACCTGCCGCTGCGGATGTCGACCAGTGGGATCGACACCGCCCTCTCCGCCATGGAGGTGCACCAGAACCGGGAACTGCCCTCGACGCTGCGCAACCACCCCGTGATCCGCCGTCTCGAGGAACTCGCCTTCTGGGTGACCTTCGTGGAGAACGACCTGGTGGGGTTGGATCAGGACGAGGCAGACCAAGTCCCCTACAACCTGGTCAGGGCGGTCTGTCATGAGACCGGCTGCACCCGCGGCGAAGCCGTCGAGCAGTTGCAGCGCCAAGTGGCGGATCAGCGCGCCCAGCTTCAGGCGCTGATCCGCTACATCCCCGCGCTCCTCCGCGTGCTTCCCGGCCTGTCGGGCAAGGGGAAGGACTACGCGGAGATATATGTGAACCTGACGAACGTAGGGCTCTGGGCGCGTGAGAGCGATCGGTACGAGGAAACCTCCGGTTCCGCGGTTTCTGCGGTGCCGGACTTGGAACGCTTGCGCCGTGAGATCTACTACTACCCGGCCACCGAACCGGCTCCTACCGCGCCGTAAACCCCGCCAGCCGGCAAATCAGGGTGTGTCCCGCGCGATCTCCGCCGTGGCCGGTCGCGCGGGACACACCCTTCACTGCTTCGCCGGCTGTCCGGACCTCGCCGCTCCTGGGATGCGAGGTCCTGGGATGCGGATCCACATCGCGGACCGAAGAGACGAGCGGGTGCGCAGATGGAAAGCGACCAGTCCGACGAGGGCGGTCGCGGTGAACCAGGCCAGTTGCACGGCGAAACCCGCGAATAGTGTGGTGTCGGAGAAACCGGCCGCGGTCGAAGCCTGCATTGCCCCGTAGGAGGGCAGCCAGCGCACGAAATCGCTGTCCGCCCCAGCGCTGGCGATGGGGTTCTGCACGGCCAGGTCGATGGCGCTGATCATCGCGAGGGCGAACATGCCCTCCACGTCGCGGCGCAGCAGCGCGCCGAGAGCGACGCCCAGCGCCCCGTAGGTCATCGCTGCGCAGAAAAGCGCCGTCGCGAGCAGGACAGGCTGCCGAGGCGACCAGTAGCAGCAGATGATCGCGGTGGCGTACGCGCTGACCGCTACCGAGGCCACCACCAGGCAGGCGATCTTCGCCATACCCAGCGCAACCCGGGGATAGCCGGCCATCGACAGTCGCCGGTCGAATGCTCCGCTGCTGAAAGTCGCCGCGAACATCATGAACCCGATGATCAGTGACACCGCCATCACGGCGACGCTGATCTGAGCGAGCTCATTGCCGTTGGCACGCAGAACCAGACCGGTGTCCCGAAGCCGGAACGGTACCTCGATGTCCGTGACGGCCACACGCACCAGAGTGATCAATATGGGGACGAAGACTGCGACCAACAGCATGGCGAACCGGTTACGAGCATGCTCGATGAGGCCGTAGCGGGTGGCGATCACGAACAGCCGCACACCCTCGCTCATCCGACCTTCTCCTGTCTGCTTTCTAGGACGCCGTCGTGCAACCGCCACACCTGATCCAGCTTGTCGGTGTCGTGGGCCAGATGCGAGACGACCAGAACCGACCGGCCGGTGTCACGGAAATCCGCGACCAGATCCCAGAAACGCAGATACGTCTCCCAGTCGAAACCCTGGTACGGCTCGTCGAGCAGCAGAACCTGGGGGTCGTGCATCACCGCCAGCGTCAGGTTGAGCTTCTGGCGCGTGCCGCCGCTCAGCGCCGCGACCCGCTCACCGGCGTACTCGGAGAAACGCAAGATCTCCATGGTCTCCTCGGCCCGCCGCAAGTCCGGGATCGCATAGGCCGCGGCGAAGAAGTCCAGGTGCTGGCGAACCGTGAACGCGTCGTTCAGGATCACCTGCTGCGGGCAGTAACCGAACCGCCCACGGTGCCGGACCACCCCCCGGTCCGGTCGCAGCCCTCCAGAAAGAACCTTCAACAACGTCGACTTGCCCACCCCGTTCTCACCGACGATTCCCACCAGCGCCCCCGCAGGCAACACGATGTCGATGCCACGCAGCACCGACCGCTTGCCGTATGAGTGGTGGACATCCTCCACTTCCATCAACGCCCCTTACCTGTCGCCGACGTAGTGGCCGGGCAGCCATTCGCATGCTACCAACCAACGACGAAAACCCATGCCAAGACGGCCGATTCGCGGCACACGCCTCCGTCAGCGCGGCCAGCTCTTCGACCGCCGCGAAACCGCTGCGCCGCAACATGTTACGGATCCGGGATCGACCCCAAGATGCGGCGCATGTCCGCCTGCACGGCCGACAGCGGTGCCCAGTTATCGTGTTCGGCTTCTCGCCTGGTTGTGGACCGGGCAGGATGTACACGCCCGGCGCCCACAGGAGAACCGCGGCCTCGCCTCGACGACCGCGAAGGAGCTGTGCGACTACACCTTGACCAGATCGTCGGCGTGGATGACCGGGCGCTGCATGGTGTCCGGCAGTTCGGCCGTTGAGCGGCCGAGCATGCCCGCGAGTTCGGTGCTGTCGTATTCGACGACGCCGCGGGCGACGATGCGATTGTCGGGAGCCACCAGGTCGACGACGTCGCCGCCGTAGAAGCGGCCGCGGACGCCGGTGATACCCGCGGCGAGCAGCGACCGGCGCCGGTCCGCCACCGCCAGCACCGCGCCGTCGTCGATGAGCAGCGCACCGCGGCTGTCAGCCGCGTGCCGGACCCAGAACTTGCGGGCGGACAGGCGAACCGGGCGTGCGGCGAAGGCGGTGCCGACGGTGCCGGTGGTCAGTGCGGTGGCGGCCGAGGAGGCAGCGGCCAGCAGGACGGGCACACCCGCGTCGGCGGCGAGCCGGGCGGCGGACAGTTTGGACGCCATGCCGCCGGTGCCGAGCGCGCCGCCACTGCCCGCGATCACGCCGTCCAGATCGGCGCTGCTGCGGACCTCGGGAATGAGGGTTGCCGCGCCCTTGCGCGGGTCGCCGTCGTAGAGGCCCTCGACGTCGGACAGCAGCACGAGCGCGTCCGCGCCGACCAGGTGGGCGACCAGCGCGGCGAGCCGATCGTTGTCGCCGAAGCGGATCTCTTCCGTTGCGACGGTATCGTTTTCGTTCACCACGGCGACCGCACCGAGGGAACGGAGGCGGTCGAGGGTGCGCTGCGCGTTGCGGTGGCGCTCGCGGCGGGCGAAGTCATCGGCGCTCAACAGCACTTGGCCGACGGTTCGGCCGTAACGGGCGAACGACGTACCCCAAGCGTGCGCCAGCGCCAGCTGCCCGACACTCGCGGCGGCCTGTTTGGTAGCCAGGTCGCGCGGACGACGGCTCAGCCCCAGCGGCGCGATGCCCGCGCCGATGGCACCCGACGACACCACGACCACATCGGAGCCCGCGCGCATGCGCGCCTCGACCGCGTCCGCGAGCCGATCGAGCCGCGTGGTATCCAGCCCGCCCTTCAGACTGGTCAGCGCGGACGAACCGATCTTCACCACCACTCGGCGCGCCGACGCGATCGCCAGCCTGGCCACACTCAGGCCCGATGCCGAATCCGCCTCGGCAGTACTCGAACTCACCTGCATCGCCACCGAACTCCCTGCACCACAATCGAATCCACGGCAGTCCCCGCGGATGCCCTGACCCGAACCGGACTGTAGCCGATCGAACCCGCCGGTCGCGGCGCACATCCTGCCCGCGGGGCGACTCGACCGACGTACACGTCCTATTCCTCGTCCTCTTCCACCAACCCGCGGCGCACCCGGGACGCGTGTTTGCGCTCCGCGGCGCCCACCCGGTCGGACTGCTCCAGACGGATGTCGGTGCCGCGACCGGTGGGCACCATATCGATGCCCGCCGAGATCTGCGGCTCCCACTCGAAGGTCACGTCGCCGATGGTCACCGGCGCGCCGGGCTCGGCGCCCAGCTTCACCAGTTCGTCCTCGACGCCGAGGCGGGCGAGCCGGTCGGCCAGGTAGCCGACGGCCTCGTCGTTGTCGAACTGGGTCTGGTGCACCCAGCGTTCGGGCCGGGTACCGCGCACGATGAAGCCGCCGGGCTCCTCCGGGTCGGCGAGCACGCTGAATCCGGTCTCGTCCACCGCGATCGGGCGAATGACCGGGCGCTTGGGCGCAGCCTTCGGATGCTCCTCGCGATATCGGCGCACCAGATCGGCGAGGGCAAAGGTCAAGGGGCGCAGGCCGGCCCGACTCACCGCGGAGATCTCGAACACCGGCCAGCCCCGCTCGGTGAACTCCAGGGTCACCATCTCGGCGAGCTCGGCGGCGTCCGGCACGTCGATCTTGTTCAGGATCACCACGCGCGGGCGGTCGGCCAGATCACCGAGACCGGCATCGGCGCTCAGCGCGGGCTTGTAGGCGGCCAGTTCGGCTTCCAGCGCGTCCACATCCGACACCGGGTCGCGGCCCGGCTCCAGGGTGGCGCAGTCCACCACGTGGGCCAGCACAGCGCAGCGCTCCAGGTGCCGCAGGAAGTCCAGGCCCAGACCGCGGCCCTCGCTGGCACCCGGAATCAGGCCGGGCACGTCCGCGACGGTGAAGGTGGTGTCGCCGCTGGCGACCACGCCGAGGTTCGGCACCAGCGTGGTGAACGGGTAGTCCGCGATCTTCGGCTTCGCCGCCGAGAGCACCGAGACCAGCGACGACTTTCCCGCCGAAGGAAAGCCGACGAGCCCGACGTCGGCGACCGATTTCAGCTCGAGCACCAGGTCGCTCTCTTCGCCGTCCTCCCCGAGCAGAGCGAAACCAGGCGCTTTGCGCGCCTTAGACGCCAGCGCGGCGTTGCCGAGCCCGCCGCGGCCACCACGGGCCACGATGAAGCGGTTGCCCGCACCGACCAGGTCGACCAGCACCTTGCCGTCGTCGTCGAGCACCACTGTGCCGTCGGGCACCTTCAGCACCAACTCGGCGCCCTGCTTGCCGTCGCGATTCCCGCCCTCGCCCGGCTTGCCATTGCCCGCCTTCGCGTGCGGGTGGAAGTGGAAGTCCAGCAGGGTGTGCACGTTGGAGTCGACCTCGAGGATCACGTCTCCGCCGTTGCCGCCGTTACCGCCGTCGGGTCCACCGAGCGGCTTGAACTTCTCGCGGTGCACCGAGGAGCAGCCGTGGCCACCCTTCCCCGCACGCACATGCAGTACGACACGGTCGATGAACTTGGACATACGCCGAATCATCCTCCTTCGGGACTGGTCGTACTTCGGGCTGGTCGTTCGGAAACACGAAAAACGGGCCAGGGTTTCGAGACCCTGACCCGCTCGCTGTTGTCCGGAAGTGGTGAGGCGGTCAGGCCTGAACCGGCTCCGGGACGACGATGTTGACGGTCTTGCGTCCGCGCTTGTTACCGAACTCGACCGCGCCCGCCGCAAGGGCGAACAGGGTGTCGTCACCGCCACGGCCGACGTTCACGCCGGGGTGGAAGTGGGTGCCACGCTGACGCACCAGGATCTCGCCCGCCTTGACCGTCTGGCCGCCGAAGCGCTTGACGCCGAGTCGCTGGGCGTTGGAATCGCGTCCGTTCCGGGAGCTGGATGCACCCTTCTTGTGTGCCATAGCTGAATCTCCTCGGGGTGTCTTACTTGATGCCGGTGACCTTCAGGACCGTCAGCGGCTGACGGTGACCCTGGCGCTTGTGGTAGCCGGTCTTGTTCTTGAACTTGTGGATGCGGATCTTCGGGCCCTTGGTCTGCTCGACCACCTCGGCGGCCACCGAGACCTCGGCCAGCTTCGCGGCGTCGGTGGTCAGCTCGGCGCCATCGACGACGAGGACCGGATCCAGTGCCACAGCGGTGCCCGGCGCACCCTCGATCTTCTCGACCTTCACCAGGTCACCGACCGCGACCTTGTACTGCTTTCCGCCGGTCTTGACGATCGCGTACGTTGCCATCGGTCGGCTGCCCTTCTTCCTGTAGTGCTCGGCACTTGCTCACGCGGCAGCTTCTCCGGCCGGATGATGCCACCGGAGACCGCCACACAACTCGTCTGGTAATCGCCGCCGCCTCGGCGCCTGGTGGCTCTCCGTATCGAACTGCGAGAACCGGGGCCACGAAGACAGAACATGCTGTCACCGGGCAGCGACTGTCCAAGATTACAGGACGCCCACCGCCACAACCAAACCGGCGCCCTGGTGCCCGCCCTGTCGACGCTGTGAATTCGCTGTCATGGCAGGCACGTGGCCCCGCCGATTACACCGACGGGGCCACGTGGACATGCACGACAACTTACTGCGACGCGTCGGGCGCCCCCGCCGCGCGGCCGACCGCACGCCTGCGCGGCCTCCTGCGCTGCGGCAACTCGACCGGCTCCGGCTCGGTGTAGTCGACGGCGGGCGCGGGCGCCTGCTCCACGGTGGGCAGCACGAACACCGCGCCGGAGCTGTCCGCGGCGGGCGCGGCAGCCGAACGAGCAACCCTGCGGCGACGGGCCGGACGGGCCGCCGCTTCCGAAACCCCGTTGGCCGTGGACGCGGCGGGCGACCCCGGGGCCGGTGCGGGCTCGACCTCTTCGACAACCTCGACAACCTCGACGACTTCGGCGGGTTCGGTCTCCGGCTCTTCGGCGGGCACCGCCACCGCGGCATGGACCGTCTCCGCGACCTCGGTCTCGGTCTCGGTCTCGGTCTCAGCGAGGACGTCACCTTCGGCAGCCACGTCGGACTGGTCAGCCGCGGTCTCGACCGCCTGCGCGGTCTCGCTCGCGGCGGGCTCGGCGACCACCGACTGCGCCGCGTCGGCCGGCTCATAGGCCCGCTTCGGCGGTTCCTCCAGCTCGGCGTCCTCGGTGTGCTGCGCCGCCATCGCCAGCGCGACCGGGTGCGCCCGCTTGACGGCCGCATCCTCCTCGGCGTGCTCCGGCACGGGGGCGGCGCCGTTCGCGGCCGGAGCCTGCGCGGCATTCGCCGCACCCTTGTCCCGGCCACGGCGCCTGCGCGAACCGCTCTCGCGGGTTCGCCCCGCATTCTCGTCGCCGGAGCCGGGCTCCACCGGGTATGCGTGCACAAGGATGCCGCGGCCGTGGCAGTGCTCGCAGGTGGTGGAGAACGCCTCGACCAGGCCGGTGCCGAGCTTCTTGCGGGTCATCTGCACCAGGCCGAGCGAGGTGACCTCGGAGACCTGATGACGGGTGCGGTCGCGACCGAGCGCCTCGGTCAGGCGGCGCAGCACCAGGTCCCGGTTGGACTCGAGCACCATGTCGATGAAGTCGACGACGATCATGCCGCCGATGTCGCGCAGCCGCATCTGGCGCACGATCTCCTCGGCAGCCTCCAGGTTGTTCCTGGTAACCGTCTCCTCCAGGTTGCTGCCGCCGGAGCCGGTGAACTTGCCGGTGTTCACGTCGATCACCGTCATGGCCTCGGTGCGGTCGATCACGAGGGTGCCGCCGGAGGGCAGCCACACTTTGCGATCAAGCGCCTTGGCCAGCTGTTCGTCGATCCGGTAGGTCTCGAACACGTCCACGCCGTTGTTCTCGTGCCGAGAGACTCGCGCGAGCAGGTCCGGTGCGACGGTGCCGATGTACTTCTCCACCGTGCCCCACGCCCGGTCACCCTCGATGACCAGCCTGGAGAAGTCCTCGTTGAACAGGTCTCGGATGACCTTGACCAGCAGGTCGGGCTCCTCGTAGAGCGTCTTCGGCGCGCCGCCGTCCTTGCTCGCCTGCTTGTCGATCGTGCGCCAGGTCGCCTGCAGCCGTTCCACGTCGCGGGCCAGCTCGGCCTCGCTGACGCCCTCGGACGCGGTGCGGATGATCACACCGGCGTCGGCGGGGACAATGTCGCGCAGGATGTCCTTGAGCCGCTTGCGCTCGGTATCGGGCAGCTTGCGGCTGATCCCGGTGGAGGTGCCACCCGGCACGTACACCAGGAAGCGTCCGGCCAGGCTGATCTGGGTGGTGAGACGGGCTCCCTTGTGACCGACCGGGTCCTTGCTGACCTGTACCAGCACCTGGTCGCCCGGCTTGAGCGCCTGCTCGATCTTGCGCTCCCTGCCGCCGAGCTTGGCAGCCTCCCAGTTCACCTCACCGGCGTAGAGCACGCCGTTGCGGCCGCGGCCGATGTCGACGAACGCTGCCTCCATGCTGGGCAGCACGTTCTGCACTTTGCCCAGGTAGACGTTGCCGACCATGGACGCGGAGCCGGTGCTCGTGACGAAGTGCTCAACGAGGATGTCGTCCTCCAGCACCGCGACCTGTGTGGCGGTCGGGTGCTCCGGGAAGGACTTCTCGCGCACCACCATGACCCGATCCACCGCCTCGCGGCGGGCCAGGAACTCCGACTCGGTCAGAATCGGCGGGCGGCGGCGGCCTGCCTCGCGGCCGTCGCGGCGACGCTGACGCTTGGCTTCCAGCCGGGTCGAACCGGTAATGCCCTGCACCTCGTCGACGACGACGCGGCCGCGGCTCTTGTTGCGCGGCTCGCGCTCGTGCACGACGGTGTTCGGCGGATCGTCCTCGGAGGGCTCGTTCTCGCCGGACTCGCCCGCCACCTTGCGACGGCGGCGGCGCCTGCGACGACGACTCGCACCCTCCGGCACGCCGTCCTCGTCCTCGGAGTCGGCGGTCTCCGAAGAATCCGAAGAATCCGAAGACTCGGCCTGTTCGGCGGTCTGCTCGTCCTCGGCATCGGAATCGATCTCGTCGCCGTCGCCGTCGGAGTGCTGCTCACCGCGCCCGCGGCCACGGCCACGGCGGCCACGACGCCTGCGGCGCGGCTGGCCCTCGCCGTCGTCCTGCTGCTCCGACGGCTCGTGGTCGTCCTCGGTGACCTCAGTCTCGTCCTCGACGGGCTCCGGAGTCGGCTCCTCGACGCGGCGGGCCTCGCGTTCCGCGCGGCGCTGCCTGCGCGCCTGCTCGACGGCCGCGGCGTCCGGGGAAAGGAACAGTGGCGCCTGCACGACGCCGGCGGACTCGAACACCACGGGGGCGACGGGCTCCGGCTCCTGTCGCACCGGGTGGGTGAACAGCTGCGCCGACGGCTGGTGCGCCGGGCCGCTCGCCGTCTCCGGCTGCTGCCCGTGGATGGGCGCGTCCGGCGCGGAGAAGACGACGCCGGGACGAGCGAAAGACTCCTCGGCCCGCGGTTGTCGCGCGGGGGTGGCGGGCGCCGGTTCGGTGTCGCTCGCTCGCACGGCAGAATCCGCCGGCGCGGGCGGCTCGGCCGGGGGTTCTCCCTCGACCGGAACCAGAGCGTCGCGCACCGACTCGGCTACGGCACGGTCGACATTCGATTGTGCGCTGCGGGCGTCCGCCCCCAGCTCGGTCAGTTTCGCCAGGATGCGCTTGCTCGTCACCCCCAGCAGCTTGGCTAGTGCGTGAACTCGGATTCGCTCCGGCAATTGTTCGGCATCCTGTGATGTTGTTTCCAGCGGCTCTTGATCGGCCACGAAAGTCTCCTCGGGCCCCCGGGCGCGTCCCTCCCGGTGGGAGTGACGCGGCCGGCGCGGGGGCGCTGTCTGTTCGCCCCACGCCCAGTGGCGCGAGGTCAAGTGGTCTCGCCCCGCGTGCCCGGTTATCACCTATGTGTTCGTTGTTCGGGCTAACTGGTCACGCGGCGCCTGGCTCTATGGCTGAACTCCGCGGATCGAGCGCTCATCCAGCGTGCCGACGCGAACAGCGAGCCCCGCAACGGGCTGTTTGTCCATGGCAGCGATGATCGGCATCGAACCGTGGTGTCATCCGGCTGCGATCGCCGCCTCTCGTGCGCGCACCTGCGCGAACAGTCGGCGTCGAGTGCAGCCGATGCCAGTATCCCACACCGGGCGCCGGGCGTTCGCCATCGGCGCTCGGCTCCGTCCTGCCCGGAACACGTTCGCCCTGCTCCCTGCCGCCACGAACACGACGATCGAGGACTGCGATCAGGCCGGAAGCTCAGGGAACCAGAGGGTGATCTCACGCTTGGCCGAGTCCGGCGAATCAGACCCGTGCACCAGGTTCTCCTGGGTTTCCAGAGCGAAGTCTCCGCGAATGCTGCCGGGCACCGCCTTCTCGACCGGGTCGGTGCCGCCGGCGATCTGTCGGAACGCCGCGATGGCGCGCGGGCCCTCCAGGATGGCCGCGACCACCGGGCCGGAGGTGATGAACTCGATCAGGGAACCGAAGAACGGCTTCTCGGCATGCTCGGCGTAGTGGCCCCTGGCCAGGTCCTCGGACACGTGCTTCAGCTCGAGGGCGACGATCTTCAGCCCCTTGCGCTCGACCCGTGCCAGCACCTCGCCGACAAGGCCACGGGCCACACCATCCGGCTTGATGAGTACCAACGTCTGCTCAGTCACGGCGCACAGCCTAACGGGCGCCCGTCCGGGTACCGAACCAGCGGTCAGCGAATCCACCACCGTGCGACAACCACGCCATGCCCGCAGCACAGCGGGATCACCGAATCAACACATGACCGAGCTCACGAGCGGGGGATGCGCTGGCTCGGCAGCAGCCCTTTCTCCATCCGACCCCGCACGTCGGCACGAAGCACCAGGATGAAGCCCCAGACCACGGCGAACACCACACCGACGACGCCGATCGAGACGTGGATGAACGTACCGAGCAGGACGAAGACCTGCAGGCCCAGGTTGAACGGCATCGCCAAGGAGCGGCGCTGCAGCCCGGCGCCCAGGAACATCACCACCGCGAGGACCACAAGATAGGTGCCCGACAGCCAGGTCACCCCGCCGCCGACGTCGGCGACCACCGGCAGCGCGAGCAGCACCACGATCGCCTCGAGCACCAGCGTGCCCGCCATCACCCCGCGGAAGCCCTTCCACGGATCGGTGGCCGGCGGCGGCGCCGGCCGCTCACCATGGTCGGCGGGTTCACTCATGCTGTGTCCTCCTGGGCATTCGCGCGCTCATGCTGTATCCACCTCGGCAATCGCGGGGCCCTCCGTGGTTACACAAGCTGCCGCCTCCAGGCCCGACGCTCATGCTGTATCCACCTCGGCAATCGCGGGGCCCTCCGTGGTTACACAAGCTGCCGCCTCCAGGCCCGACGCTCATGCCGGGTCCTTTCCGAACAGAGCGCGCGTCGCACCCGCTGTCACCACCGAGCCGGTCACCACGACACCCGCACCGGACACCATTTCGCCCTGCTCGCCGCTCTCCTCGGCCAGCGCGATCGCGGTCTCCAGCGCGTCGGGCAGGGTCGCCGCGGTGACCACCCGTTCGTCGCCGAACCGCTGCACCGCGAGATCGGCGAGCGTCTCCACGTCCATCGCGCGTGGCGAGCTGTTGCTGGTGACGACGATCTCGTCGAACACCGGCTCCAACGCGGTAAGGATGCCGTCGGCGTCTTTGTCGCCGAGCACCGCGACCACCCCGACCAGCTTGCGGAAGTCGAACTCGGTGGTAAGCGTCGCGGCAAGCGCACGCGCGCCCGCCGGGTTGTGCGCGGCGTCGATGAAGATGGTCGGCGCGTTGCGGATTCGCTCCAGCCTGCCTGGGCTGGTCACGCTCGCGAAACCCGCGCGAATGGCGTCTACGTCGAGCTGCCGCTGGGCACCGGCGCCAAAGAACGCCTCCACCGCGGCGAGCGCGAGCACCGCGTTGTGTGCCTGGTGCTCGCCGTGCAGCGGAAGGAAGATCTCGTCGTACACGCCGCCGAGGCCCTGCAATTCGAGCTGCTGCCCGCCCACCGCGATCTGCCTGGCGAGCACCCGGAACTCGGCGCCCTCGCGCGCGACCGCGGCGTCCACCTCGACGGCGCGGCGCAGCAGAACCTCCATCGCCTCGGGCTCCTGCTCCGCGATCACCGCGACGTTGTCGCGCGGGATCAACCCCTCCGGCGCGCGCTTGATGATCCCGGCCTTCTCCCCTGCGATGGACGCCAGGTCGGGGCCTAGGTAGTCGGTGTGGTCCAAGCCGATCGGCGTGATCACCGCCACCTGCCCGTCGACGATGTTGGTGGCGTCCCAGGTGCCACCCATGCCGGTCTCCACGACCGCGACGTCGACCGGCGCCTCGGCGAAGGCCGCGAATGCCATGCCGGTGAGCACCTCGAACTTGCTCATGGCCGGCCCGTCCGCGGCGGCCGACTGCTTGTCGATCATCTCGACATAGGGCAGCAGCTCACGGTAGTTCTGCACGTATTCGGCCGGCGAGATCGGCGCGTTGTCGATGCTGATCCGCTCGGTAGCCAGCTGCAGGTGCGGGCTCGTGATCCGGCCGGTTCGCCGGTGCAGCGCGGTGAGCAGCGCGTCGATCATCCTGGTCACCGAGGTCTTGCCGTTGGTGCCCGCGACGTGGATCGCCGGATAGCTCTGCTGCGGCGAGCCGAGCAGGTCCATCAGCGTGGCGATCCTGGTCAGCGACGGCTCGATCTTGGTCTCCGGCCAGCGCCGGTCGAGCTCTGCCTCGACCAGCGCCATCTCGGCCACTTCCACCGGCGAGGGGCCGTAGTTCAGCCGCGCGCCATCGCCACGGAGCTCGTCGTCGCCGTACTGCGGCTCCGGCTCGCTGTTCATTTGCCGCTCAGCTCGGTGAGGCGGGCACCGATGCGCGCCACTTCGGCGGCGGCGACCTGCTGTCTGCTCTTGATCTTGTCGACGACGTGCTCGGGCGCCTTGGCCAGGAACGCCTCATTGCCGAGTTTGGCGGCGGTGCCCTGGAGTTCCTTCTCCGCGGCGGCCAGGTCCTTCTCCAGGCGACGTCGTTCGGCGTCCAGGTCGACCGCGCCGGAGGTGTCCAGCTCCACGGTCACCGTAGCCCCGCTGAGCCGCACCTCCAGCGACGCGGTCGCGGCGAAATCCGGACCCGGCTCGGTAAGCCTGGCCAGGTTCGCCACCGACGCCTCCAGAGCGCTCAGGTCCGCGCCGTCCACACCGATCAGCTTGGCCGACACCTTCTGCTTGTCGCCGAGGCCCTGGTCGCTGCGGAACCTCCTGATCTCGGTGATCAACCGCTGCGCGTCCGAAATACGTTGGGCCGCGGTCTGATCCGCGGGAACGCCGGATGTCTGCGGCCACGGCGCGACCACCACCGACTCGCCGCCGGTCAGCGCCTGCCAGAGCGTCTCGGTGACGAACGGGATGACCGGGTGCAGCAGGCGAAGAACCGCGTCGAGCACGGCGCCGAGCACCAACTGGGTCGCGTCGGCGCGCGCGCCGTCGGCGGCGAACTGCACCTTGGCCAACTCCAGGTACCAGTCGCACAATTCGTCCCACGCGAAGTGGTACAGCGCCTCGCACGCCTTGCCGAACTCGTAGCTGTCGAACGCCGAATCCACTTCGGCGCGAACCTCTTCCAGCCGATCCAGGATCCAGCGGTCGGCGTCGGTGAGCTGCGCGCGGTCCGGCAGGTCGTCGGCCCGCGCACCGTTCATCAGCGCGAATTTGGTGGCGTTGAACAGCTTGGTCACGAAGCTGCGCGAGGCGAGCGCGTGCGGCTCGCCGACCGAGAGGTCGCCGCCCGGCTGCGCGCCGCGCGCGAGGGTGAAGCGCAGGGCGTCGGCGCCGTAGGCGTTGATCCAGTCCAGCGGGTCGATGCCGTTGCCACGCGACTTGGACATCTTCTTGCCGAACTGGTCGCGGATCAGGCCGTGCAGGAACACGTCCTTGAACGGCACCTGGCGCGCGCCGGCCTTGCCCGCCGTCAGCACGGCATCGTCGGCGACGTAGGTGCCGAACATCATCATCCGCGCCACCCAGAAGAACAGGATGTCGTAGCCGGTGACGAGAACGCTTGTGGGATAGAACTTCTCGAGTTCGTCGGTGGCGTCCGGCCAACCCATGGTCGAGAACGGCCACAGACCGGAGGAGAACCAGGTGTCGAGCACATCCGGGTCCTGCACCCAGCCCTCGGGTGCCTGCTCGCCGGGGCCGAGGCACACCACTTCGCCCTCGGGGCCGTACCAGATCGGGATACGGTGGCCCCACCACAGCTGGCGTGAGATGCACCAGTCGTGCATGTCATCGACCCACGCGAACCAGCGCGGCTCCTGACTCTTCGGGTGGATCACGGTGTCGCCGCCCCGCACCGCGTCGCCTGCGGCCTCGGCCAGCGATTCCACCTTCACCCACCACTGCATGGACAGGCGGGGCTCGATCGGCTCGCCACTGCGTTCGGAATGCCCGACACTGTGCACGTACGGCCGCTTCTCGGCGACGACCCTGCCTTCTTCCGCAAGCCGCTCGCGGACCTTGCCGCGCGCCTCGAACCGGTCCATGCCGTCGAATTCGGTTCCGGTGCCGGTAATCCGGCCGCGCTCGTCCATGATGGTCGGCATCGGCAGACCGTGGCGCAAACCGATTTCGAAGTCGTTGGGGTCGTGCGCCGGTGTGATCTTCACCGCGCCCGAGCCGAATTCGGGATCGACATAGTCGTCGGCGACGATCGGGATCTGCCGCCCGGTGATCGGGTGTTCCAGGGTGGTGCCGATCAGCGCCCGGTAGCGCGGATCCTCCGGATGCACGGCCACCGCGGTGTCGCCGAGCATGGTCTCCACCCGAGTGGTGGCCACGATCACGTGCGGCTCGTCGTCGATCAGCGAGCCGTAGCGCAGCGAGACCAGCTCGCCTTCGACGTCCTCGTACTTGACCTCGATGTCGGAGATGGCGGTGCGCAGCTCCGGCGACCAGTTCACCAACCGCTCGGCGCGGTAGATCAGGCCCGCGTCGTAGAGCCGCTTGAAGATGGTCTGCACGGCGCGCGACAGGCCCTTATCCATGGTGAAGCGGTCGCGGCTCCAGTCGACGCCGTCACCGAGCGCGCGCATCTGCCACTGGATGGCGCCGCCGGACTCGCGCTTCCAGTCCCACACCTTGTCGATGAACAGTTCGCGGCCGAAGTCTTCTTTCGTCTTGCCGTCCACCGCGAGCTGCTTCTCCACCACGGACTGGGTGGCGATACCCGCGTGGTCCATACCGGGCAGCCAGAGCACCTCGTAACCCTGCATGCGCTTGCGGCGCGAGAGGGTGTCCATCAGGGTGTGGTCGAGCGCGTGACCCATGTGCAGCGTGCCGGTGACGTTGGGCGGTGGCAGCACGATCGAGTATGCGGGTTTGCCGCTGGACGTGTCGGCGGTGAAATAGCCGGCGGCTACCCAGCGCTCGTACATCTCGGCCTCCACCTCGCTGGGGGTCCAGCTCTTGGGGAGGGCATCGGCACGATTACGCGTATTGTCAGGGGCTGCGCTGGTCACCCCGCGATTCTAAAGCGCGCCGATCCGCGCACTTCAGGTCGGTCGATCCCGCTCCGCTCGGGCGTCGTCCGTTCGGGCTGTGCGTGCGCGAGGGGCGCCGGTCGCGGTGTCGTCCGAATCGGGCACCGCTGCCGCCCGACATGGGTCGGAGCCTTCCATCGGTGAGCATCGGCGACCCAGTCGGCGAGGGTTCCTTTTTGCCGATCGACGTGCGACTTTCCGAGCTGGAGACAAAGAAAGGCGGGTCTTCGGTGGATGAGGGACACCGAAGACTCCGCCTATGCCTGACACTTTACCGTCGCTCCAGGGGCGGCCCCGTAATCCATAACCAATTCTCAGTTTCCGGCATTTTCTACCCGCAAGGTTCTCTTTATCGAGCTGCCGCGAGCGCGGCGGTGTCCGCCAGCACCAGGTCACCGTTGATCGCGATCGCGGCGGTCGAACCGGCGCTCGCCGCGGAAATCACCTGAGCCGCCGGGTTGCTCACGTTGCCTGCCGCCCACACGCCAGGGACGCTGGTGCGCCCGGACGGGTCGGTGACCACCCAACCGGTGTCGTCGAACGCGCAGCCCATGGCGACCAGCACGTCGTCGTTGGCGTGGAAGGTCGGCGCCACGAACATCGCAGTCCGCGGCACCGCCCGCCCGTCGGCCAGTTCGACGCCGCGCAGACCGCCGTCGACGGCGAACCGCGCGACCTCGCCCTCGAGCACGCGCACCCCGCGCGCGTCCAGGTGGGCGCGGTCGGTGTCCGACAGGGTCATCGTGTGCGGGAAGAAGACCACGTCGCGGGACCACTGCGGGAGCAGCAGCGCCAGGTGCACCGCGCGGTCGAGCGCGCCGGGCCCCCTCCCGCCGAGCACTCCGATCGGCTGGTCACGGACCTCGTAGCCGTGACAGTACGGGCAGTGCAGCACGTCGACGCCCCATCGTTCGCGCACGCCGGGCAGCTCCGGCAGTTCATCGCGCAGCCCCGTCGCGACGAGCACGCGGCGGGCCCGTAGCACCCCGCCACCACCCAGCCGGATCGGGTATCCGTCGTGCGCCGAGCCCGGCCCCGCGCCGGTGACGACGTCGTCGATCAGCTCGGCGCCGTAGCCCGCCACCTCGTCCGCGCCCACGGACAGCAGGTCCGCCGGCGGCATCCCGTCGCGGGAGAGGAACCCGTGCATGTGCTCGGCGGGCGCGTTGCGCGGCGCACCGCCACGGACCACCGCGACCCGTCGTCGCGCCCTGGCGAGCACCAGCGCCGCCGACAGTCCCGCCGCGCCGCCACCCACGACCACCACGTCATATCTCTCGCTCATGCCTCCACCTCGCTAGCGCTCGGCTCCACCATGACCGAGAACTCGGCTGTGTTCATTGTTCGCTCGCTACGCTCGCTCATGCCTCCACCTCGCTAGCGCTCGGCTCCACCATGACCGAGAACTCGGCTGTGTTCATTGTTCGCTCGCTCATCGGCGATCACCTCCGCCGACAGCCTGCCGCCGCTTCGCCGAAGCGGCAACAAAGGTTGCTGATTTCGGGAATTGGGGGTGCACTGGAGACATGTCCACCCAACCCACCGTCGCCCAGGCACTCGCCGACATCGGCCCACGACTCAAAGCGCTGCGTACCCGCCGCGACGTCACGCTCACAGCGCTTGCGGAGACCACCGGAATCTCCAAGAGCACACTGTCGCGACTGGAATCCGGCCAGCGCAAGGCCAGCCTGGAGCTACTGCTGCCGATCGCCATGGCACACCAGGTGCCGCTGGACGAACTGGTCGCCGCACCGAAGATCGCCGACCCGCGGGTGCACACCACGGCGCGCAAGATCAACGGGCTCACCATCGTTCCACTCACCAGACAACCGGGGCCGCTGCAGGCCTTCAAGATGATCATCCCGGCCGACCGCACCGAACCCGACCCGAAGGTGCACGAGGGCTTCGAGTGGCTCTACGTCCTTTCCGGGCGGCTCCGGATGGTGCTCGGCGCGCACGACCTGATACTCGGCCCCGGCGAGGCCGCGGAATTCGATACCCGCCAACCACATTGGTTCGGCAGCGCGGGCCGGGGCCCCGTGGAAATCCTGAGCCTTTTCGGCAGCCAGGGTGAACGTATGCATCTTCGCGCACGCTCGGCAGGCCGAAAACGCGCATGAGCCAGAGTATGTCCAAATGCCTGATATTGCCGGATAGCGCCGAACTGGGGACCCTGGACAAGGTGGATACTCCAGGCGCTCCTCCTCCGGTGAATCTCAGTGAAATCCCAGGGTTCTCCCTGTTGCCCAACGAATCTCGACTCGGGACGCTGGAAGGGGTGAACCCCCCGCTCGAAGCTTTGCCGATACACTCCGCCGAACCACTGGTATCCACCCTGGCGCCGGACTCCGTGCACGATCTGCGCGGTGGCGCGATCGAGGAATTGCGGTACCCGAGCTCGGCGGCGCTGGTCGTCGCCGGCGTCCCTGGCGCAGGCAAGAGCACCACGCTGCGCACGTTCTTCGGCGCCGCCTCGGACGTCGAGACGCCGCGGCACAGCCCGGACGGCGCGACCGTGCTCGACTCGCACCAGGCGCGCATCCGCTGGCGGCGCAGGCTCTGGTGGTTGCCTTATCCGCTGTGGCGCCCGGTGGTCCACGCCGCGCACTTCCACGCGATCCATGCCGCGTTGCGCGACACCACAGATCCGGTCGTGATCCACGACTGCGCCACCTTCCGCTGGACGCGCACGCTGATCGCGCACTGGGCGACGCTCTATGGCCGGGACCTGCACCTGATCATGCTCGACGTGCCCGCGACCGTGGCACGGGCCGGTCAGTACGCTCGCGGGCGGCGGGTCAACGGAGTGGCCTTCACACTGCATGTGCGGCGCTGGCGACGACTGATGCGGACGATCACGATCGAGCGCCGCCTGCCGACGAACGGGTCCCGCTCCGTCGTCGTCGTCGACCGTGCGACCGTCAACCGGATGCGTCGCGTGAAATTCGTCGCCCAATGATGAAAACCCTTGCTGCCGTGATGATCACGGGCACCAGTACGGCATTTCATCTCCTGGTACGGCCGCCCCAAGTCCGGTGGGGACGTTGTCGTGCGTCGAGCTCAGTCCTGACTGTCGTCGTCGGCGTTTACCGGGGCGTTCCCGTTGTCGTGCGAGACACCAATCAGGCCAGCACATCGGCCGCACGAAAGAGCCGGGTTAGACCTGCGGAGGGCAAGTAAAGCCAGCAAGGTTCACAACCTGGCGGGAGTCTCATCGAACCGATATGAATTGGCATGGTGGCAGGCGGGTCACGGAATAGGCTCTCGGCTACGATCGGCATCCATGTCCGTCTACCTCGTGACCGGTGCCGCAGGCTTCATCGGAGCGAATTACGTTCACCGTTTGCTGGAGTGGGAGCCCGCCGCCGAGGTAGTGGCGGTGGATTACATCGGTTTCGCAGGTAATACGGCGAACCTGGATCGGGTGGCCGACCGCATTGTTTTCGAACAGGCCGATATCGCCGAGCTGGAAACGATGGAGGCTGTCTACCGGCGGTATCGACCGGATTTCGTCGTGAACTTCGCGGCGGAGTCGCACAACGACCGTGCGATCCTCGGCCCGTCGGCGTTCATGCGCAGCAACGCCCTCGGCGCCCAGGTGATGGCCGAGTGCAGTCGCCTAATCCCGGTACGGTCGCACGTGCACGTATCGACGATCGAGGTGTACGGCGAGCTGGCGGCCGGGAACGAATGGTTCACCGAGCGGTCCCCGCTGAACGCGAAAACCCCTTACAGCGCTGCCAAAGCGGCCGGAGATCAGATGGTGCGCGCCTACATGCAGACCTATCCGGAAATGAACATCCGGATGACACACTGCGCCAACAACTACGGCCCGTATCAACTACCGGAGAAGCTGATCCCGCTGGCGGTGACGAGCGTCCTGCGCGGACGCAAGGTGCCCGTCTACGGCGACGGCCTGCAAAGCCGGGACTGGCTACACGTCACCGATCACTGCGCCGCTGTACATCGTGTCCTGCACGCAGAGCTGGACACGATCCCGGCGGAGGCGGCCACCGATCCGGGCTTGTTGCCGATCTTCGACATCTCGGCTCGCTGCGAGGTCACCAACCTCGATATCGCGCGCATGGTCGTCACCACGCTCGGACGTGACCCGGGCGCGTGGATCGAGCACATCCCCGACCGCCCGAATCACGATCGCCGCTACCTGATCAATCCGGAGAAGATCGAATCACAGCTGGGCTGGCAACCGACGCACGACTTCACAACCGGGATCGAAGACACGGTCAACTGGTACGTCGAGCACCGCGACTGGTGGGAACAGATCATCGCCGACAAGGGCGAACTCGGCTTCGACTGGAGCCAAGCCGCACCCCAAGCATCACGGTAGCTTGTGGCCGGCCTCGGCTACGGATGTGCGGATGATCTTGATGACTCGATCGACGATGTCATCGGTCATTCCCCGCCACAGCGGCAGGCAAATGTGACGGTCCGCAAAATCGTTCGCGGCCGGGAAGCTGTCGCCGATGTTCAGACCGCCGAAGACTGGCTGGCGGTGTAGAGGTTGCTCGTAGACGCCACGTGCCAGCTCGACACCCACCGCTGACACCTTGTCGCGCAAGTGATCCCGTTCTATGCCGTAGTTGAGTAGAGCGATGCATTTGTGACCGCTCACCTGCCCGTGCGGGACCGGGAACTCGAGCCCGATGCCGGATAGATCGGTGATGTAGCGGTCGATGACGGCGCGCCGCTGGATGAGGTCGCGGTCGAAATGGTCGAACTGGGCCGATCCGAGGACTGCGCCGAGCTCGGTCATCCGCCAGCTTCCTCCCCACACCACATGCCGACCGTCACCGTCGTGGCCCTGGTTGCGATAGATGCGAGCCAACCGGTCCAGGTCCGGGTCGTCGGTGGTGATGACACCGCCCTCGCCGGTGGTAACAACTTTGGTGGCGAACAACGAGAACGCTGCCGCGTATCCGAAACCTCCCGCGGGACGATCCCCGAAGGTGGAGCCGTGCGCGTGCGCGGCATCCTCGATCAACGCAACACCTGCCGCCTCACACAACTGCATGATCTGCGGCAAGTCAGGGGTTATGTATCCACCGATGTGCACGACTACCACCGCGGAGACGTCGCCGGTGAGCCGCCGTTCGAGGTCGGCGAGGTCGGGATACAGGCCTGCGTCGTAGAGCTGGACCTGCGCCCCAGCTGCCAGGGCGGCAGCGGCGGTGGCGTAATTGGTGTTCGTCGGCATCAGCACTGTCCGTCCCTGCACATCCACTGTCTTGTAGATGATTTCGAGTGCCGTCGACCCGGAGTTGACCGCGATCGCGTACCGAGTACCGGCCATCACGGCGACAGTGGTTTCGAGGACTTCGGTGTGGGCGCCGAGTACCAGCCGGCCCGCCCGCATGATCTGCTCGGCCGCAGCGAGAACGGTGGCGATCTCATCGTCAGGTACCGCGGCGGTGAATGGTGGGATCATCGGGGGCTCGCTTCCTGGTGCGCGGTCCACGGTGCCGCGTCGACCAGATCGAAGACATCGCTGGGACGGCCGCTGTGCTCGGCGGGCAGCGCCAGTGGTTGCTCGGTGCCGGTGACGGCGGCTACGACCGCGCGAGAGGCGTGCAGCGCGAGTGTCATCTTGCCCGGCAGGACCGTCCACAACCCGGCGATACCTTCGCGGTCGTCGTGATTGATCACGGCGTAGTTCGGTTCGGTGCCCCACTGGTCGCCGCTGCCGCGCGCATGCTCGGTCTTGCTGCACACCCATGCGACACCAGAGGTGCAATCAACCAGGCCGGGCCGCAGCCACTCGGTGAGTTCACGCGTCAGCTCGGTTGTTTCGGTCGCAGGGACCGGCCAGCGAGCCGGGCCGCGCACGAAACGCTGGCGGGCACCATACCGGGACGCCAACACCACGCCACCAGCGGCCGACGGCGCCAGGGCTGGCCACCCGAATTCGAGGCCGATGATCGAGCATGGCAACGCCCCGGGAAAGGCCATCATGACTTCCAGCCGGGACTTCAGCTCCTCGGCAATCATTGACCTCGACCGCTCCAGCACCTCGCGTGTACCGATCCCATTGCACACCACGACGTTCGCCGCTTGCACTAATCCAGTGGCGGTTTCGACACCCCGCACTACTTGATCAGCGACCACGACACGCGACACGCGCGTCCCGACGATCAGGTCCACCCCATTCGCTACACACCTGGCCGCCAGATCGGTTATGAGGGAATGGGTGTCGACGAGCAGTTCCCGTGCAGCTATGGTCTGCAAAGCTATTGAATCAGGCACTGTTAGCAATTCACGGACCTGCCACGGATCCACCTCACCGTGGTCTATGCCGTGCTTATCCCACAAGGTGCCATGCTGACGCATTGTCTCGGGTGCTCCTATGTACCAGCACTTTTCGATGTCAGATATGCACTTGGGGAACGCAGCGCCATAAGCGGCCTGCGCCTTCATGCACGATGCCGTCACCTCTGGATGCCACCGCGCATACAGCGCGCCGCCGTGGACAATGCCGTGATTTCGCGTCGTTGCTCCGGATCCGAGAAGATTGCCTTCCATCAGCGCTACCGCGGTATCCTGCTCGCTCAGTCGCGCCGCCGTCATCAGGCCAGCCACACCGCCGCCCACCACAATGAAGTCGTATCTGTCTGCCATGACACGGTTCCTTCCTTTCTGTTCTGCGGTCGGCATCGAGCCAACGCCGCATCATTCGTTCAACAATTTCTCGATCTGATCGAGGGTCGGCGCGGAGTGCACACGCTCGCCATCAGGCGTGTCCGGTAACGACCAGACCCGCGGTCCTGCGGGGCTGCAAGTCAGGAAATATCCCGCTCTCGCGGCGCGTACCGCCATCTCCTTGGCTCGCACCGACGTTGCATTGGTTTTCACCAGATGAAGATGCCTTTTCCCTCATGTCACGGATCGTCCTCGTGGCACTCGATGGGGCGGAGCGAGTTCGGCCCAGTACTCATGCCGTACCGCGTCCCAGAGCCGGGTGAGCTCCGCGAACCGTTCTCGGGCTTCGGCGAGGTCGGGGTACGGGCCCGGATCGAACGACACCACAGCTTCGCCGTCCGGGATTGTGTGCACGCGCATGATCATGACCCGCTGCTTGTGCAGTCGCCAGATCGCTTGCAGATCTCCGACATTGGTGCAATGAATGCCGTCCATGCCTGCCCGTCTTCCGACTATCCGTGGTGGCCTGGTGCGAGACGGGCGGTCAAGGCTGGCGGGTCTGCATCCGGCTTGGCGAGACCGTCCAGCACATCGCGCAGTGTTCGGGTGTCCGGGAGGCCTGAAGCCAGTAGGTCGGCATGGAGTGGAGGGAACAGCACCCCCGCGGGCGGCGGCCCGCTCGCGCGGCGTGTCCACCGGTGGCACAATCTGGCCGGCCCGAACCAGACAGCTATATGCGCTGGATTTCCGGGGGCACTCTACTGCGCGACATGTGAGGTGCTGCTGCATGATTCGTTTGGCTTCCGCCACGGTCAGCGGGTGATCGGGATGCTGGTGCGCCGGGTCTACAAGGCCCGGCAACGACGCCGCCCACGTCTGCGGCGGAATCACCGTCTCCAAGTCGCACACATCGCACACCCGCGACGGCATGTTGTCGACGGTCGCCAAGTCGTACACGATCAGCGCGGCGACGCCGAGACCAGCGGCGATACCGAGTGCGTAGCCGATCGGGTCGGAGTAGTCAGCCGGTGGGCGCACCGTGTACAGGTGGACATACCCCAGTCGCAGGGCGTGACGTCGGGCATCCGTTGCATGCCGCGGTGATTCGAGCCCCGACACGTCAACGCGTACCAGGCATATCGCAGTGGGCTTGTGGTTCGGATCGCCGGAATCCATGGCCTGTCCTCTCAGTTCGTGTCTGATCGGTGCCCACCGCCGGGAAGCTGTTCGCCATCGGCCAGACGTCACAGTTGGGTTGGTCGATCTGCCAGTTGACACCGAGCGTCGGCCCGACGGTGGGCCGGTTTCAACGTCACGGGCGAGACGAATTCCCGCACCGGGGCGCACAATTGAGCCTGATCGGCGAGAGTTGGTCTCGGTAGGGCAACTTCCCCCCGCAATTTCCTGGAACGAAGTTGCGGGGTGCCGTTTCGCGCTACTGTCTGGATAGATGTGGGGAAGGGCATCAGATGAGTTCGCGAGACCGGAGAAATCGCCAGCTCGAACAGCTGATCGAGCGGCGGGACTGGAAGCGGCGAGAAGTTGTCGACAAGGTCAATGCCGCATATGAGCAGATCACCGGCAAACCCGGTGCGTACGACGAAGAAGCCATTCGGCGGCTCGTGAGCGGTGTGACAAGGTGGCCGACAGAGGGATACCGGCGAGCCTTGGAACAAACCTTCGACGCCACCGCTACAGAACTGGGTCTATACAACCCTCGCGCGGCGAGAGCGAAACACTCGCAAACTGGTACAGGCGTTGAAGCTGCCCTACGCTGGAATCGGGGCGGCGAGGAGGTTGACGAAGTGCAGCGCCGAGAGCTGATGAGAGCAATCGCCGTCATCACGGCAGCAGCGCCAGCGATTACGGCTGCGCTCAGTGCCGACGAGGTCGAACGCACAATCCGCGCAGCCGCGACTCCGCGCCGCGTCGACGCTGCGGTGTTGGACAACATCGAGGCGATGCTGAACCAAGCTCGGCTTCAAGATGATCTACTCGGCCCGCAAGCTGCGATCCGCACAACACTCGCCCAGGTCGACATCGCCGAGGCGTTGCTCGCCGGACCACGGGATCCGCTGGAACGCCGGTTGAAGTCGCTTCGCAGCAAGATCTCCACCTCCGCCGGATGGCAACTGTTCGACCTGGGGCGTACTGGCTCAGCGGAGGAGCATTTCGAAACCGCGCGAGACGCCGCGGACGAGATCGGTGACGACGCCGCCGGTGCGATGGCAATGGCGGAGTGGTCCGGGATGACCGAGGAGGTCGGCAAGCCCTCCGTGGCCGCCGACCAGGCAACCGCGGCCGAGATGCGCGCCTCTCGATCAGGCGATCCGCTACTCCGCGCGCACACAGCCGGCATCACGGCCCTCGCTCAGGCCAAGGCGGGACACGCTTCCGACACACGCCAAGCACTGACTCGGGCCGACCGCTTCGACGTCACCACACCGCGCACGCCGGAACAGTCACTGGCCTACTTCTGCACAGCGGGACATGTCGCCCGTATGCGCGCCAAGGCACTTCACCAGATCGGTGACCTCACCGCAGCGATCGAAGCCGCCGAAGAGTCGCTGAGGCTGCAAGCTGTCCGAGACCGCGCAGCGTCCCACATCCTGCTCGGAACGATCCACGTCGACGCCGGGGACCTCGACGCCGGGCTGAGCGCAATCCTCGAGGGTGTGGAGGCCGAGGCCGCGAACGGGTCAGCGCGGGTCTCTGGCCAACTGCACAACGCCCGTACGTTGATACATGTCCGGGCTCCGGGATCCGAGGCCGCACGGACGGTCGATGCGCGTATGGCCGAGCTGCCGCTGATCTGACCTTTCTCGGTCCGATCAAGGCGTAGCTTGATTGCGATCGCCGCGCGGCGGCATCCCCGTAGCTGGGCAACAGTGCGTGACCGGTAGCTGACCGTGGCCGTTTCCGGTCCACAGCACCATTCCACCAAGCCGCGTTGATCATTCCGTGCCGGAGGTGACATGACTGCCGAGTTCCACGGGCCTGGATGGGGTGTCCTTTCAGTATTGTTGGGGCGGTTCGTGCTGATCAGGCTGATTGCAGTCGGGCCTGGGGCCGTGATCAAGGCACCAGGACGGTCAGTGCCCCGGGCACCGCGCGGAGGGTGATGGGCAACGTGCCCGCGGGCTCGCCGTCCGCGGTCGCGGGCGCGCCCGGCGCGGTCAGCGTGACCGCCGCGGCCCGGAACTGCTTGACCTCCGGATGATTCTGGCGCTTGCCCGCCGACAGCGCGGGCAGCAGGCGCAGCATCTCCACCCTGGATAGCGGGCCGACCACGGTCAGGTCGAGCAGTCCGTCGTCCAGCACCGCATCCGGGCAGATCAGCATGCCACCGCCGTAGGTGCGGGTGTTGCCGACCGCGATCATGACCGCCTCGGTCTCCAGCAGAGAGCCCGCACCCGGGTTGGTCAGCCCCTCGGTGACCGCACCGGTCAGCTCGACGCGGTAGGGCACGGTGAAACGGCCGGAGACCTCGGCCAGCGCCGCGACCGTGTAGCGCAGCCGCCCCTTCGGCCAGCGCATGTCGTTGGCGCGCAGGGTGACTCGTGCGTCGAAGCCGGTGCCGGTCACGGTCGCGAACCACATCGGCGTCGCGCCGGGCGCGGGAAACTCGATGCGGCCGAGGTCGATGGCCCTGGTCCGCCCGTCGAGCACGAGATCGGCCGCGGCGATCGGGGCGTCCGTCGGCACGCCGAGCTCCCTGGCCAGATCGTTGCCGGTGCCCGCGGGAACCATGCCGAGCGGGACGCCGGTCTCGGCGATGGCCGCGAGCATCACGTTGATCAGACCGTCCCCACCGATACAGACCACCACGTCGGGCTTCGGCCCCGGACCCACGATCGAATCCCGCACCTGCCGAACCGATTCGGCGACCGTCGGGGCACACACCTCGGTGACCTCGGCGCTACGCGCCCGGAACCGGGCGATCGCGGCACTCGCCATGCCGCTTCCCCTGCCGAGCCCGGACTGCGGATTGGTCACCACGGTGATCGCCCGCACGAGCGAACTCCCGGTCACGACACCAACTTCCCGGGATTCAATATGCCTGCGGGGTCGAGTTCGGCCTTCACCGCGCGCAAGACGCGCACACCCAGGTCACCGACCTCGTCCGGTAGCCACGGCCGGTGGTCGGTGCCGACCGCGTGGTGGTGGGTGATGGTGCCGCCCGCCGCCACGATGGCGTCGCCGACAGCGTGCTTGGCGACTTGCCACTGGGCGATCGGGTCGTCCAGTTGCTTGGCGATGACGGTGAAGTACAGCGACGCGCCGGTCGGGTAGGTGTGCGAGATGTGGCACATGACCAGCGGCGGCGTGCCCTGCCCACCGAGCGCTTCGGTCAGCACGCCGGTCACCTTCGCCTTCAGCGCCGTCACGGTCGACCAGGTGGTCGCGGTCTCGAGTGTTTCGCACAGCACGCCGACGTCCAGCAGCGCGTCGCGCAGATACGGCGCGGCGAAGCGTCCGTGCTCCCACTCCTCGGCGGGCGCAGGCCCGAGCGCGGTGCCGCCCGCCGCGGCGAGCAGGGCGTTCGCCTCGGCGCTGCGTGCCGCGACGTGCGCCGCGCTGCCTTCGACGGTCGTGATGGCCAGACAGCCCGCTATCGGGTTGCCGCCGATGTCGCCGGAGCGGGCCAGGTTGATTCCGGTCTCCGCCTCGTCGGACAGCCGAAGGACGGTGGGCGCCGCGCCGGCCTGCACGACCGAGCGCAGTGCCGCTGCACCGGTTTCGAAGTCCGGGAACGACCATGCTTGGTAGGCGACGGCTTCCGGGACCGGATGCACCCGGAGCGTGACCTCGGTGATCACGCCGAGCGTCCCCTCGGAGCCCACGAACAGCTCGCGCAGGTCCGGTCCCGCGGCCGAGGCGGGGGCGCGGCCGAGTTCGAGGGTGCCGCTGGGCGTGGCGATCTTCAGCCGCTGCACCATGTCGTCGAACCGGCCGTAGCCCGCCGACGCCTGGCCGGAGGACCGTGTCGCGGCGAAACCGCCGACACTGGCGAATTCGAAGCTCTGCGGGAAGTGGCCGAGCGAAAGGCCGTGCGCGCCGAGCAGTTCCTCCGTGCGCGGACCGGTGAGTCCCGCGCCGAGGGTCGCGGTGCCGCTGACCGGATCGATCCGGGTGATGGTGTCGAGCCTGCGCAGATCCAGCGCGATCACGGCGTCGAATCGGCCGCGCACGGGATCGACGCCGCCGACCACGCTGGTGCCGCCGCCGAACGGAACGACGGCGACGGCGTGCTCGGCGCAATAGGCGAGCACGGCGAGGACCTGGTCGTGATCGGCGGGAAAGACGACCGCGTCGGGCGCGTCCTGCGGGCCCTCAGCGCGGCGGCGCAACAGATCCGGCGTGCTCTTGCCACCCGCGTGCAGTAGCCGGTCGCGGTGGTCGGCCGACAGGTTGTCGGCGCCGACCACCTCGACCAACCCGGCTCGCTGCGCGGGCGTGAGCGCCGATTCGCGCAGTGGCACGTCGCCCTCATCGCGTCGCGCCACCGGTTCGCCCGACACACCGAACACCTGCGCTAGCAGGCCACGGACCCGCGCCGAAAGTGGTTTGTGTTCGGTAGGGATACCCCAGGCATCCCAGACCATGCGCGCCGCGGGCCCGCTGACGGCGGTGTCAGCCGGAAGAGCCGAATCTTCGACGGTGTGCTGCTGCGTTTCCACCATGCGTTACAGTCTGACATGTACTGTCAAGTAGTAATGAACGTCAGCCCCCCTTCTCCTGGTCGGCGGCCGAGCCTCCGACGGACCGATTTATCAGTGGTGACACCTTGACCGCTCCCGATGGGACCACCGAAGACGCCGAGAACGCGCTCTCCGCTATCGACCTCTCGATCCTCGACGCGGCCCGCGCCTGCGTGCAGGAGTTCGGCGTGCGCCGCACCACCCTCACCGAGGTCGCGCGCCGGGCGGGCGTCAGCAGGCCGACCGTCTACCGCCGCTGGCCGGACACCGGCTCGCTGGTGGCCGAGCTACTGGTTCGCGAGCTGCGCGGCATCGTCGCGGCGACCATGCCGACCGCGGGCACGGCGCGCGCCAGGCTGGTCGAAGGCGTGGTCTCGGGCGCGGCGAAGGTCCGGTCGAATCCGTTGTTCGGCAAGATCTTCCGCACCGACACCGATCTGATGCTCACCTATGTGTTCGGCAGGCTCGGCCGCAACCAGCGGGCGCTGATCGAGCTGTTCGCCGCGGGCATCCGCGAGGGCAGGCAGGACGGCTCCATCCGCGACGGCGATCCGGACCGGATGGCCACCATGGTGCTGCTGATTGCCCAGTCCGCGGTGCAGTCGGCGGGCACCGTCGCGCCGCTCCTCGCGGGCGAGGACCTCGACACCGAGCTCCGTCGCGCGATCGACGGCTATCTCGGCGACGGCCGGAACCAGCCGCGATGAGCACGGCGGCACGCTCCTCGATCGGAAAGGCATTGCGATGACCACGAATTGGGTGCGCACCGGAGACTCCGCGCTGAACGCCGACCGCCGCGCCGCAGATCTGCGGCGGCTCGGCGACGGCGCCGAGATCGACATCCTGGTGATCGGCGGCGGCGCCACCGGTGCGGGCGCCGCGCTCGACGCCGCCGCCCGCGGCCTGCGGACCGTCCTGGTGGAACGCCACGATCTGGCCTTCGGCACCAGCCGCTGGAGTTCCAAGCTGATCCATGGCGGGCTGCGTTACCTGGCCGGCGGCCGGGTCGGCATCGCCCACGAGAGCGCGGTGGAACGCGGCATCCTGATTCGCACAACGGCGCCGCATCTGGTGCGCCCGTTACCGCAGCTGGTGCCGCTGATCCCTGGCTTCGGCCCCGCGCGGAGCGCGCTGGTCCGCGCCGGTTTCCTAGCCGGTGACGCGCTGCGGCGCGGCGCGGGAACGCCTGCCGCGATCCTGCCCCGGTCACGCCGCGTCGCCGCCGCCGAGGTGTTGCGGCTCGCGCCGACCGTGCGCCGCGACGGGTTGCGCGGCGGGTTGCAGTCGTGGGACGGGCAGCTCGTCGACGACGCACGCCTGGTGGTCGCCCTGGCGCGCACCGCTGCGGCGCAGGGCGCGACGGTGCTGACCCGTGCGGAAGCCCTCGACGTGACCGGAAATTCGGCGACGCTGCGCGACACTCTGACCGGCGAGACCATCGGGCTCCGGCCGCGCACCGTGGTGAACGCCACCGGCGTATGGGCAGACCAGGTCGATCCGAGCGTCGAGTTGCGCCCGAGCCGCGGCACCCACCTGGTGTTCTCCGCCGCGTCCTTCGATGGCCTCAACGCCTCGCTGACTGTGCCGGTGCCCGGCGGCACCAGCCGGTTCGTCTTCGCCTTCCCCGCCGCGCACGGCCGGGTTTACCTCGGCCTGACCGACGAGGACGCGCCGGGACCCGTGCCCGACGAGCCGAAGCCGACCGACGCCGAAATCGACTTCCTGCTCGACACCATCAACCCCGCGCTGCGAGAGCCGTTGACGCGCGCCGATATTCGTGGGTCGTACGCGGGGCTGCGCCCGCTACTGCAGACCGCCGACGACAGCACGGCCGACATCTCGCGCAAACACGCGGTGCTGCGCTCGCCCACCGGTGTCGTCACGATTGTCGGCGGCAAGCTCACCACCTATCGGCGGATGGCGGAGGACGCCGTCGACGCGGCGGTCGCGTACGGCAGGCTCACTGCGAGGCCGTGCCGCACTCGGCGAATTCCGTTGGTGGGCGCGGTCTCCGGAGCGGCCCGCGATCGCATCGCCGCCCCGCCGGTGCTGATCGAGCGCTACGGCAGCGAGGCGGCCGCTGTCCTGGCCGCGGTGCGCCGCGATCCTGCGCTTGCCGAACCGGTGGCGCCCGGAATGGATGTGATCGGCGCCGAATTCGCGTTCGCGGTCGCACAGGAGGGCGCGCTCGACGCCGATGATCTGCTGGATCGGCGCACCCGCATCGGTCTGGTCGCCGAGGACCGGGCAGCCGCCGCCCCGGCCGCCGCGGCGGCGCTCGCGCCGATCTCCTAGGACCCGTTCTCGACGCACCCGTGCTCGGGTCGGCCCATCGACCACGCGGCGAGTTCCGCGCGCATGCACGCGCGCGGCCACCGGTCGAGGCCGTGGGCGCGTTCGGCCGCGCGCAGCGCCCGCAGGCCGGGCGTCTCCTCGTGCACCGGCAGGTAGCGGAAGCCGAGTCGCTCGTAGTACGGCCCGTTCCAGGCGACCTCGGTGAACGTGGTCAGCGTGATCGCCCCCATTCCCTCGGTTTCGGCCCACCGCACGGCCTGGTCGATGAGGCGCTTGCCGATCCGCTGCCCCGCGTGATCGGGGTGCACCGAGACCTGGTCGATGTGGGCGACGCCGTCGACCACGCCCAGAATCAGGTAGCCGATCGGGTGGTCGGCGTCGTCGGCCCAGACCCAGGCCCGCCCGGCCCGCTGGAACTCACGCAACATGTCCAGTGCGGGCGGCTCGTCGTCGGCCACTGCTGTCATGCCGACCTCCGCGAACGGCGCACCGGCCGCGCGCTCGATGTCCTGGAGCGTTGGAAGGTCATGCGTCGTCGCTGGGCGGATCATCGGGCCATTGTGCGCCGAAGGCCGCGACCGGGCCAGCGAGTTTTCCGCCCACTGTTGGCACGGCGGCGGCCTCAGCCAACGACGAGGACCGGCGCGCGCCCACTCCGACCCGGCACGGCACCTCCTGCGAGGGTCAGCCCCCGAGGCCCCTACCGATCGACGCTACTCACTCACCAGGCGTCGATTCTTCGCGATCCGGACGAGACAGTGCGGCGAGCGTGTCCGCTATCGCTCGGTAGCCCTTGTCCGCCGCCGCCAGCACCAGTTGCTGTAGGGGCTCGTCGACAACGGCTTCATCCATCCGAGTGGCGAAGGCTGTCCAGCGTTGCCGGTCACCGCTGCTGTAGTAGGTGAGCCCACGACCGTCGGCGAGTCCGAATGTCGCCCGGACATGTGGTGTCAGCTCCAATCCACCCATCGTGGAACCTTCCATGACGTACAGGAACCCCAGCAGCGAGACGGGGTCTTTCGTCACGCAGTCCGAGATCACCGCCGCGAACCGGTCCGCCACGGTGATTGCCGTGGCCGCGATGGCGTCGGCGGGCACGGTGTCGAAGAACTCCAGATCCTGCTCCAGCAGAGGCACTTTCGCGAGGTCCGAGCGCCACACCGCGGTCACGATCGGGTCGTCCGAGTCGGCCAGCCGGGTCTCCAGGGTGTCGAGGATGATTCGGTAAGCCCTCAGCTGGCCCACATATCGGCCGAGTAACAGTGTTCGGCTCAGAAGCTCGAGACTGAACGGCGTTGCTTCCAATGCGTCATGCCATGCCCGGGTTTCGGCGCGAAGCCGCTTCATGATCATGCGCGAACCGCGGCGTACAGCCGGTCCATCACGTGACCCTTGCGATCGATCGTCATGTCGAAATACGTCGCGCTGTCGGTCGATCGGCACAGTTGGTGAATCCGGCTCTTGGCCTCTTCCTTGAGGTCGACCGCCTGTCCGGCGAGCTCGACGATCGTCTCGCGGAGCTCGGGGTGACCGAGCGTGAACGTCTTCAACCGGTCTCCGACCATGTCGGTGCCGAACTCGGGCAACCCGGGTTCGGCGCCGAGCAGTTCGAGGCATACCCGATTGGTGAGCCCGTCGAAATCCTCGTACGTGTTGGCGCCGCCGAACTCGGGCACGAAATCGGTGAGGTCGTTGAAGATCTGGCTCGCCAAACCCAGCTGCCGCATCGCGTCGTCGAGAACCGTCAGTTCGTCGTCCGGCACCCGCAGCGCGGTCGCGGCCGCGTTCAGCGGCATCCGGAACAGCGTCGAGGTCTTCAGCGTCGCGACCGACTCCCAGAACTTCACCCGATCGTTCACCTCGGCCGCGACGATGTCGCGCCGGACCTCGGCCAGCCGGGTGGACATATCTATCGCCTGACCGATGAAGCCGTTCTCGACGGTCTGCACGAGGTAGTTCACGACGGCGGGCGTTTGCACGTGGCGCAGCGCGGCGAGCACCATCCAGGCTCCGGTGTTGAGGGCAAGCGGAACCCCGTGGGTGGCATGCAGTGCGGGCTCGCCGTATCGCACCGCACTACCGTCCTCGATGTCGTCGAGAACGACCGCGGCCTTCAACAGAATTCGGACCGCGACCGCCACCCGGCGGATGACCGCCAAATCGGCAGCCGCCTCGCCGGTGCTGGCGAAACCCCGGTAGTTGCGGAAGACCCAGTACACAATCGATGGCCGGAAGCCGGGACCGCCTGCCGGTCGCAAGGCCTCCTGCCCCACCTTCGAGCCGAGCGCGTCGGTGATCGGGTCGTGAAACGACTGCCGCAGCGCGGTGTCCAGTTCCCGCGGCCCGTAGGCCGCGCCTGCCACTTGCGACGCCGAGACTGTCAGTTCGGAGAGGAATACCCGAAGATCCGTTTCCAGCCGTTCCGAGTCGCCGCGCACGAACTCGTTCACCTGTGTGTCATTCTCGACGGCAGTCATCTGTGCTTCTCCTATCGGGCCGACCCGAGTACTCCGGGGGCAGCCCACCTCCGGCCCCAGTCCCTCGGTGGAGGCCATGCGTTGTGGAGGAGTGTATGGACGATGCGGACCGGATGGTTTCCCAATATGGGGAGGATTCTGGCTCGGCCCGAAGACCGGTGCGGTTCGGTCGGCGCGGGCCGGGTCGAGACGGCCGCGACGACGGTGAAAGCCGTGGCCGGCAGGATGCCGCCCACGTCAATGTCGCTTTTCCACAGTCAACAACAGGCTGCGTGGGATCAGAGTCGCTGCGACAACCGTCTCCAAGTCCATCGTCACAGCCGGATCGTGGCGGAGCCGCCAGCGGGCGGCTATCGTCGACACCGCGAGGGTAGCTTCCACGACCGCGAACACGTCACCGATGCAACGCCGGGGACCGGCACCGAAATGCAACATGGCTTTTTGCGGGATCTCTCCGACCCGTTGCGGAGACCACCGGTCCGGATCGAACGTGTCGGGGTCGGAGAAATTTCTCGGATCACGTTGCACCGCATACGAGCAGAGCATGACCGACGATCCGTTCGGGATCGCGTGACCGCCGAGTTCGAGATCTTCGTTGGCCCGCCGGGTGAGTATCCACGCGGGCGGGTAGCACCGTAATGCCTCACTGATCACCTGCGCGGTATAGACGAGGTTCGGGACATCCGCATAGTCCGCGGGCCTGTCGCCGAGTACCCGATCTACCTCCTCGTGGAGCCGCCGCTCCACCTCCGGATGCTTGGTCAACAGGTAGAACACCCAGGTCAGGGTGGCCGAGTTGGTCTCAGACCCGGCCACCATGATCGTGATGATCTGGTCGTGGATCTCCTCGTCGGACAGCCCGCCCGCGGTTTCGGAGTCCCGCGCCTCGATCAACAACGCCAGCAGGTCGTTACGGCCGTCGCCCCCGGCGCGGTATTCGGCGATGAGCTTGTCGACTATCGGATGCAGTCGGGCCAGGTACGACGCATATTCCCGGTTGCGTGCCAACGGCAGCTTGTTCAACACCGGTAGCGGCGCGATCATCCGCTGGTACAACAGTTCGAATATGCGCGGCATGTTCAGCCGCATCTCCTGCTCCAGTTCCTTGCCATGGTGGGAGCACACCAGTGTCTTGGCGGCCACCGCGAAACTCAACGCGGCCATCTCCTGGCGGACATCGAGAATTTGCCCCTCGCGCCACGTTCCGGTCTGTTCGACGATCTGCTCCCGCATGATCCGCGCGTACTCGACGATTCGTTCACGGCGGAACACCGGCTGCATCAGTCGCCGGTGGCCGCGATGCATCTCGCCCTCGGAGCTGGCCAGACCGTAACCCACCAGGTCACGGGTAATTTCGATGGACGCACCCTTGTCGAACTTGCGCGGCTTGTCGACAAGCATCTCGTGGGCCAGCTTCGCGGAGTTGAGCACATACACCCGCTGCGGCCCCAGCCTGACCTGGACGATATCCCCATGCTCACGCAGGGACCCGAAGAACCCCAGCGGATCTTTCCGAAACTGTAACGCGTGCCCCAACAGGGGAAGACCACCCGGAACAACAGCTATAGCAGGAGCGGACACGACTTCCTCCTCATCTCAGGACGTCAGTGTGCACGTATTCCGGATGGATCGCATCGATCCACCGTCGCTCGACGGGCCAGAGTGCAACTTGTTCGAGGAGGACGAATGCCGACTCTGGCAGCTAAGGTTCGCTGGTGATCCTGTCCGATCCCTTGCCACTTCCCTGTGGCCAGGTACTGCCCAACCGGGTGATGAAAGCCGCGCTGAGCGAGGTGCTCGGCGACTCGGGACAGAGTCCCGACCACCGGATCCTGCGGCTCTACCGTCGTTGGAGCGAAGGCGGATTCGGCCTGCTGCTCACCGGCAATGTCATGATCGATCGAGCACAACTGGGCGAGCCGGGCAATATCGTGGTCGACGACGAACGGGACCTGGCCACACTGACACAATGGGCCGAGACAGCGCATGCCGGCGGGTCGCCGATCTGGATGCAGCTCTGCCACCCCGGTCGCCAAGCCAATCCCGTTGTCAATCGACAAGCGCCGGTGGGCCCGTCGGCAATAGCCCCCGACATCCCTGGATTCCGGGTTCCCACCGCACTCACCGAGCCCGACATCCACGACATCATCGACCGGTTCGCGACGACAGCGCTGATCGCCGAGAAAGCCGGTTTCGACGGAGTCCAGATCCATGCCGCACACGGGTACCTGGTATCGCAGTTCCTGTCGCCTCTGGCTAATCACCGCGACGACAATTGGGGCGGTGACCCCGCCCGGCGGGCGCGGTTCCTGCTCGAGATCGTGCGGCGGGTCCGTGCCACCGTAGGCCCGCGGTTCGCGGTCTCGGTGAAACTCAACTCCGCCGATTTTCAACGCGGAGGCTTCACCGAGGATGAGTCCAGCGATGTCGTTGCCCGACTGGCGACCGAGCGGATCGACCTGCTCGAGATCAGCGGCGGCAGCTTCGAGTCGCTGGCGATGATGGGCCGCCCCACCGATCGCCTTGGGAGCACTCAGCAGCGTGAGGCCTACTTCCTGGAGTACGCCCACACCGTCCGCACCACCGCGGCCACCCCCCTCGCGGTCACCGGCGGATTCCGGTCGCGCGCGGCCATCGTGGCGGCGTTGGAAACGGGTGACTGCGACATTGTCGGCCTCGGGCGACCGGTGTGCCTGCTCCCGGACGCCGGCCTGGCCTTGCTCGCCGGGCACGAGCAGCTGCCCAGTGCTCGGGTGTCACGGGTGCGCACGGACCCGATCTCGCGCTCGCGCACCGTTCGCTCGCTCGCCGGAGCGGTGGATCTGCAGTGGCACACCGATCAGTTGCACCGCATGGCTGCGGGCGCCGAGCCTGCGCCCCAGCGCTCGCGGTGGCGAACGGCATACTCGATGGTCCAGCGCAACGGTGTCGATGCCTTCCGCCGCAAACGTGGGTAACCACTCCGTTCCGGACTGGCGCGGGGCCAACCTACCGTCAGCGAACGATCATCACTGTCGGTCGGCGGGCGTGGCGAGAATGCCGTTGAGCAGTACCCGCATCGCCCACGCTGCGCGCGCGTCTCCGTTGCCTGCCAGCATCGTGTCGCGCATCGCCACAATCGTCGGATACCGGTCGGCGGGCAGTTGGGCGAAGTACTGCTCGACGGCCGCAACGTAGTCCTGCTCGGTGCCGTCCTTGGTGTTGTAGGCGCTCTGCTCGGCGGCCGCCGCGGTGATATGCAGGTAGATCAGATCCACCGCCCAGGAACTTGTGCGGTCGTCCAATCCCGCCTCCGCGAGCAGCACCAGCATCCGTTCCACCAGGCGCAGCGCGTTCGGGCTTGCCGGAATCGCACCGAGCGCGACGAGGGCCAGCCCCTCGTGCCGGCTCATCGCCTCGACCGTGGACTCGACCAATACGGTGAGCCGATCGCGCCAGGTCGCCCCGACCGATTCCGGAACGGTGCCGAGCACGTGGTCGAGCATGGCGCCCATCAGATCGTCACGGTTGGCGACGTAGACGTACAGCGAGGCCGCACCGGTATCCAGGTCCTGTGCGACGCGGCGCATGGTGAGCGCCGCCGCGCCGTCCCGGTCCAGGATGCGCAGACCGGTCTCGATGATCACTTCGCGACTCAGTGGAGCTTTGGCCGGGCGGGCTCGACGGCTGACAGGTGCTGCACTCATGATCCGAGCATAGTCCGTGACGAACATCGTTTGACACGAACGCCGTTCGCAGAACGGGCGCTGCCAGGGCATTCGGTCACGCCGCGCTTGTGTGCGACGGCACCGAATTCGAGGCGGTTCGGCCCGGCGTCACGACCGAATGCCCGCGTCGACTCCGGCCGGCACACGCCGGCCATCCAGTCGGGTCCCTTGGATGGCCGTCACGGTGGCGGGTTTCGGGTGCACCGGGCTCATGCCACGATGCCCAACCGAACACCGATACTCGTTGCCGAGACCTTTGCCACAGTTGGGAATGAACACGCATGGACTGCGCTCAGATGGGTCGAATACCACAAAGCCCAGGTCACCGCGGTCGAGCCCGGAGGCGAGAAGACGTACGGCAGCGACGAATTCGGCCATCGGACAGCGACGTGGGAGAAAGACGAACCCTGACGAACCCTACTGAGGAGTGCCTCGAGGCCAGGGCTCGGACGGCGCGGACACTCTATGCTGCTTCGGTATGCCGGTAGTTGCGCCGGGAAGGAGGGCGCGGGTGCTCAGAAATCCGTCCACCATAGGTATCGCACCAGGCGACGGATTGGTCGCCCGCTTCGGTGCGGTTGTCACCTACCTCGGTGGCGAAACCGCCTCTACAGATCGAATACTCGGCATCATCGAGGCCCTGGCCGACGAGGAACACCCCGGTGCGGCGCTGGCCGAGCGCCTGGCCGCGGCGATCTTCGGCAGCACCTCGCAGCCGCCGCCGTTCGGCGTCGTCGCACCGACGACGGACGGAATGCTGATCCTGCTGCGCGGACCGGTGACCGCCGAGATCCAGGGCGCTGAGGGTACCCGCCGCCTGGCCGGCGCACGGGCTTTCACCTGGGTGGACGAGATTGTGCGCGAGCCGGTGCGGCGCATCACGATCGGCGCGGATACCGGCGCACCGCTGACTCCGCTGCCGCGCACCGATCTGCGCGCGGGCATGGTCCCCGGCGGCGGCTTCGTCCTGCACGCCGCGGTGCGGCGGGCCGGGAAGGCCACCGGGTCCGCCGTCAGGACGTCGCCATCCGAGCGCGCCGCCGGCTCTGAGCCCGAGCTCGCCCCCACGGCCGCGTCAGGGTTCGATGCGATGCCCGAGCCGACCGGCACGTCCGAAGCCGCCGCGTCGGTTCCCGCCGCCCCACCTACCGAATCTGCGCGCCCACCGGCCAAGCCGCGCCGGCCCCGGCCCGCCGCGGACCGGCCGCTCGCTTGGTCTCAGGTGCAGTCGGCGGCGCAGGCGCTCCCCGAGCCAATCGCGCTGCGCAAGGCCGCACTGGAGAACGGAGGAACACGCGTCGTTCGTCCGTCCGCCATGGCCGGGGACGCCGCCGCCGGCGCGCTGGTCGCGGCGGACGGCGCAGCATATCCGCTGGACCGCCCCTACGTCATCGGGCGCGGTCCGCAGGTGGACGAGTCGGTCCGCGCGGCGACCGCCGATCCGATCGTCATCCAGCGGGACCGCCACGTCTCTCGCGTCCACGCCTATGTGTCGGTCGACGGCGGCAAGGTCTACGTGCGTGACGCTGCCGCCACCTCGGGCACCTTCATCGCTGCCCCCGGCACCGACCAGTGGACCCGAATCGGCACGGCCCCTACCGAACTCCTGCCCGGCTGGCGCGTCCGCATCAGCGAGCGCGTCCTCACCTATCGCGGCGACGACTCTTGCACAGGTGTCGCCGACATCGCAGGCGCACAGCGGCGAGGCTGAGCAGTCGTCTCGGACCTGACGACGACGGTAGCGGCGGCGCTTGCCGATTCGCTGTGTACCGAAGGAGAGTCGGCACGCCGCCGCGGCCCGCGCGGCCGAGCCGACGACGCCGGGTGGCCGGACAGAATCCACACGACGCCGACCGCGTCACCGCGCGGCGGTGCCTACCATGCGGGTAGCCGGTCCCATACCCGACGCGGACTGTGCGGAGAGGACAATGACGTCATGCACCGAAACGGGCCGATCCGGGATATCGACGAGTCCGAGCTGACGGTGACTCCGCCCAAGGAGCAGGCCGCCGGCGTCACCGCCGTGGCGGTGGCACTGAAACGCTCGGTCGAGGAGATGGGCGTGATTCGCACTGCCCGCACCCTCGCCCGCGTCAACCAGGTGCACGGCTTCGACTGCCCCGGCTGCGCTTGGCCGGAGCCGACCGGCCATCGCAGGCCCGCCGAGTTCTGCGAGAACGGCGCGAAAGCGGTCGCCGAGGAGGCGACACTACGCACGGTCGGTCCGGAGTTCTTCGCCGCGCACTCGATCGAGGATCTGAGCGACAAATCCGGGTACTGGCTCGGCCAGCAGGGCCGGCTCACGCACCCGATGGTGCTGCGCCCCGGCGACACCCACTACTCCCCCATCGCCTGGGACGACGCCTACCGCATGATCGCGGATCAGTTGCACGCCTTGGCCGCTCCAGACGAAGCCGTGTTCTACACCTCCGGCCGCACCAGCAACGAAACCGCGTTCCTCTACCAGCTGCTGGTGCGCGGCTTCGGCACCAATAACCTGCCGGACTGCTCGAACATGTGCCACGAGTCCTCCGGCGCCGCGCTGTCGACCTCGATCGGGATCGGCAAGGGCTCGGTCTCGATCGACGACTTCGATGCCGCGGATCTGATCATCGTCGCGGGCCAGAACCCGGGCACCAATCATCCGCGCATGCTGAGCGCACTGGCGGGCGCGAAGACGAAGGGCGCACGGATCATCGCCGTGAACCCGTTGCCGGAGACCGGGCTGCTCGGCTTCCGCGACCCGCAGACGGTCAAGGGTGTCGCCGGCGGCGTCGCGATCGCTGACGACTTCCTGCAGATCCGCCTCGGTGGCGACCTGGCCCTATTCCAAGCGCTCGGGCGCCTGCTGTTCGAAGCCGAGGATCGCGCGCCGGGAACGGTGGTCGACCGGGAGTTCGTCGACGCCCACTGCGCCGGATTCACCGAGTACGAAAAGAACGTGCGGGCTGCCGATTTCGCCACCGTGCTGGCGGCGACCGGCTTGAGCAGGGATGAACTCGACCGCACCGCCGAACTCTTCGCGCGGTCGAACAACATCATCATGTGCTGGGCCATGGGCTTGACCCAGCAGAAGCATGCCGTCGCCACCATCGAAGAGGCCACCAACCTGCTGTTGCTTCGCGGCATGATCGGTAAACCTGGCGCAGGCGTCTGCCCCGTACGCGGCCACTCGAACGTCCAGGGCGACCGCACCATGGGCATCTGGGAAAAGATGCCCGAGGATTTCCTCGACGCGCTGGACCGCGAATTCGGCATCACGAGCCCGCGTGCGCACGGCTTCGACACGGTCGAGGCCATCCGCGCCATGCGGGAGGGTCGTGCGAAGGTGTTCTTCGGCATGGGTGGCAACTTCGTCTCCGCCACCCCGGATACCGCGGTGACCGAGGCCGCGCTGCGCGGCTGCACGCTCACGGTGCAGGTCTCCACCAAGCTCAACCGCAGCCATGTCGTGCACGGACGGACCGCCTTGATCCTGCCCACCCTCGGCCGCACCGACGAAGACCTGCGCGACGGCGTGAAACAGCAGGTGTCGGTGGAGGATTCGATGTCGATGGTGCACCTGTCCACCGGACGGTTGAAGCCGGTCGGCGACGAGTTGCGCAGCGAAGTCGCGATCGTCTGCGAGCTGGCGCGCGCCCTGTTCGGCGCGGACCATCCGGTACCATGGGCACGGTTCGCCTGCGACTACGACGCCATTCGCGACGCGATCTCCCGGGTCGTGCCCGGCTGCGCGGACTACAACGCGAAGGTCAGGCAGCGCAACGGTTTCCGACTCCCACATCCACCGCGCGACAACCGCGAATTCCGCACCACCACCGGCAAAGCCAACTTCGCGATCAACGAACTGACCTGGCTACCGGTGCCCGAGGGCAGGCTCATCCTCCAGACACTGCGCAGCCACGACCAGTACAACACCACCATCTACGGCCTCGACGACCGCTACCGCGGCGTGCACGGCGGCCGCAAGGTGGTACTTGTGCACCCGGATGACATCACCGAATTCGGTTTCGCCGACGGTGACCTGGTGGACGTGGTCTCCGAATGGACCGACGGCACGGAGCGCCGCGTCGAAGGATTCCGCCTCGTCTCCTACCCCACCCCGCGCGGCAACGCGGCCGCCTACTACCCCGAGACCAACCCCCTGGTGCCACTGGATCATGTCGCGGCACGCTCGAATACGCCGGTGTCCAAAGCGGTCACCATCCGATTCGAACCGAGCGCGGTATGAACAAGCCGATCCGCGCCACGGCACTTCGGTGGAAGACGGAGCCGAACGGCAGCGAGGGGCAGCCATGAGCCGCGTCACCGCCCGCCGCCGCATGCGCCGGATCTCCCCCTCCGGCGAAATCCAGCGGCCCGACACCCTCGCCGTCGAGGAGCCGCTCGAAATCCGCATCGGCGGCCAGCCGTTGATGGTCACCATGCGCACCCCGGGCAACGACGTCGACCTGGTGCACGGATTCCTGCTGAGTGAGGGTGTGATCGACGCCGCCGAAGAGATCATGGCCGCGCGGTACTGCGCGGGCACCGACGACAAGGGCAGCAACACCTACAACGTTCTCGACATCACGCTGCGCGCCCCGGTCCCCGTCCCGACCCGTGCATTCCTGACCACCGGCGCATGCGGCCTGTGCGGCAAGACCGCCCTGGACGAGGTGCGCACCCGCACCCGGTTCCCGCCGCCCGCGGACGGTCCGGCGGTGGACAGCCGCGTGCTGGCCGCCATGCCGGATACACTGCGCGGCCGACAGTCGGTGTTCGACGCCACCGGCGGTCTGCACGCCGCGGGCCTGTTCACCGTCGACGGCGTGGCACTCGCGGTGCGCGAGGACATCGGCAGGCACAACGCGGTGGACAAGGTGATCGGCTGGGCACTGCGCGAGAACCGTATTCCCGCACACGATCTGGTGCTCATCGTCAGCGGGCGCGCATCGTTCGAGCTGGTGCAGAAGGCCGTCATGGCGGGTATCCCGATGCTCGGCGCGGTGTCGGCACCGAGTTCGCTCGCGGTCGACCTGGCCGCCGAGGCCGGGCTCACGCTGATCGGTTTCCTCCGCGGGGACACCATGAACGTCTACAGTCGCCCTGAGCGGGTCCGTGCCGAACCGGGAGGCGCCGCACTATTGGCGTGACGCACTATTGCCTGTATCGGATTGTCCGTCTTACCGTGGCTGCACGGAGTCGGAACTGCGACAGGCGAACGGAGCGACCGATGCGTATCTCAGTGCAGGGGACTGGCGAGGGCCTGCGTGTACGCATGCGATTCGAGCAGTATCGTCGCCGCTTGCTGATCACACGGACTGTCCTGGTCATCCTGGCCGTCCAAGGCGGGATCATCGGGCTCTGGGCCACGCTGGCGCCACACTCCTGGTACACCAGCTTTCCCGGATTCGGCACGCAGTGGGTGGCGGTCGACGGTCCCTATAACCATCACCTGGCGGCCGATGTCGGGGCGTTCTTCCTGGCACTCACCGCCGTCACGATCGCCGCTCTCGTCGTCGACGGCACCGCGGCCGCCCGGATCGCGGGCGTCGGTTGGCTGACCTTCGGCCTCCCGCACTTCGTCTATCACACCTTTCACCGGCCCGACGGGCTGGGCACCGCCGGTTACACGATCAGCCTGATCGCCGCATTCCTGCTCATCGTCGGCGGACTGGTCTGCGTCTTCGCTCCGCCGCGCGGCGATATTCCGCTGTCGGACCCGCGTCCGATCGATGTCCGTTTCCCACGCCGCCGTCCGCGCACGTCCCGCTGACCGACACCGTGGACGGTCGTGCTGATCGGCGCGGGAGACTCCCGTCCGGGACGCCCGTGGGCGGTCGTCGTCACCACGGGCGTGATCCGGTGCGGCTGCGATACGACGCCGCGTTCTTCCTGAACTCCTGAACGAGCGCCCGCGCCGCGTGCCGCCGACGTGAGCGTTCGTTCCCCGGTCCGGCGTACCGTGCCGCGCCCGTCAGTCCTTCAGCGCCTCGAGCAGCGCCGCACGCTGGCGCGCGCCGAGGCCGCCGATGCGGCGGTCCTCAGGGATCTCCGCCTGGTCCATCAGCTTCGCCGCTTTCACCGGGCCCACGCCGGGCAGTGCCTTGATCACAGCGGCGACCTTGGTCTTCTTGACCAGCTCGTCGGAATCGGCCTTCTTCAGCAGGTCGGCAACCGAAACCTTGCCCTCCTTCACCTTGCCGATCAGTTCGGAGCGTGCCTTGCGGACCGCAGCCGCCTTGGCCAACGCCTCGGTGCGCTGCTCTGCGGTCATGGTAGGCAGTGCCATGTCTCCTCCGCTTCCACTCACTCGAACATCCGGTTGACCGGACCGAGTAAACATCACGCCACCGAGAGCGCAAGGTCGACACACCGGGGCCGCAGCACCGGAAATAGCGATGACTTATCCGGGTCTGCACCGTCCGAACAGGCAACCCGCCCACGTTCGGCCGCCGGAGAGGACGAAAGGAACACCACGTCATGGAGCTGTCCCTCACCCAGTTCGACACCCTCGACGGCGTCTACCAAGCACCCGGTGAGCCGCAAGAAGATGCCAGCGACGGTGTCACCCACGGCTGTTCACCGACGACGTCCAACCCACCGGCCTCCGGCTCACGGATTCCCGCGTGACCAGCAGCGGCGTCGTCATCGGCACGTATCGCACCGCGGGCACACCCCAGTACGGCGACTACACCGAAGAGGCCACCGCAGTGCGGTAACACCGGCGACGTTTTCCACGACAGGATGAACGGCGGCTCAAAACGCGGGATCGAGGTTCAACGGCGAACCAGGGGGATCAACGGCGATCCCCTCCATGGGGCGCGATCGGCTGACCGATCGTCACCGTGTCCCACGAGCGCGGGCGCGACAACAGAACAATCGGCTTTTCCACGCCGCGCCTCGTCCGTGCCAGCATGGCGAGCATGAACATTCCGCAGGAGGCGCACCGGCCCGCAGCCCTGTGGCTGTGGGCCGGGCAGGCCATCTATCGCGGGCCGTCGCTGCGCCTCGATGCCCATTCGACCGCGGTGGACTGCCTGGCGATCGGGGTGGACGCTCCATTCGGGCTCGAGGCGGACGGAATCGCGCGAACGGTGCGCAGCGCGCTGATCCCGCCACGAACAGTGCATCGGGTCGTCACGGACGGCGACCGCATGATGTTCTGCTATCTCGATCCCGGCTCACCTCGAGCGCGTGCATGCCGCGAGCAAATGACGCTCTGGGACAGAGGTTTCGGATTTTCGCACCGGGGTGAGACCCGGCTCGCGGAAGCCGCGGGCCAGGACCGGCCCGATCCTCGGGCACTGGCGGATCTCGTCGGCGCGGCACCGCGTCCGCCGATGGACGACCGCGTCCGGGAGGCGATGGCCACTCTTCTCGCACATCCCGCCCGCCAAATCACCGCCGACCGGTTCGCCGCGGCGGCGCACCTGTCGGAATCCCGATTCCTGCATCTGTTCTCATCGCAGGCCGGGACCTCGTTCCGGCGGTATCGACTCTGGGCCAGAATGCTCGGCGCCGGCCGGGCGATCGCCAAGGGAGCAAGCCTCACCAGCGCGTCCGTCGACGCCGGGTTCGCCAGTCCCTCCCATTTCAGTGACGCCTTCCGCACCATGTTCGGACTGTCGGCGACCACACTGCTCGCGACCGGGGTCCGGGTCGTCGTGCTGGACGAGACGGGCGAGATCGAGCCTCGACCACGGACGCGAGGGCCCTGCTAGGCTACCGAATTAGAACGTGTTTCAATTCGGAGGAAAGTCCATGGTCGGTGGACAGCGCTTCGTCCCGTCACCGATCGACGTGATGGACTTCGACGAGGAAGGCCGAATCACCGGGATGCGCGCCTACTGGAGCCAGGAGGACACGCGGGTCGAGCCCGAGTAGCCCGCTGTGGGGACCCTGGTGCGCCAGGTCACACCGTGGTCCCATCACATTTCGTCGCGGTCTCTCGTCCGAGAAGTAGGAACCACATCCACTGATCGAAGGAGATCGATATGGGCGCCACCCGCATCGCCGCCGTCACCCCGCAGCAGGCCGGACCAGCGACCAAGCTGCTGTATCGGCTCGCCAAGCGCCGGTTCCACGAAGTGCCCGAACCCTTCGCGGTCACCGCCAACCATCCGAAACTACTCGCCGCCAGCGCGGTCCACGAGGTCGCGGCGGAGAAGGCCAGCACCGTCCTGCCCGCCGTCATCCGCGAGATCGCCGTCTACCGCACCGCGTGGACGGTCGGCTGCTCCTGGTGTGTCGACTTCGGCGCCATGGTCATGCGCCTCGGCGAGCTGGATGTCGAGCGGCTCGAACACATCGCCGACTACGCGACGTCGCCGCTGTACTCCGACGACGAGCGCGCCGCCATCGCCTACGCCGACGCGATGACCGCGACCCCGACCGCCGTCACCGACGTGCAGGTCGCCGATCTCGAGCGACGTTTCGGCCGGGCGGGCGTGGTGGAGCTCAGTTACCAGATCGCGCTGGAGAATTCGCGCGCCCGGTTCAACTCCGCGCTGGGCATCACCGCGCAAGGGTTCAGCACGGATTCGTGCCGAGTGCCCTGGGAGTGAACGGCCATGGCCGGACAACGCCGCCTGAAAGATGGTGGCCGACCTGGCACTTCGGCCCCAGGTCTCCCTCTGGGCTGTCGCTCCGGCCGGGAATGGACTAAGAATAGGAGGTGTTGACGCCGCCGGTCCGCGTCCGGTCAGCGAGTTATTGTTGCGCGTTCGATGAACGAAGTCCGTGTCGGCGTCTACGGTTTCTCGAGTTCCCCTCCGCCCAACCGTTTGGAGCCGCATGCTCGACGAACATCCCCTCGACGACGATGTCGCGCGGCTGGCGACGCGGGTCGAGAAGGCCCGCGGCCGCCTCGCATACCAGTTCGATCCGGCGCTGACCGGCGCGCTGTCAGAGGAAGAACTGAACGCCGAACGCGAACTCGCCGAACGGATCCGGACCCAGAACCGGGAGCAGCGCTGGAAGCAGGCCGAGGCCACCGCCGAGGCGTCCGACCGCGCGCGGCACACCTCGGAGGCCATCGAGAAGGCGGACATCAGGGATCTCCTGCTGGCACGCAAAGCCATTGCCGCACAGCGGCGCGAGTCCAGCCCGCACGCGAGGCTGGCCTCCCTGTACCGGCACCGCTCGTGGTCGCTCGGGGCGCTGGCCGGCGTGGTCGCCGCGGGCATGCTGTGGTCGGCGGTCAACGTCCAGCACAACATCGCGCCAGGTGGGCCGGACGATCCGCTGTACTGGTTCAGCTATCTGCTCGAGGCGATGATCAGCGTGTCGCTGATCATCATCATGATCGGCACCAACAAGGTCACCGAATGGGGTGTGCTGGACAACCGCAGCCAGGTCGCGGCCGCCGAAGTCGCGCTACTGGCACTGACAGTCGGTCTGAACACCTACCCGTATATGAGTGCCGGGCGGTGGTTCGACGCCGCTATGCACGGAGTGGCGCCGGTGATGATCGGCGTCGCGCTGCTCATCCACGATGCCGCCAGCGCCCGCTACGGCCGTGCCATCACCTTCGCCACCGAGCAGGTCCGAAGCCTGCCTGATCCGAGTTCACACGATCCGCTACCGGAGCCACAGCCGACCCTCGACGACTCCGACGACCGTCCGGTGGCGGTAGGCGTAGCACCGCAGTGGGCGTAGGACGCCGACAGCCAGTTGGTCCACGGTTCGCACCGTTAGCATGCCGACGACACCCCGAGCCGAAGCGAGGTTTCTTGACAACTGTCCATAATTTATGGACAGTTGTTCAGAAAATCTGACGGAAGGAGCCGGTCAATGGCGGTTGTTGCGGGTGTGCTGGTCGGGTTGATGGCGGCGTTGCAGGCTTACTTCATGGTGTTGGAGATGTTTTTATGGGATCGGGCGCCGGGGCGACAGCTGTCGGGGTTCGATGCGGAGATGGCGGTGGCGACCAAGCCACTGGCGGCGAATCAGGGGTTGTACAACGGGTTTCTGGCAGCCGGGCTGGTGTGGGGGCTGGTGGCAGACGACCCGGTCGGATTTCAGGTGACGGTGTTCTTCCTGGTATGCGTGCTGATCGCGGGGATCTACGGTGCGATCACGGCGAATCCGCGGATTCTGATCGCGCAGACGCTGCCCGCGGCGCTCGGGTTGGCCGCGGTCCTGATCGCCGGATGAGCGATGGTGATCCACGAGCGGCACGGACTCGGGCGAAGTTGCGGGCCGCACTACTCACCGAATGCAGGGAGCGTTCGCTGGAACAGGTCAGTGTGGCCGCAGTGGTGCGACGCGCCGGTGTGAGCCGATCGGCGTTCTACCTGCATTACTCCGACGCACAGGCACTGGCAGTGGATGCCTGCGCGGAGGTTGTCCGAGACGCGGTGGCGGCCCTGCACGCCTGGCGCGGGACACCGGAGCCTGCGCATCCACCGGCGGCATTGACGGACTTCTTCGACGGGCTCGCACCGCACGCCGCGCTCTACCAGACGCTGCTGCGGCCCGGAGGCAGCGGTCCGCTCGGCGAACTGCTGCACCAGGAGTTGCGCGAACACAGTCGGACGGAACGCACGCTGGCGGCCGCGCCTGCCGCGGACCTGGTGGCGTCGGCGGTGGCGGCGGCGTTCGCGGGCATACTCGCCGACTGGCTGCACGGCGCAATCGAGGGCACTCCCGCACAAGTGGCGGCCCAGACCTGGCGGCTGCTGGTGGCCTTGCACGGAACCGTTCTGGAGCCCTAGCGGCCCACGCAATGTCGCGAAACCCACTGTGCTGAAGCACAATTCATGAGTTAACGCCCACGACGGGCAGTTCGCCCGCGAAAAGCAGTGGCTCAGTACGGGTACCGCCGCTCAACAGCCTCCTTGGCTTCTTTGAGCCCAGACCCGGTCAGTTCTCGGTATCGCTTGATGGCCTGAATCTTCTTGCCCTCCGCCAGAAGCGAGTCGATCTCGCCCATGCCGTCACCATTGGGCACAGCTGCCACAGTCCGAACGGGCTCAGCCGAAGGCAGTTCCCGGATACCGAGGTGCTGCATGATCAGATCGAGCTTGAAGTTCAGCGCGTCGACCTTGCGCTCCAGACGCCGGTTGTCAAACATGGTCCGATCGTAGTCATCGGCGCGACCTCACGCCGCGTTCAGCACCGCGGCGGCAACCTCGTGATGCGCTCGATCGAAGCAAGCGACCTCAGCGGCGACCTGGAGCGGTCGATCCACGCAGCGCGGCCCGGTGACCATGCGCAAACGGAGACCGATGCGGCCGACCCACATAGGGGTATATACCCGGTAGACCGGGTATTACAACCCCGCCACTGCAATTACGCCGACTTCTCCCGGCGCTCCGCCCGCTGCGCCTTGCGCGGCACGATGGTCGGCAGCACATTGTCGTTGACGGTGCCCGCGTTGACGACCACCTTGGCGACATCGTCGCGGCTCGGAATGTCGTACATCGCGGGCTGCAGGACTTCCTCCATGATCGCCCGCAGGCCACGGGCACCGGTCCCGCGCAGGATCGCCTGGTCGGCGACCGCCTCCAGCGCGTCGTCGGTGAACTCGAGGTCGACCCCATCCATCTCGAACAGTCGGACGTACTGCTTGACCAGCGCGTTCTTCGGCTCGGAGAGGATCTTGACCAGGGATTCCTTGTCCAGGTTGGTCACCGAGGCGACGACGGGGAGGCGGCCGATGAACTCGGGGATCAGGCCGAACTTGATCAGGTCCTCCGGCATGACGTCGGCGAAGTGGTCGGTGGTGTCGATCTCGGCCTTGGACCTGACCTCGGCACCGAAACCGATGCCGCGGTGACCGGTGCGGTCGGAGATGATCTTCTCCAGGCCCGCGAACGCGCCCGCCACGATGAACAGCACGTTGGTGGTGTCGATTTGGATGAACTCCTGGTGCGGATGCTTGCGCCCGCCCTGCGGCGGCACGCTCGCCTGAGTGCCCTCCAGGATCTTCAGCAGCGCCTGTTGCACGCCCTCGCCGGAAACGTCCCTGGTGATCGAGGGGTTCTCGCTCTTGCGGGCGATCTTGTCGACCTCATCGATGTAGATAATGCCGGTCTCGGCGCGCTTGACATCGTAATCCGCGGCCTGAATCAGCTTCAGCAGGATGTTCTCGACGTCCTCGCCGACATAGCCCGCCTCGGTGAGCGCGGTGGCGTCCGCGATGGCGAACGGTACGTTCAGCATCTTCGCCAGCGTTTGGGCCAGATAGGTCTTGCCACAGCCGGTGGGACCGAGCATAAGAATGTTCGACTTGGCCAGCTCGACGATCTCGCCGCGGCTGTCGCGGCTCTTGTCGCCGGCCTGAATGCGCTTGTAGTGGTTGTAGACGGCCACCGCGAGGGTGCGTTTAGCAGTGTCCTGCCCGATGACGTAGTTCTCCAGGAAATCCCGGATCTCAGCGGGCTTGGGCAGCTCATCGAGCTTGACCTCGCTGGACTCGGCGAGTTCCTCCTCGATGATCTCGTTGCAGAGATCGATGCACTCGTCGCAGATGTACACCCCTGGTCCCGCAATGAGCTTCTTGACCTGCTTCTGGCTCTTTCCGCAGAAAGAACACTTCAGCAGATCGCCGCCATCTCCGATGCGCGCCATCTCGTGGGTCCCTACTTCCTTGTCCGCGTGCAACCGTCCGTCCAGGTTGCCAGCTGTCCGCTGCCTCCGCAGCAGCCGCAAACGCATCGACTGCTTTCCGGAGCATCATGCAGTGCTGTCAACCGGGAGCAAAGGTCCCTAGGTTGACCGTACCCGGTGTGTGGGATGGAGGTCGACAACTCGAGCATGTTTCTCCGGCGGGTTGTGCGAGTTCTCACGGCACCGGAATGCGATCTGTCCGTCAGATCGCCGGCACGAGCTTCGACCGACTGCCCGCAACGCCTGGTCCGAAGGATTTTTCGAACCGCTGACACTGCGAAGAGCAGTCCGGCCGGACGACATGCCCGAGTGGCATACCTCCCGGCCGGAATTCCCTGTTGTAGAACAATTTACGAGTGAGCTGCCGCCGGGATCGGCAATTCACCCTCCCCGGGATTACCCGGAAACGACCTCCCGAAGCGTTACTTCTGAGCGCTCAGCTTGCGGTAGTCGAACACCGTGTCGATGATCCCGTACTCCTTGGCGTCCTCGGCCGTCAGGATCTTGTCCCGGTCGGTGTCCTTGCGGATGGTGTCGGCATCCTTGCCGGTGTGCCGCGCGAGGGTGCTCTCCATCAGGCGACGCATCCGCTCGATCTCGGCCGCCTGGATCTCCAGATCCGACACCTGCCCCTGGATACCACCCTCCAGCGACGGCTGGTGGATCAGCACGCGGGCGTTGGGCAGGCAGGCACGCTTGCCGGGCGTGCCCGCGGCGAGCAGCACGGCCGCGGCGGAGGCCGCCTGACCGAGGCACACCGTGGCGACGTCGGCGCGCACGTACTGCATGGTGTCGTAGATGGCCATCAGTGAGGTGAACGAGCCACCCGGCGAGTTGATGTACATGGTGATGTCGCGGTCGGGATCCAGCGACTCCAGTACGAGCAGCTGCGCCATGATGTCGTTCGCCGAGGCATCGTCCACCTGCACGCCGAGGAAGATGATGCGCTCCTCGAACAGCTTGTTGTATGGGTTGGACTCCTTGACACCGAAGCTCGAATGCTCGATGAACGACGGCAGGATGTAGCGCGCCTGCGGGCTCTGCGGTGCGATGCCGGACAGGCCGGCACGCGGGTCGATCGGATTGGCCATGTTCGTCTCCAAAGTCTGTGCGGCCGACGGACATTCGCTCATCCGGGCGGCCTGTGGGTGATCCGGGAGTTACTTCTCGGCGCCGTTGGCCTGGTTCGCGTGGCTGATCACGTGGTCGATGAAGCCGTATTCGAGCGCATCCTTCGCGGTGAACCAGCGGTCACGGTCGGCATCGACGGTGACCTGCTCCACGGACCTGCCGGTGTGCATCGCCTGCAGCTCGTTCAGCTCCCGCTTGGTGTGGGCGAACTGCTCGGCCATGATCGCGATGTCGGCGGCCGAACCACCGATGCCCGCCGAGGGCTGGTGCATCATGATCCGCGCGTGCGGCAGCGCGTAACGCTTGCCCTTGGTGCCCGCGGTGAGCAGGAACTGCCCCATCGACGCGGCCAGACCCATGCCGTAGGTGGCGATATCGCACTCGGCGAACTGCATCGTGTCGTAGATGGCCATACCCGCGGTCACCGAACCGCCCGGCGAGTTGATGTAGAGCGAAATGTCCCTGATGGGATCCTCGGCCGAGAGCAGAAGGATCTGCGCGCACAGCTTGTTCGCGATGTCGTCGTCGACCTGGGTGCCGAGGAAGATGATGCGCTCACGCAGCAGGCGCTCGTACACGGAATCACTGAGGTTGAGACCAGCAGTCGCGGTTGTCATGACCCCTGCCTGGTTGATTGTCACGGATACCTGCCTTCTCTCGCCGGCTCGTTGCTGATTGCCGAACAGCCATCTCTGGTTCGCTTTGTCACAAACATTAACGAAGCAGGGCGGCACCGAACTCCCGGTACCGCCCTTCTTCGCTCTCAGCGCAATCAGTGCACCCCTCGGGCGCCGATCGCGCCGGTATTCCACGGAATTATTCGGCGCTCGCGGCGGCGGTCTCGGCGGCCGTGTCCTCGTCCGCGGGATCCTCGGGGCCACCGAACATTTCGGTGGTGTCCACGGCATTGCCCTCCGAGTCGGTGACGGTAACCCTGCCGACCACACCCGCGAGCGCCTTGCCGCGGCGCACGTCGGCGAAAACCGCGCCGAGCTGGCCCGCCTGCTGCACCTGCTGGATGAACTGCTCCGGAGACAGGCCGTAGCGCTGCGCCTGGAACAAGATCCGCTCGGTGAGCTCCTCCTGGCCGACCTGGGTGCCCTCCGCTTCGGCGATAGCGTCCAGCAGCAGCTGGGTCCTCACCGACTTCTCGGCGGCCTCCTTGGTGTCGGAGTCGAACTCCTCGCGGGTGCTGCCCTGGGCTTCCAGCGACTCGGCGAACTTCGCTTCGTCGTGATCGAAGCCGTGCACCGCGTCGTGGGTCACCGCGTCGATCTCGGCCTGCACCACGGCGTCCGGCAGCGGCACCTCGACCTGCTCGAGCAGGGTCTCCAGCACCTTATCGCGGATCTCGCCCGCCTGCTGCACCTTCTTGACCCGCTCGACGCGGTCGCGCAGGTCGGCCTTCAGCTCGTCCAAGGTGTCGAATTCGCTGGCCAGCTGGGCGAACTCGTCGTCGGCCTCGGGCAGCTCGCGCTCCTTGACGGTCTGCACCGTCACCGTGATAACGGCGTCCTTGCCCGCATGCTCGCCTGCGACCAGCGTCGAGGTGAAGTCCTTGGACTCGCCCGCCGACAGCCCGGTCAGCGCCTCGTCCAGGCCCTCGATGAGCTGGCCGGACCCGACCTCGTGGGACAGGCCGGTGGTGGCGGCCTCTGGCACCTCCTCGCCGTCAACGGTCGCCGACAGGTCGATCGATACGAAGTCGCCCTCCTGCACCGCACGCTCGACACCGGTCAGGGTGCCGAAGCGCTGACGCAGTGACTGCAGCTGCTCCTCGATATCCTCGTCGCCGATGGTGACCGAGTCGACGGTGACCGTGATGCTCTCGTAATCGGGCAGAGTGATCTCCGGGCGCACGTCGACCTCGGCGGTGAAGGCGAGCTCCTGGCCGTCCTCGATCTTGGTGATCTCGATGTCGGGCTGACCGATGACCTTCACCTCGGAGGTGGTGACGGCCTCGCTGTAGCGACCGGGCAGCGCGTCGTTGACGACCTGCTCCAAGATCGCGCCACGGCCGAGACGGGCCTCGAGCAGCTTCGCGGGCGCCTTGCCAGGACGGAAGCCAGGAATCCGGACCTGCTTGGCCAGGGCCTTGTACGCACGGTCGAAGTCCGGCTTCAGTTCCTCGAAGGGCACCTCGACATTGATCCGGACCCGGGTCGGGCTCAGCTGCTCGACGGTGCTCTTCACGGACATGCTCCTTGTTCGTTGTTCGTACTGGTTGACGTTCGGTTTACCGGCTCCACCACGCACCCCGGACGTCGGAATGGCAGGCGAAGCAGCCTGCGTGCCGACCGCCACACTCCCCCTCGGCGGTGACCCGAGCCGGGGCCCCGGCCTCGGCCGAAACGAATGAGGGATGCGGCGTAGGCATCCCGACCAGGTTAGTTGACCGGCCGAGGGGGCCTGCACTCGGCGGTGTTTCCGGGGGCTCGGCGGCCCCCTCTACTTCCCCACCGAGACCGCGTCGGTGACGAAGACCAGCGTCTCGTTCGGCGCGATACCGCGTCCACCCGCGCCGTAGCCCAGGTCCGGCGGCACGATCAGCAGCCTGCGGGAGCCTTCCCGCACGCCGGCCAACCCCTGATCCCAGCCGTCGATGACCTGGCCCGCGCCGAGGGTGAGCTGGAACGGCGTGCCGCGGTCGAACGAGCTGTCCAGCTTCTTCTTGTCGGACCAAGTGATCAGCGCGTAGTTCATGGTCAGCTGCTGACCGGTCTCGGCGCCGGGCCCCCTGCCCTCGCTCAGGTCGGTGACGATCAGCTGCTTGGGCGGGTCACAGCTGTCCGGGATGGTGATCGTCGGCGCGGTGCCGAACTCGCCGGTGACGCCGATGTCCTCGGCGGTGCATTCGCGGCCCTTGCTCTGCGTGGCCGGGCGCTGCGCGGCGGACGCGCCCGCCGACACGGTGGTCTTCGCGGACGAGGCGGTCGCGGAGGACGTGTCGTCGTCCGAGCCGCAAGCTGCCAGCGCGATGGCCGTCGCCGCGATGGTGCCGATCCCGATGATCCTGCCGAGTGTGTGCATGCGGCGGACCCTAGACCACGTGGGAGCGGACCACGCAGGGGCGCGCCGTCCGTCATCCGGCGCACCGCGTCGTGCTTTCGCCGACCCGGAACGTCGCATCCCGCTAGGCTGACGGGGCATTCTCCATACGGCGTTGTCGATTCCGATCGGCAGCGGTGCAGGATCCGGGACAGCGGTCCTCATGGCGCCGCTCCACCGATGCCCCGAGCGTGAGGAGAGTCGGCGCATGACCCCCATGGCAAGTGCAGGTGGCGATACCTCGGCCGACAACGTCGGCAGCACCGGCGGCGACACCGTCGCGCCACGCTCCTACCGCCTGGCGGACGTGCCGGGTCCGCTGGCTCGCGACGAGCTGACGTCGATCGATGCTTGGTGGCGCGCGGCCAACTATCTCGCCGTCGGCCAGATCTACCTGATGAGCAACCCGCTGCTGCGTGAACCGCTGCTCGCCGAGCACATCAAACCGCGTTTGCTCGGCCACTTCGGCACCGTGCCCGGCCTGAACCTGGTCTGGGCGCACGCCAATCGCGCGATCCGGCAGCGCGGTCTCGACGCGGTCTTCGTCGCGGGCCCCGGTCACGGCGGGCCGGGTCCGAACGCGTGCGCCTGGCTGGAAGGCATGTATTCCGAGCTGTACGGCCACATTCCGCAGGACGTCACCGGCATGGGCGCGCTGTTCGCACAGTTCTCCTTCCCCGGCGGCGTCCCGAGCCACTGCGCGCCGGAGACTCCCGGCTCCTTCCATGAGGGCGGCGAGCTCGGCTACTCGCTGCTGCACGCCTTCGGCGCCGCGCTGGACAATCCGGACCTCACCGTGTTCTGCGTGATCGGCGACGGCGAGGCGGAAACGGGTCCCCTGGCCACGAGCTGGCACGCGAACAAGTTCCTCAACCCGGCGCGCGACGGCGCGGTGCTGCCGATCCTGGCGCTGAACGAGTACAAGATCGCGAATCCGACCATTCTCGCGCGCATCCCGGAGACGGAACTGGTCGCACTCCTGCATGGCTACGGCTACGAGCCGATCATCGTCTCGGGCAGCGATCCCGCGGCGGTGCACCAAGCCATGGCAGGCGCGGTGGACACCTGCCTGGAGCGCATCGCCCAGATCCAGCGCGCCGCGCGTGCCGGAACCAACGGGGTACGGCCGATCTGGCCGATGATCGTGCTGCACACGCCGAAGGGCTGGACCTGCCCACCGGTGGTGGACGGCGCTCAGGTCGAGGGCACCTTCCGCGCCCACCAGGTCCCGCTGCCCGCCGCGCGCGCCGACCCGAGCCACCGGGAGACCCTGGAGCAGTGGCTGCGGTCCTACCGCCCGGAAGAACTGTTCGACGAGGCGGGCATGCCGGTGTCGGAGCTGCTCGACCAAGTACCCGAGGGCGATCGGCGAATGAGCGCCAACCCGGTCGCCAACGGCGGCACCCTGGTCCGCGACCTGCGCCTGCCGGATTGGCGTGAGTTCGGCGTCGAGGTGACCGCGCCCGGCGCGACTCAGCATGAGGCGACGAGGGTGCTCGGCGGGTGGTTGCGCGAGGTCACCAGACAGAACCCGGACAACTTCCTCACCTTCGCGCCCGACGAGCTGGCCAGCAATCGGCTGCAGGACATTCTCGACGTCACCGGGCGCGACTGGCAGGCCGAGATCGGCGCGTACGACGAGAAACTCGACCCCGCGGGCCGGGTGATCGAGGTGCTGTCCGAGCACATGTGCCAGGGCCTGCTGGAGGGCTATCTGCTCACCGGCAGGCACGGGGTGTTCACCTGCTACGAGGCGTTCATCCACATCGTGGACGCCATGTTCAACCAGCACGCCAAATGGCTCGACGCCAGCGCGGCAGTGCCATGGCGGCGGCCGGTCGCCAGCCTGAACTACCTACTCTCTTCGCACGTCTGGCGGCAGGATCACAACGGCTTCACCCACCAGGACCCCGGCTTCCTCGATGTGGTGCTGAACAAAAAGCCGTCGATCGTGCGCGTGTATCTGCCGCCGGACGCCAACACGCTGCTGTCCACCTACGACCACTGCCTGCGTTCGCGGCACTACGTCAATGTGGTGGTCGCGGGCAAACAACCACAGGCCGACTGGCTTTCGGTGAACGACGCGGCCGCGCACTGCGCGCGCGGCATCGGCATCTGGGACTGGGCGGGCCACAACGATGCGCTCGGTACCACCCCGGACGTGGTACTCGCCTGCGCGGGCGACGTGCCGACGCTGGAAACCCTCGCTGCCGCGGCGATTCTGCGAGAACGACTGCCCGAGTTGCGGATTCGGGTGATCAACGTGGTCGACCTGATGCGGCTGCAGCCGCAGGACGAGCATCCGCACGGCCTACCCGACAGCGAGTTCGACACGCTGTTCACCTACAACCGGCCGGTGATCTTCGCTTTCCACGGCTACCCCTGGCTGATCCACCGGCTCAGCTACCGGCGAAACAACCACGGCGAGATGCACGTGCGCGGCTACAAGGAGCGGGGCACAACGACCACGCCGTTTGACATGGTGATGCTCAATGACCTCGATCGCTATCACCTGGTCATGGATGTGATCGATCGCGTGCCGAACCTGCGTGAGCAGGCTGCCGGACTGCGCCAGGAAATGGTCGACGCGCGATGGAGCGCACGGGCGTGGACGAGGGAGTACGGCGCGGACATCCCCGAAGTCGCGGACTGGACCTGGCCGTATCGGAGCGCCTGACGCAGCGCGAAATTCCTTGCGTGGTCCGGTCGGCTGGGCGACGATCGCAGGATGCTCCTCACGATCACCTGTACGCCGCGGGACGGCGCCGGGTGGCCTGCGACCGACCTCGGGTTCCTGCTGCACAAGAACCCCTGCCGCGTGCAGGCGTTCGAACAGTCCTACGGCACAGCGCATGTCGTGTACCCGGAGGCCACCGACGCCAAGTGCACGGCGGCGCTGCTGCTCGAGGTGGACCCGATTCGGTTGGTACGCGGACGTGCGCGCAGCACGCCGGATTTCAGCCTCGGCCAGTACGTCAACGATCGGCCGTACGCGGCGTCCTCGTTGCTGTCCGTGGCGATCGGGGCGGTATTCCGCACCGCACTGCACGGCCGCTGCGATCTGCGGCCCGAGCTGGCGCGTACGCCGCTGCCACTGCGCGTCGCGTTGCCGTCGGTGCCGTGTCGCGGTGGTGCGGCCGTGGCCGAGCGGCTGTTCGCACCGCTCGGCTGGACGGTGACGGCGACCCCCCTCCCACTCGACCCGGCCTTTCCGGACTGGGGCGACTCCCATCTGCTCCGCATCGAACTCGACGGCACCGTGCGGCTCTCCGACGCCCTGTCCCACCTCTATGTGCTGCTTCCGGTGCTCGACGGAGCCAAGCACTACTTGGTGGCGGACGAGGAGGTGGACAAGCTGATCAGGGCCGGTGGCGGATGGCTCGGCGGGCACCCGGAGCGCGGCTGGATCACGCGGCGGTATCTGGCGCGGCGGCAGTCACTGGTGCGAACAGCGCTGGCGCGGCTCGCCGAGGTGGACGATGTCGAACCCGAGCAGTTGGACGCGGTCGACGAGACCGATGACGCGGAGCCGTCGCACGATTCGGCCGACGTAGTGCGCTCCGCCGACGCGGTGACGCGCACAGTCGTCGGCGGCGCTCTCGACGCAGCAGGCACGACAGCTACCGCGGTGCCGGGTGCCGCGCCCGAGGGCGAATGTCTCAACGCGGCAGAGGCGTCGGACAGGGAATCCGACGGAACAGCCGGTGCCACCTCCGGCTCGGCTTCGGACGATTCCGAAACCAGCACGCGTACACCGGCACTCGCGGTGGTCCGCCGCGCGGCAGTGCTCGCCGCCCTGCACGAGGCAGGCGTACGACGCGTGCTCGATCTCGGGTGTGGTGAGGGCGCACTGTTGCGGGACCTACTGGCGGACACGGCATTCAGTGAGATCGTCGGCGTCGACGTGTCGATGCGGGCATTGCATATCGCCGAGCGCCGGTTGCGCGTCGACCACCTGCCGGAGCAGGTGTCGCGTCGCCTCACGCTGCGGCAAGGCGCTCTGACGTATACCGACGCCCGGCTGCGCGGCTACGACGCCGCTGTGCTGATGGAGGTGATCGAGCATGTCGACCCGCCGCGACTCGGCGCGCTCGAACACGCGGTGTTCACCGCCGCGGTACCAACCACGGTGGTGGTCACGACGCCGAACGCCGAGATCAATGAACGGTTCGAGGGATTGACGGCCCGACAGTTCCGCCACGCCGATCACCGATTCGAATGGACCCGTGCGGAATTCGCCGACTGGAGCGGCGGCGTAGCGGCGCGGCACGGGTACACGGTGCGGTATGTGCCGATCGGCGTGGCGGACCCCGAACTCGGGCCGCCGACGCAGATGGCGGTGTTCACCAAGCGCGAAACCAGGGACGGGTCATGACAGAGCTTTCGGTACCCCAGCTGTCGCTGGTGGTGCTCGTGGGTAGCACCGGATCGGGCAAGTCGACATTCGCGCGCAAGCATTTCCGGCCGACCGCCATCGTGTCGTCGGATAGCTGCCGCGGGGTCGTCAGCGACGACGAGAACGATCAGGCGGCGACTCCGGAGGCGTTCGCGCTGCTACACCACATCGCGGGCATCCGGCTGCGGCGCGGCCTGCGTACAGTCGTCGACGCCACCAACGTGCAGGTGCGGTCGCGCAAGGAGTTGATCGCGCTGGCCCGTACGCACGACGTGCTCCCGGTCGCGATCGTGCTGGACGTGCCGGATACGGTGTGCCTGGAGCGCAATGCGCGCCGCGCCGACCGGGCCGACCTCGGCGCGCACGTTGTCGCCAGGCAGCAGCGCGAACTGCGCGGCAGCCTGCGTGGACTGGAGCGCGAAGGGTTCCGCAAGGTGTACGTGCTGCGCGGCGTCGAGGAGATCGACGCCGCGACGTTGGTCGACGAGAAGGCGTGGAACGACAAGCGCGACCACGCCGGCCCCTTCGACGTGATCGGCGACGTGCACGGTTGCCGTAGCGAATTGGAGACGCTGCTCGGCGAACTCGGATACGTCTTGGAGCGGGACGACCGGGACCGAGCCGTCGGCGCGCGACACCCGGGCGGGCGCACTGCGGTGTTCGTCGGCGACTTGGTCGACCGCGGACCGGACACCCCCGGTGTGCTGCGCCTCGTGATGGGTATGGTGGCCGCGGGTACGGCTCTGTGCGTCACTGGAAATCACGAGAACAAGCTGGTGCGTGCGCTGGACGGCAAGAAGGTCCGTATCGCGCACGGCCTCGCCGAGTCCCTTGCCCAACTGGAGGCCGAGGGCGCGGACTTCCGTAAGGCGGCGCACGAGTTCTGCCGGGGGCTGGTCAGCCACTACGTGCTGGATGAAGGCAAGCTCGTCGTCGCGCACGCGGGGCTGAAGGAGGAGTATCACGGCCGTGCGTCGGGCCGGGTCAGGTCCTTCGCGATGTACGGCGAATCCACCGGGGAAACCGACGAATACGGTCTTCCGGTGCGCTACCCATGGGCCGACGACTATCGCGGCCGCGCCACCGTGCTGTATGGGCACACGCCGGTGCTCGACCTGCAGTGGGTGAACAACACTCTCTGCCTGGACACCGGCGTCGTATTCGGCGGTCGGCTGTCGGCGCTGCGCTATCCGGAGCGCGAGCCGGTATCCGTTGCCGCGAAACAGGTCTGGTATGAGCCGGTGCGCCCACTGCAGGCCGTCACCGGTGTGACGCCGGATGGCGTGGTGCGCCGCGACCCCGGCGTGCTCGACCTCGACGACGTGCTCGGCCGTCGCGTCATCGAGACCCGCTACCACGGCAGGGTCGGCGTGCGCGAGGAGAACGCGAGCGCCGCGCTCGAGGTGATGAGCCGCTTCGCCCTCGACCCCCGGCGGCTGGTCTACCTGCCACCGACCATGGCACCGTGCGCGACCTCGCAGCTGGCGGGCTTCCTGGAGCACCCCGCCGAGGCGTTCGCTTACTACCGCACCGAAGGGGTGCGGCGACTTGTGTGCGAGGAGAAGCACATGGGCTCGCGGGCCATCGTCCTCGTGGCGCGTTCGGTGACCGCGGCACGCGACCGTTTCGGCATCGACGACGGCGGCACCGGAGCGCTCTACACCCGCACCGGACGCCCGTTCTTCGACGATCCCGCGCAGACCGAGTCGCTGCTGGCCGGCGTCCGCGCGGCCGCCGGCGCCGCCGGCCTGTTCGAGGAACTGCGCAGCGAATGGCTGCTGCTGGACGCCGAGCTGATGCCATGGTCGGCCAAGGCAGTCGGCCTGCTCCGCAACCAGTACGCCGCGGTGGGCGCCGCGGCCAGGTCCGCGCTCGGCGCCGCCACCGAGGTGCTCGGTGCTGTCGCGGCGCGTGGGCTGGATGTCGCCGACCTCGCGGCGCGCACGTCAGCGCGTGCGGGCGACGCGGCGGCGTTCACCGCCGCCTACGGTCGCTACTGCTGGCCGGTCGAGGGCATGGCCGGGTTGCGGCTGGCGCCGTTCCAGATCCTCGCCGCCGAGGGCGCGAATCTCGCGGTCCGCGATCACGATTGGCATCTCGACCGGATCGACCGGCTGGTCGCGGCCGATCCCGCACTGTTGGCGCCAACCCGACACGTGCATGTCGATCTCGACGATCCGGACAGCGAGGCCGCCGCGGTCTCGTGGTGGACCGAGCTGACAGCGGCAGGCGGTGAGGGAATGGTGGTGAAACCGTTGGCTTCGCTGGTCCGCACCCGGACCGGCGATGCGGCCCACGACGGCCGCCTGGTTCAACCCGGCGTGAAATGCCGTGGCGTGGAATATCTGCGGATCATCTATGGCCCGGAGTACCTGCGGCCCGCCAACATCGATCGCCTGCGCACCCGTGGCCTGGGACGCAAACGCTCACTGGCGCTGCGGGAATACGGCTTGGGTCTGGAGGCGCTGGACCGGCTCACCGCGGGCGAACCGCTGTGGCGGATCCACGAGGCAGTGTTCGCGGTCCTCGCGCTGGAATCCGAGCCGGTCGACCCGCGGCTGTGAAGGTCGCCCATGCGGCGGCGCTCGGTTCTCGGCGTGGTGCGCCGCCGGGCGGCCGGTCAGCTCTCTCGGTTGAGTTCGATCCGAGATATACATGAGTACGATCGACCGTATGGAAGGCGGCCAGGACCCCCAACTCCGCTCCTTGCGGCGCACCGACGAGATCACCGACAAGCGCCTACTGCGTGGCGCGAAGACGCGAGCGACGGTACTGCGACAGGCGGTCGACATCGCCTCGATGGACGGATTGGCCGGCCTGAGCTTCGGCAGGCTCGCCACCGATACCGGGCTCAGCAAGGCGGGGATCCAGACCCTTTTCCGCACCAAGGAGGCGCTGCAGCTGGCCGCCGTCGACTACGCACGCGACCGGTTCGTCGAGGCAGTCGTCGAACCGGCGCGGCCCGCGGCGCACGGCGTCGCCCGGCTGCGGGCGCTGGTCGGGCACTGGATGGTCTACGCCGAGACGCCGTTGTTCGCGGGCGGATGCTTCCGGGTCGCGACCATGGCCGAGTACGACAGCAAGCCGGGCCCGGTCCGCGACGCCCTGTTTCGCGACCAGCGAGAATGGGTCGGCCTGCTGGAACGCGAACTGCGCTTCGCAGTGTCGGCCGGTGAGATCGCCGCGCTGGACACGGATCTGGTCGCGTTCCAGATCGACGCCGTGCTCTGCGCGACCAACACCGCCCTGCGGATCGCCGACGTCGAGGCCGCCGATCGCGCCCGCCGCAGCATCGATGGATTTCTGCGACCGTCGTGATCGGGCGCTTTGCGCGACGCCCCGCCTGCCCGTCGAGTTCGGGCCGCGGCCGAGGCGCCTGCACCTCCTACGGACGCTACCTGCCATGCCCTGTGCCATCGCCGCACACGGCACCCCGCTGACCCGCCCAACTTCGCACCCGCGGTTTCGCTGACGTCGACCACACCCCAAACAATACGGTCGATCGGCCGTATTTCTAATGAAACCGCAAGCGAACTCTGCCCAAAAAAGGCCGGAATCGCCGCAGGTAGTCGCACCGACGGGCAAACAGCCCGCCATTGAGGCTTCCCATTCCTGAGAAAACCCCTCGACAACTATCGACCCGTCAGTTAATGTGACGTTATCCAACGGCACGATAGATGGGGAGCGATCGAGCGGGCCACACCGGCCCGCTCCCCGAGCCCCGAGGTGACGAGAGAACGGACTTCGACAATGACCGGGATCACGCCACCACAGCGACGGACACAGACCTGGCTCGTCCGCCCGCTGATCGTGAGCGCGATAGCGGCCACGCCGGAAACCCCGACGCCGACCGAAGCGCTGGCCGAGCCCGACGCCACCGTCGCGGCATCGAGCCCCGAACGCCCGGGCCGCCATGGAAACGACAGGCCGGGCTTCGCACTCCACAACGACCGGGACCGTGACGACCGGCACCGCACCGCGACCGCGACGACGACCGCGACGGCTGCCGCCCGGACCCCTTCCCCACCCCATTCTTCGGCGGCTGCTCCGACCACCGACGCTCGCCGGGTCGACCGATCCGCGAGCGGCACCGCCGACCACAGCTCAAATCCGAACGGAGACTTACGATGACCACCAACACCGCCGCCCGGCGACTGCTCACCTGTGCCGCGATCATCGGCGCCATCACAGCGGGCGGCGCTGGCCTCGCCGCCGCCGAGCCGCACGGGGGCCCCTCCGATCCCCGCAACGGCTCGGGCGACACCACCGGCTGGCACCACATCGATCCCAGGGGCTACCACCACCGGGACCGCAGCCCGCTGCGGGAAAACGAGCACAACAACGCCCTGCGCGAGTACTACCAGCGCCAGAGCCAGCCCGCGCCGAGCCAGACCGGCACGGGTGACAACGGCAGCTCGAGCTGGTCGCAGGTGCAGCGGCCGGACGGCAGCGGCTACACCGTGTGCCGCCCGCAGGCCAGCTGGTGCCAGTGACCTCGCGGTCGACGCACTCCCCCGCGGCGGGTGCGTCGCCTCGAACCGTCCCCTCATCGAACTTTCCCCATTAAATGTGCCGCTATATAGCGGCACATTACCTGAAGCAACAAGATCCCCAGGTCCGATCGATATCCACCGGACCAAGCTCTAGCACGAAAGAGAAACACCGATGATCACAATCAGAGGGCTGCGCGCCACGTCCGCGGGTACCGAGAAGCGCTCCACCACGGCGCGCACGCTCATGCTGCTGGCGTCGGCCGCGATGGCGGTGGGCGGCCTCAGCCTCGGCGCGGGCACCGCAGAGGCCGAGGGTGCTGCCTGTCTCTGGGCGGGCGGCGCCCACGGTCAGGGCGACACGGTCGTCGCGGGCGGCTCGAGCTTCTCCTGCGGAACCGATCAGTTCGGCGCTCCGTACTGGCACCGCGGGAACGCGGCGGGGCAGCGGAGCACCGTCCCCAACCCAGGCGCGTACACCAACCCCGCCGGCCTGTTCAGCGCGGGTGCACGCCAGTTCGGCACGGAGTACAACGACTACTGCGTCGGAAGCCAGCTCATCGAGGGCTCCGAGGACGTGTATCAGGTGGTCGCGGACGGACGGGGCGGGCTGTTCTGGAAGGCCGCCGGGCCGATCGACCAGTGGGCCTTCGACCCGGGCTCCGCGCCGCAGAAGTCCTGGCGGTCGGCGAGCCTCTGCTACGACGGCTCACTGACCTGACCGGAATCGAACCGCAGCTGCGCCCGTAACCGTCGCGACGGTTACGGGCGCAGCTGCGTTCGCATCGCCCGCTGCTCGGATTCGAGCCGTAGCCGCTCCTCGAGGTGATCCGGTACATGCCAGGTGATGTCGGCCCTGGTGGCCGCCATCAACTTCCTGCGGACGGCTGCGACCTGGGCGTCGACCGTCCGAATCGAACTACCCCTGCGCGCGGCGATGGCGCTGTTTGCCCAGCCCGCGGCGGCGAGCACCGCGACCTCGCGTTCCGCGGGCGTCAACTCGTGCCAGCGCGAGGCGGTCGCCCTGACCTGCGGGCGCGGGCGCGGCACCTGGTCGATGGCGAGCCTGCCGAGTAGAAACCGTTGCAGCTCATCATGTTCCGGCCGCAAGCGGGCACCGCGACCGGCCGCGGCCGTATAGGTCTCCGCGCCGATGACCGAGGTCGCGACCTCGATGGCATGGGCAGTACCGCGCGCTACCAGTGTCACCCGGTCCGCGACGATGCCCATCGAACGGTGCAGCGTGGCGATTCCACCCTGGAGATGGGCGATTCGGGTGGCTGCGGCGGTCAATGCGGCCCGGCCGGCGTCGCCGGCGGCGATCCGGGCGGACAGAATATAGGTCAGCGCCATCGTGATGAAGTGGGCAACCCAGCCCGCTGTCCAGGTGTCCCCGGTCGTCAGCACCCGCTCCAGAGTCGACTGTCCGAGCTTCACCGCCTCGTGTGGGTCACCGTGTCTGGACACCGCGATCATCCAGGCAAGCTCCGCCCAGGAGATCGCCCAACCCGCGTCGGAGGCGACAGCCCGGTCCAAGTGACCGCGCGCGACATTGAGCGCCAAGTCGGCGTCACCGAGGTTCGCGCAGGTGAGCGCCTCGAACAACTCGCTGCGCTGCTCTCCCGCCCGATCGCCGGCGGCGGCGAACTTCCTTCGTGCCCTCGCCAAGACGTCGACCGCCCGCAGGTCGAGGTGGACGAGCAACAGCTCGAGGCCCCAGGTGAACTCGACCGCGGCGGGCAAGCCGATGTCGACGGCGGTGCTCTCGCGCCAGCGGCGGCGCAGATCCGGGTCGGACAGGCACTCCGCGGCGCATTCGTCCAGCAGCTGCGCAGTGTATACGTGTCTGCCCTGCCAGATGGCGATCCATCCGACCAGCGCTGTCGCGTTGATCCGCAGCCGGGTCGGCGGCGGGTCGACGAACCGGGTGGCTTCGAGGGCCTGTTCGGTGAGACCGGTGATGGCACGGTTGGATCCGGTAATGAACGGGACACGCAGCGCCATCAGCGTCGTAGCGGTCTCCAGGCCGACGACGGCCTCCTCGGGGTCGGCGAGACTGGTCTCGATGGCAATCAGGATGTTGTCCCACGCCGCGCGCGCCCAGTCGAGCCAGCCCTGTTCTCGTGGGCCGTACCAGGTGGCAGGGCCCGCGGCGACCCGGTCCCGGTAGTAGCGCCGGTGCCGGGCCAACAGGCGCACCTCGTCCAGGTCGTCGCCGCGGACCGACAGCCGGTCTCGCACGAACACCCGGACGCTCTCGAGCAGGTAGTACCGGACCGTGACCGCCGTGATGTGCACGGAGAGCAGCGACCGTTCGACCAGACGCTCCAACAAACGATCGATGTCCTGCTCCGGCAACGCCGGGTCCGCGCACACCGCCGCGATGGCATCGGAGTCCGCTCCGCCGGAAGGGGTTTCGTCGCTGTCGGTGTCGAATCCGGTAGCGAACACCGACATCCGGTCCAGCAGCAGCTGTTCGCGGTCGGTACACAGACCGTAGGACCAGGCGATCACGTCGCGGACGCTGCGGTGGCGTTCTCCGACTCCACCCCTGGCGCCGTGGGACCACTGCATACGCCGGTCGTCGGTATCGCCGGACAGTTCGCGCAGCACGATCGCGGGCGGCCGGTGCAGCAGGCGGGCTGCCGCCAGCCGGATGAACAGCGGGTTGTTGTCCACATGCCCGCAGATCCGCGCGGCGATGGCAAGTTGTCCCGGCTCCTCCGGAATAGGCCGTCCGGTGAGTTGGGCGCGCCGCCGGAACAGCGCGAGGGCGTGATCGCTTGACAGCGGCGGCACGGCCACCAGGTGCTCGTCGATCCAGCCGACCGGTTCCCTGCTGGTCGCGACAACGGTCAGTTCGGGCACCACTTCCAGCAGGCCCACGATCAGCGGCGCCACCCCGTCGAGCACGTGCTCACAGTTGTCCAGCACCAGGATCGTCCGGTGGGTTTCGCCCGCGTCACCACCGCTGAAAGTGTCCACGAGGGCGTCCCAGGCGGACCGGCCCGCGATGCCGCCCTTCGCGACCGACTGCACCACCTCCTCGGCAACCGCTCCGGTCTCCGCGCCGGGCGCCAGGCGGGCAAGCCGTGTCCAGTAGACCGTGTGCCGCGCCGCGTCCCGGTACCGGCGCACAGCCTCGGCCGCCAGCGTCGTCTTGCCGATGCCACCCGGTCCGACCAGGGTGATCAGCCGGGCATTCGGCGACCCCAGCAGCACGTCGACCTGCCGCAGCTCGGCGTGCCTGCCCACGAACTCACTGGGCGCGGCGGGGCCGTCACCACCGCCGCGGTTCAGTTCCGACATGCAGGTGCACCTATCGATCAATAACCATCGGTCGGAGCAGCCTATCGACTGCGCGTTCCCTTGCCGGCACGGCGGGGTCCTCGTTCAGATTCGTACCGGACGCGATCGACGAGCTCGTCGGGAATGTGGCCCACGATATCGGCGCGGGAGGAGATCATCAGCTTCTGCCGGATGGCGGCGACCTGAGCGTCGACCGTCCGGATGGAGCTGTGCCGCCGGGACGCGATCGCACTGTTGGGCCAGCCCGCGGCCGCGAAGACGGCGACGTCACGTTCGGCCTTGGACAACTCGCTCCAGCGGGACGTGGGCCGCTGCGATGTCGGGCGGGTATCGGAGGGCCGGACTGGTCGCCGGGGGGTGGACGCCGAATCGGTCGCTGTCCACCACAACTCGTCCAGCTCCGGCCGCAGTCGGGTCCGCCGCTCAGCCGCCGCGTACGTCCGGTCACCCAGCAACGCGCGAGAAACCTCGGCAGCGCTGCGGATTTCGGCGGCGATCAGCGGAACCTGGTCGATCGCGATCCCCATCGAACGCTGACGCGTCTTGAAACTCCCTACCAGATAGGCAATTTCAGTGGCCGACGCACTCGCGGTGGCGGGATCGCCGCCGGAGGCCAGGTCTTCGAGGAGGACCTGGGCGAGGGCGACGATGTGCGCGCCGACCGCCCAGCTCGCCGTCCAGGTGTCCCGCTCACCTCGGTGGCGGGTGAGCACGCCGTTGGTCATCGCCAGCGCCTCGGCCGCGGACCCGTGCTTGGCCAGCGCCACCGCGCGCGCGATCTCGGCCCACGCCGTCGACAGCGTCGAGCCCGACGATACCGAGCGCTCCAGGAACCGCGCGGTATTGTCCAGCGCCTC